>CAZAKE010000022.1:0-15861 GCA_964485495.1 uncultured Spirochaetales bacterium
TCGATATCGACGGTTGCCGCTGGGTGGCGCCTGAGCGGATTCCCGATGGGGTGGATACGGTCAGGCTGTCGACTCCCGGCTCCGGTTCCGTGTGCGTCGGCGTGCGTCATGGGCGGAATGACGATGGGCCGTGGGCCTGCGTATTGAAGTACTCGACATGACATCGACGATTGGCAGCCTGTTGAGGGCGATCCTGGCCTTCATCTACGCACCGACGGATGCGCTTTCAGGGTAAGGTTCCGGATCCCCGTGCTGGGTGCGTCAATTCAACCGTTCCTCCAAGAAGAACCGAAGAATCGTGTCGCCTATTACGATTCGATCGCCGTAAGAGAGGACCTCACGCTTCTTGATTCTGCGGTTGTTGACGTATGTGCCGTTGGTGGAATCGAGATCATCTATCATGAAGCCGTCCTCCCGGCTCGCCGTGATCAGCGAGTGCTCGCCGCTGACTCGGGGATCATCGAGTACGAGATCGCATCCTCCGCTACGGCCGATAATCGTTTCCGGGTTGTCGAGTAGCACCGTCGTCCCGATCTGTTCGGGTGACAGCACGACGAGTACCGCCCGATCGAAATCGATCCCCGATGATTTGAGCTTCTTCCCTCTATCTTCATAGAGGGTACCTCCTGTCGCCATCCATCCCTCCTCGGTATTGTTACTTCATGAAGTGGTTCTTTTTGTCTCCGTAGACTGCAACATGCGGCCTGCAGCCTGTTTCACCGGATCCGGTATCTCCGCAGCCACTCCCCTTCGATACCCTGAGCCTTGAGAAATTCGGCTATCTCGCCTTTCAATCGATCTCCCTCCGGCGATTTTTCTGAAAATAGATTCTTCTGACGCTCCGGGTCGGTCCGTAGATTGTGCAGTGCCGGTTCGCGTTCTCCCGACCAAAGCGTGAGTGCCCACTCACCGTCGGTCGCCTGAATCTGTCCGCCCGGTGAGTCCGGGGTTCCCGTGCAGTTGCCGAAGACCGCGGAACCGCGGTGCCATTCGTCCTGGCCATGAATCAACGGCAGCACCGACTTGCCGATGACCGAATCCGGTACGTCGATGTCGTAAAGATCGAGGATCGTGGCCGTGATGTCCCACGGCTGCACGAACGCTCCGACCCTGTGATCCACGTCGTGTACGCCGGGAACGCGAATCATCAGAGGAATTCGTGCCGCGTTCATCGAGAGTGGAAAATACCGAATCGGTTGAGTGAGCTTTCTTCCTGCGGCGATGGTCAATCCGTCGGCACCGACATGGGGAATCTTGTGTAGGAATCCCTGGTCGCCGGGGCCGTCGAAACAGGTACCGTGATCGGCGCAGAAGATGATCGCGGTATCGTCGGCGATTCCGAGATTTTCGAGGGTTTCCAGCAGCCGGCCGAACCATGTGTCCACCATGGTAACCTCTCCGGCGTACCTGGCCCGGATGTGCTGCAGCTCCCGGTCCGTGATTCCCATCTCGGTGCGAATGCCGTAACTGGGGGCCTCGAAGATTCGGCCGGAATAGCCGGGATCGTACATATCGACGTAGTGCTGCGGCGGGTCCCAGGGCTCGTGCGGGTCGAAGGTATCGATCCAGAGGAAGAAATTCTCCCTGGTGTAGTTCTTCTCGAGCCACTGCATGGCGAGGGCATAGGTGCCCGGCGCGAACCAATCGGTCTCGAATCTCCGATGGACCCGGTTTACGAGGACCTGGTGCCACATCGCCGCCGGGTAGCGGATAAGGTGTTCCGGTACCGGATATTCCAGAGGGACCGAGTCGTCTAGACGGCAGTTGTCGCCCTCCTGGCCCCGGTTCAGGGTCCAGCCGGTGTAGTCTCGCTGTATGTTTCTGCCTTTAGTGACGTTGTTCTGGGTATCGGTGATCAGCATCGACGGGATTCCATGCTCCCGTAAAAGGGCCGGGAAACTGACCTCGTCGTCATCCAACGCCTTCCAGCGGTTGAAGGGCATGCCCTTGTCGGCGTGTCCCAGATGGGTGTCTCTGCGGTTCGGTACCGTCGGGAACGAACCGATATACGCGTTGTCGAAAATGGTTGCGGTTTCGGCGAAGGCCTTGAGATTCGGCGTACGCACGGTTCCCCACGGAGGATTTCCATAGACACCCGCGTGGTCTCGTCTCAACGAATCTGCCATTACGTAGATTGTTTTCATGAATTGTGTTCCTTCTCTCTCTATCACCGTCTATCATCGTCTATCACGGTCGGAGTCGTAACGATCGGTTTATCCGTAGCGTAAAGTGTACACCATTCGTAGCATTATTGCAGCATGACTCCGCGCATGACCATGGTGGAGATCAGGTCGGCGATTTTCTCTCTTCTCGCAAGTGGAAGGTCGCTGTTCCGATTTGTTCCATTTTGTGGATTTACCGTTCTGAGGCAGATGGCCAGGGTCATCGAGACCAATCCGATGGCCGTGAGTTCGGGATCGAGGTCTTTGAGTACGCCCTCCTCGACACCTTTTGTGATGAGTTCTCCTACCAGCCGGATGAACTTCTCCCGAATGCCCACCACGTCGTCGTAGGTGGGCGGGTCCAGTTCCGGGGGAATCGAGTAGAACAGGATCCCGGCGAGATCGGGAAACTCGAGGAACATTTCAGTCAGAATCCGGACGACACGATCGATTATCGCTTCCGGCGGGCTCTGCGAATCAATCGCGGCCATGACCCTGCTCCGTGCCGCCTCGTAGCCTTCCGAGTAGATACTCGCGAAGAGCCTGGCCTTGTTTGGGAAGTTGTAGTAGAGGCTGCCCTTGGCTACACCGGCGGAGGCGGCGATCTCGTTCATCGTGGCCTTGGCGTATCCCTGGCGTGAGAATACGGCGACCGCTGCCGCCAGGATTGTATCGCGAGTGACGTTCTTTCGTGGCATCAGATACCCACAGGGCGTGTTCGGCCCTGGTTACGCCTGTTTGTAGGACATCACCTTGAAGTTGGAGACGTACCCCGAGTACTGCGCGGCCATCGACTTGATACGCTGCATGACCTCCTCGGTCTTTTCGTCGGTGACCTTCATCTCGATACAGTACGCCGCGACCGCATCTCCCTCGGCCTTCTGCAGGAGTGTCATCGATTCCACCCCGTCCATGCTTGAGGCCGTCCCGATCTCACCCTTGATCTCGTAGGATGACGCATAGGCGTCGAAGAATACGAATACCGTCATGATGTTTCCTCCAAATGCTATGATATTTGATAAACTGACCAGTCAGTATAAAATAACAGTGATCTACCCTTTCTGTCAAGCCTGCTGATCTCCCTCCCTATTCTGACGAAGGTTTTGGTTCTTCAGGCCGCGCGACAGTACGAGGAAGATGAGCAATGCAGTCGCGGAGAGTACTACACCGATGATGTATCCGGTGGACAGCCCATACCTCTCGTTGATGAAACCAAAGACCGCCGGACTCACTATTCCGGTGAGGCTCATGTACATGCCCGTGGCGATGGTGAGGGCCGAAGCTTTTATCTCATCCGGACTTAAGGTCGTGACATACGTAACGGCGGTCGAATGGAGGAGCCCGAACGCAATTCCCTGCATTGCCTGTGCCGCGAATATCAGGAGGACTGTTCGTGCGGCAATATGTCTCGATATTTCTGTCTCAAAAAAAGTATATCCCCCGCCGAGGCGGGGGATATACTGAAAAGTTAGTTCATTGTGAGTAGAAAACTCGTCGTCGTTACATGTTCAACTTGGTCGCGTCTTCGATGATCTCCTCTCCGCCGTTGGCGTAGAAGAACTCGACCCAGCCGTCGAACGCGTCGATGGGTTTCTTGCCGAGGACGATGTCCATGGCCAACTCGTCGAAGTAGGTCTGAAGCTCGGGCATCTTGTCGATGGCGATCTTAGACTTGATGAAGTAGTCGTTAGCCACGCCGTATTCGATTTCGGCCTTGATGAACAAGGGATAGTCGGGAGTGGTGATCCCGTGTTCATACATGGTCTGCCAGAAGTCGTAGACACCCTGGTCCGAAGCGGCGTGTGAAGAGATGGAGTACATGAGCCGGTAGTTCATGCGGTACCAGGTCGGGTCGCTCTGGCGGCCGACTTCCCACTGGAACTGGCCGATCTGATGGTAGCTGACGCCTTCCTGGTTGCCAAAGTTAACGGTGTCGGCGTTACCCTCGAGGAGCCATTGGAAGATCTGTGCGAAGGCTTCGGGATGCTCGTTGGTGACCGGGGCTGCGAACAGACCTGAGTTGGCACGATCGGCCGTGCGCATGATCTGGGTTCCGTCAGGGCCTTTTACCGGCGGGTAGATGAGCTTCAGGTTGACGGTTTCGTCCAACGCCTTCATGGCGGGCATGGCTACGTTGAGTACGCCGTTGGCGTACATCTCGAAGATGCCGTAGGTTCCCTGGCGAACCTTCTCCCACTGTTTGGTGCCGTCCTGGACGAAGGAATCGGGATCGATGACGCCGGCGTCGTAACACTCCTTGATGTAGGCCAGGGCGTCTTTCATGCCGTCCTGGACGATCATGGGAGTGACCTTGCCGTCGACTACGGTCCAGTCGTCATACCCGTAGATGATGCCGAAGGGATTGAAACAGAAATTCATCCTGCCGAGGCCCTTCATTCCGCTCATCCCCCAGGTATCGTCTTTGCCGTTGCCGTCGGGATCCTGGAAGGTAAATGCCTTGGCCACTTCCAGTTGTTCTTCCGGAGTGGTCGGCATTTCCAGACCCAGGTTGTCAAGCCAGCTCTGGCGGATGGCGTTCATGGGGCCGTTGTGTTTGGCGTTCAACGGGCTGGTGAAGGCCCATATCTGGTCTTTGTATAAACCGTACTCGTGAGAGTTGAGCGGGACGACGATCTTGTTCCAGAGGGGAATGTTTCTGCGATTACATCGTCGAGAGGCTGTATCAGACCCTGATCCGCCCAGACGACGATACCGACTCCGTTCCTCGTCGATGTCAGACGCCCGACGACACGAGGGCGATGCCCACGACCGCCGCCCCGGCCCCGGCCAGCTCATACCGGTCTGCCCGTTCGCCGAAGAGGAGGAAGGAGAAGAGGAACACGGCCAGGATGTTGACCGCGTTTCTAGCCGGAAAGGCAATCGTACCCGGAACAGTATGAAGCCCGATGAGAAGCAGGCCGAAGGCGGTCATGTTTAGCACTCCCATGTATGCGGCCACCGATAGAAGGCCGAAAAAACGTCGTGAAGCGGGAAGCTCCGGTCTGTTCGAAGATGACCGGGGAATGGTCTCCGAAAGGCGCACCGTTCCCGACGCCTTGCCCTTCAGCAGGGTCCAGGTTACCGCGATGATCGTCATAGAGACGCCTGCCGCAAACATGAGGGGAGGCAAGGTTCCGTCCGGCTTCATGTTTCGATACACGGGGGCGACGGTCTGGGAGAAGCCTGAGAGGATGGTAGAGAGAGTGAGTGCCACGGCAATCCTGACACCGGAGGCGCTTCCCTGTCTCAGGCGGGCTCCGGTTCGATCCGACGGTTTCTTCTGTGTGATACCTTTGGAACTCTTCCTGAGCCGACCGGTGCCGAAGAGAAGCACGGAGAGGATGATGCAGCCTGTCCCCGAAAGGGCCGCGAATCCGGGCCGTTCTCCGTAGACGATGATGCTGAAGAGGAAGGGGATCAGGACGCTGAACTGAATGACCGTCCAGGAGACGTTGTGCCGGGCCGTCCGCATCACGGAGAAGTAGAGCATGATAGCCGAAAGCATGAACACGCCCATCACCGCCCCTAAGACGAACGTGGTCGTGTCCCCCAACCGGTTGCCGGCGGTTAGGCACATCACGAGAGAGACGGCGCCTATTACCAGGGAGAACGCGGTGAGCAGCGGTTCCGGCGCGTATCCCCGACGGCCCGCGATCTTGTACCCCAGGCTGAAGGCGCCGGCGGACAGGCCGGAGAGCAGGATCTGGATGATGCCCATGGTGGTATCGACAGCCTATCCCGCGGCCGTGCTGAGCATGCGATACCGGCCTTCGGCTTCGATCAGTTCCTCGTGAGTGCCCGACTGGACGATGCGGGAGTTTTCCAGCACGACGATCATCGTAATCAGGAGCGTGGGCCATTGCCTTTTCGCATACGTATATAAGAAGTTGAAAGTGTTCATACAAAGAGGGAATATGAAGCATTCCGAAACGGTCGTCAAGTACTTCACCGTGGGTTTGTTGATTGCGTATAAAATTAACCAAATCAACACTTGACCATTCGAATAGTTGATGAGTATATATCCTCCAGGGGGAAGAGATGAGTAGGAAAACACTGGAGTACGGGATGATCCTATTGGAGCGTATCCCGATCCTCTTCCGTGTCATGAAGGGAATCGTGCATGAGGAGCTCGAAGAACAGTCGGATATTACCATGAGCCAGTTTTCCGTTCTCCGTCACCTTCGCCGGGGGCAGTGCACGGTAAACGAACTCTCCCGGCACGGGCGTATCTCTCCACCCGCGGTCAGCCGGACCGTGGAGGCGTTGGTTCAGGAGGGACTCGTCACGAGGAGTGTCGATCCCGAGAACCGAAGGTCGGTACACGTGGCGCTTTCGCCGGAGGGCGAAGCGGTATTGGCCGATCTCGACCAGGCCGTGGCCGAACGGTTTTCACAATACCTGAATACGGTGAAACCGGGAGAGCTGGGTGTTGTCGTAGACACAATCGATACACTTCTTCGGGCGTTCGAAGGAAGGAGCACCGGATCATGAGATACCTACTGCAATTGCGTCGATATCCGCGGCGTATTTAGTCCCTCTACATGGCCCGGTTCAGAGGCAAGCAGGTATGATGAAGGGAGAGAGAGATGGCGACATATAGGACGGAGCGAGATACCCTCGGCTCCATGGAGGTCGAGAGTTCCAGGTATTGGGGGTGCCAGACCCAGCGGTCTATCAAGAACTTTCAGATCGGTGAGGAGCGCTTTCCCAGGGAGTTCATCCGGGCACTGGGAATCGTGAAGCGGGCCGCGGCCCGGGTGAACGGCTCCTCCGGGCGTCTTCCGGAGGAACTCATGGAACCGATGATCTCCGCCGTCGACGAGGTGATCGCCGGCCGGTTGGATTCGCATTTTCCCCTCTCGGTGTGGCAGACCGGCAGCGGAACCCAGACCAACATGAACGCCAATGAGGTGATCGCGAACCGTGCCATCGAGATCCTCGGCGGGCAGATGGGCAGCAAGAACCCCGTCCATCCCAACGACCACGTGAACATGTCTCAATCCTCCAACGACGTGTTCCCGACGGCCATGCATGTCGCCGTGGCGGAGAGTACCGTCGGCACGCTGCTTCCCCGAGCCGTGTCTCTGCGTGACACCCTTGCCCGGAAGGAGAAGGAGTTCGCGGCCATCGTCAAGTGCGGCCGAACACATCTGCAGGATGCCGTTCCCCTGACGCTGGGGCAGGAGTTTTCGGGATACAGAAACCAGATACAGGCAGGCATCGACCGGATCACGGCGTCCCTCGACTCCATCTACGGCCTCGCCCTGGGAGGAACCGCGGTGGGCACCGGCTTGAACACGTATCGAGGGTTCGCGGAATCGACGGTTGCCGAGATAGCCGGCTTCACTGGGTTGCCCTTTCGGCCCGTCACCAACCGGTTCGCCGCGCTGGCAGCCCACGATGCCCTCGTGGCTTTCTCCGGGGTGCTGAACACTCTATCGTGTTCGCTGTTCAAGATCGCCAACGACATCCGGTGGCTCGGATCCGGCCCCCGTTCGGGGCTGGGCGAGATCATCATACCGGCCAACGAGCCGGGCAGCTCGATCATGCCCGGTAAGGTGAATCCCACCCAGGCTGAGGCCGTCACCATGGTCTGTGTTCAGGTAATGGGGAACCATACCGCCGTGACGGTGGCCGGATCTCAGGGGAACTTCGAGCTGAACGTATTCAAGCCGGTCATCATCTACAACGTGCTGCAGTCGATACGGCTCCTGGCAGACGGTATGGGCTCCTTTGCGGTGAACTGTGTTGAGGGGGTCCGCGCCAACGAGGATCGAATCGCTGAAAACCTCACCCGTTCGTTGATGTTGGTCACCGCCCTGAGCCCCCGCATCGGGTACGACAAGGCGGCGGAAGTCGCCAAGAAGGCGTTCGCCGAGGACACCACCCTCAGGGAAGCCGCGGTTTCTCTCGGATACGTCACCCCCGACGAGTACGACGAACTCGTACAACCCCAAGAGATGACCCGGCCGGCGCCGTAGGCGCCGGCTATCTTTTGTTGTATACTCACCCGATGGAAACGATACCCGATGTATTGGCTGAACGGTATGCTACGGAGGCGATGAAGGCGATCTGGTCACCCCGTGGGAAGGTCCGCAAGGAGCGCGAACTGTGGATCGCGGTGATGAAGGCGCAGCGGGATCTGGGAATCGATATCCCGGAGGAGGCCATCTCCGCGTACGAGGCCGTCCGGGACGAGATAGACCTCGACTCAATTGCGATGAGAGAACGGATTACCCGGCATGACGTGAAGGCCCGGATCGATGAATACTGTGAACTCGCCGGATATGAACAGATCCACAAGGGCATGACCAGCAGAGATCTGACCGAAAACGTGGAGGGTTTGCAAGTCTTCGAGGCACTTCGCCTGGTTCGGGGGAAACTGTGTGCCGTGCCGGCGCTGCTGGCCGAGAAGGCACGGGAATACAGAAACATGACCATTACGGCCCGGACGCACAACGTGGCCGCCCAGCCCACGACCCTGGGGAAACGATGGGCCATGTTCGGGCAGGAACTGCTGCTCGCATGGCGGAGGATCGATGCGTGTCTCGAGCGGTTCGCCGTGCGGGGATTGAAGGGCGCCGTGGGCACGCAGATGGACCTCCTGACCCTCCTCGAGGGTGATTCCGAGAAGACCACCGTACTCGAGGAGCGGGTTGCGGCTCATCTGGGAGTTCCCCATCTACTGCCTGTGGTGGGGCAGGTGTATCCCCGGAGTCTCGACTATGAGGTCCTCGGTTGTCTCGTGCAGGCCGGGGCCGGCATGAGCAGTTTCGCGACAACCCTCAGGCTCATGGCCGGCTACGAGATCGCCGCCGAAGGGTTCGCCAAGGGGCAGACCGGGTCTTCCGCCATGCCCCACAAGATGAACTCCCGCTCTTGCGAACGCATCTGTGGGTTCCAGAAGATCCTGACCGGTTTCCAGACGATGGTTGCCGGTCTGGCGGGAGATCAGTGGCACGAGGGAGACGTATCCTGTTCCGTGGTGCGGCGGGTGGCGCTTCCCGGCGGATTCTTCGCCCTCGACGGAATGATCGAGACCATGCTTACAATTCTCGTTCAGATGGAGGTCAACCCGGCCGTCATCGAGCGCGAAAACAGCCGGTACATGCCCTTCCTCGCGACTACCACTATCCTTATGGAGGCCGTGAAGGCCGGCGCCGGTCGTGAGGAGGCCCACGAGGCGATCAAGGAACACGCGGTCTCGGTTGTCCGGGATCTGCGCGAGGGGCGTATCGAATCGAACGATTTGGCTGAACGGGTGGCCCGCGATGAGAGGGTGGGTCTCTCCCTCGACCAGATAACCCGGATAATCGATGGCGCCGACCGGTTGGTCGGACTGGCCGGAGAGCAGGTCGACCGGTTCGCGGCCGAGGTATCTGAGATCACGGCGCGGTTCCCGGAGGAATCGAAGTATCGTCCCGGGTCGATCCTATAACTATCGGCGTAGGACCCCCCGGGGCGACGTGAATGAGAACAGTTGCCCCGGACAGCGCTTGTGTGAGATACTTGCCCTGCGCAACGAGTCTCATTAATACCGTTTATTCCGTGGTTGGTATGTGGTTGGCATATGGAAAAAAACTACCCTTCGGTCGGTCGTAAAACGTTCTTCATCTCACCTCCGGACGTCGTAAAAGCACAATTAGTACCCGGCATGATTGCCGGGGAGTTTGAGACGTACATTCTGGAAGAACGCGACATCGTCAGGACCCTGTTTCAACAGTGCAGAGACGTACTCGTCTATGTGAATCTGGATGATCCCGATAGTTGGCGCGAATCGGCTATGCTCGAACTCGCCGGTCAGGATGGCCCGATCGCCGCCATCGGTGGCGTCGCCACAGGCGAGAGATTGGATACGTTTGCCCAATATGCCGACCTCTTCGCCCTCGGCCTCGTGAACTTGAATGCGGGAATCGAGCAGGCGGCGGCGCAGATCGCCGCGTCGCTCAAGGAGCACCATGCCATCGGGCAGCGGAAATTCTTGCGATTCGGCGGCGTAGGTCAGGCGATCGCTCCCTTCTCCGCCGTGGTGAATCGTCGTCGTGTGATGGGTGTCGTTCATGATATCAGTTCGGTGGGACTCTCGTGTTCATTCGACGCGGATTCGGAAGTGGGCGTCGGGGACATCTTCTCCGGCCTACAGATCGACATCCCCGGAAGCCTGCCGGCCATGGCGGGCAGGCTGACGCTAAAGCGCGATATGCCGGAGCGTGCCGGACAGTCGTCGCAGGACGGCGTGAATCGTGACGCCGCGACAACCGACATCTATGTCCTGATGTTCGACAGACGGAGGAAGGAGATGTACGCAGAAGCGGTCCATGAGTTCATATACCGATCTCTCCAGGCGGATCTGGATCGGAAGATCGCGGAGTTGAGGCGAACCGCGAAGTGAGTCGAAAACTACGCCTCGGCATCTTGGCTTCTCACACCGGTACGAACCTCCAGTCGATCATGGACGCATCTATGGCCGGCGAGATCGAGGCGGAGGTGTGCGTGGTCATCAGCAACAACTCCGCATCGAAGTCGCTCGCCCGGGCGAGAGCTGCCGGCATCCGCGCCGTCCACCTGAGTTCGAAAACCCATCCCGATCCCTCCGAACTGGACCGATCGATTCTCCGAACCCTGCTGGAGAATCGGGTCGAATTGGTCGTCCTCGCAGGATATATGAAGCGGATCGGCCCGGAGGTTCTATCGTCCTATAAAAACAGGGTCATCAACATCCATCCGGCGCTCCTTCCCAAATACGGTGGCAGAGGGATGTATGGCATCAACGTGCATCGTGCCGTTCTCGAGGCCGGTGAAACCGAGAGCGGGGCCACCGTGCACGTGGTGGACGGCCGGTACGACCACGGCGCGGTTCTTACCCGCAGGCGCGTACCGGTACGATCCGGAGATGTCCCTGAGATACTGGCCGAACGTATCCTCGAGCACGAGCACCGGCTCATGACGGAGACCATCGGGATGATCGCCTCAGGGCAGATCGAACTCGCCGATGGTCCGGAACCGTACATTATCCGACCAATCGAGGCTCAACTCGGCGATGCCGGAGACCTGGAGGAGAGCCTGCGGGTCGTTCGTAGCGCCTTCTCTACCGTGGCGGCGGAGATGGACCTTACCAGAGAAAACTGCCCCGCACACCCGAGCTTCACCGAGATTGACGGCTTGGTCGAACTGGCGGAGAAGGATACCGAGTTTTTCGGCCTGTATACCGATGGGTTCTCAGCTGTGCCGAGGCAGGTGGGATTCGCCGTGGTGGAACGATCTCCCGACGATCCGGCCACGTTCTATATAGAGAAGGTCGCGGTCGTGCCCGAGGTCAGACACCGAGGATACGGCTCGCGGCTGATGGAGCATGCGATTCGCTTGGTGCAGCTGCGGGGAGGGCGCCGGGTTTCGGTCGCCTTGATCGACGAGCAGAAGATTCTGAAAGAGTGGTATGCCGCCATGGGATTTCTGGAGACCGGCGCTAAACGATTCGAGCACCTGCCGTTCACGGTCTGCTTCATGGCGAAAGAGGTGACGGCGGGGGAGTAGTCCCAATGGCATCTTCCATCGATCCTGTGCCCGCCGCATCCAAACCTGTCCGGAATACCTGCGTGACGACTCTGAATGCGCCGACCGGTATCGTTCCGGCTTTTTCTGAATAGGAAAATCCTCCGGTCATTATCACCGCAAGAACTTCTCCGATCGTCACGGCGGATAACGCCTTGGCCGGGACGAAGTCGGTGTGTGCCTCTCCCGCGGCCAGCAGCAGCCCGTGCTCCTCGAGCAGGAGGGTGCAATTCCGCACCGTCGCCGGCGAGACATTCAGGGCCGAACAGATCTCATGGGCACCTACCGGACTCTCCCCCTTGATGAAACGTTCGGAGACATAGTAGTAGATTCCGAAACCCGTCAGGGCCGTGTCGAACGGAAACGATCTCCCGTTTTGGCCGTCGATCCCGATGGAGTCTCGATACTGGTGGACATAGGTGATCTCCAGGGATGTCAGGATGATGAGCCACGAGATCTGGAGCCAGATGAGGAAGATGGGAATGGCGGCGATGGAGCCGTAGATCACGGACATACGGAGCGCGAAGTTCGTGGCGCCGAAGAACACGAATTTTGCAATCTCCCACAACACCGCCCCGGCGATCGCCCCGACCACTGCGCTTCTCCTCCTCACGCGGGCAGACGGAATTGCCATGATCAGCAGCAGGAGAAATAAAAACATGAACAGGGAGGGACTCACACGGAGCAATCCCCGGAACACCCAACCGATCGACTCGAGGCCCTCTTCGACCCCGAACCGCCGCATGAAACCTTCGAAGGAGTTCTTGAGGGTGAAGCTGGCGGAGATGAAGAGGCTGCCGAACACGATCACCGAGGCATAGGTCGTGAACTGCCTCAAGAAGTTGTGACGGCTCCGTGATCCCCAGACGGCATTGAATGCTGCGTTGATCGCCGCGAAGAGAACGATGGAGGTGAGGGCGAACAGCGCGAGTCCCGCTACGCCCAGAGCCCGGGAGTTCTGGATGAAGCCGTCGAAGTAGCCGAGGATCTCCTCCCGCATGGCCGGCATGAGTTGGGTAAAGATGAAGTCCTTGAATGCGTTTCGAAACTCATCCAAGGCGCCGAAGCCCGTGAAGAGGGAGAATACGAAGGCGGATAGGGGCACCAGGGCCAGGAGGCTGCTGAATGCCAGGCCGGAGGCCCGGATGATGCACTGATCCTTCGAAAATTCCCTGAGCAGCCTGCGGAGAAACGATCCGACGTTCCCGGCAAGGGATTTCAAGGTGGGAATATGCGTTTCGGCAGACGATAAAAACGATTTCATGGAGGCTCTCTATATGTGTTTGTTCATGGTCATGTCCCGTGCTCTTGTGTCATATCCGCCGGCAGAGTCCCGCCGAATCAGTAGCGGGCTACGATCGCACAGTGTCCTTCTATAGCCGGGACCGTCAGCTCGATGGTTTCTCCGCCGTCCTGCGTGTAGTCGGCTTCTCGGCCCTCGGGAATGATGGTAACACTCTTCACTTTCTCGGGCAACCGCAGCCGAACCGCGATATCCCTGAGGACCGGGATGTCTTCGATTACCACACAGCGTCCACGTTCGAGCGGCGGGGCGTAGAGAAGATGTACTACATATCGGTTCAGCTTCGGCTGGTGCAGTAGGCTGACCCGACCGGCACTGGGAAGACCGGCTTCCACCATCGGCGACGCATGCAGGAGCCGCAACACGTTTACAAAGAGGGTCCGATGTACCTTGGCGCCGTGGGCGTAGTAGATCCGGTCCAGCGGATGAGCCGCCACGATGAGGTTTCCGTGCCGGAAGATCGCGGGATGTGCGGCGGGTTCCGGTTGATACGGGGTGTTCTGATGACCGCAGTAGGCTCCGTAGGTTCGGCTGAAATAGGGCTCATGGATATTGGCCAGGACCGTAATTCCGGCCGCATCCTCGTTCGAACTATCGAGATGGAAACGCAGGGCCGGCGAGTAATTAAGGAAGGGTGAGGCGGGCAACTCGTTCGAGATTGCCGCTGCGGCTTCGATGCCCACATCGGTGTAGTCGATGTCGTATTCGCCGGCTCCTGTATACGCCGCGCCGCACTCGAGTACTGGTGCCGTCGCGTCCTGCTTCAGGATACCCTGACCGAGACAGATTACTTTTCCGCCGGACGCCAGGTATTTCTCGATCTCCTCGGCATAGGGATCCATAATGCCCGGATGCGAGGGAACCGCCACCACTTCGAACCGACTCAGATCCTCGCCTTTGGTGACCACGTCGAAATCGTACTGCTCCTCCATGAGCATCCTACAGAGTCCCTCGTCGGCGGCGAGTTGATATGACGGGATGATACCGAGGGAGGCCGCCGGTCTGCCGTCGATGCCATACTCCTCGATCTTTTCCACATACTCATACGCGTGTCCGATGTTGGCGTAGGTGGATGGATCCATCAGGCCGGAGGGATGCAGCTGGTCACCGAAGTTGCACCTGGCGCCGAAGGCGATCATCGACGCGGCTTCGAACCTGAGGGCTTCCGGAGCCTTGAATCCGCCGAACTCCCCCCATGCGGTGTGAAACTTTCCACTCATGGCGACGATAGGTTTCTCTTCTCTATGGAAGATCTTGGCGCGCAGCGGGAACTTGTCGTACCCGCCCCAGGTTGTGGGCAGATCCTCGAGGTCGTTCTTGGTGTTGTATTCGAAGAACCGGTATCGGAAGTTCTGCGGCCTCTCCAACGATGTGAGTCCGTTGAAGTAGATACTCGCCTCAGGGTGCTTCTCGTGAATGATCTGCACCAGATCTTCCTGATGCCCCTTGACGGTTCGTGCGCGGTAGCGTTCGACGTCGGCCGGGTTTTTGGTGTCGAATCCACCGTCACGCATTCCACGCATGCAGTTATCACAGTAGCACACCTGGTGGGGGTGGTAGATGTCGTACCAGAACCCGTCCACCGGATAGAGCCCGCAGATCTCGTCGGTCTGAGCCCTGATGAGCTCGTGGTATTCCCCTGAGACGCATAATGACTTCCATTGGAAGGCCGGCTTGGGCGTGTCAGGGGTGACGTCGTCGGGCCATCCGAATTTCACGATGCTGCCGTCGGCGTTGCGCATACACCACTGTGGGTGAGATTCCGCGTCGTGGGCCGACCAGCCGACGGTGTAGTAGATCGGGGCGGCGATTCCGATCTCGTGACAGGCCTCGATCTGTCCGCCTAAAAGATCGACCCGTAGGTTCGGATGAGGCTTGCCGATCTTGGTGGGATAGTAGCTCCAGCTATGATGGCACTTGGCGAACACGTTGATCAGGTTTACCCTGCCGACTTGCAGTGCGGACTGAAACTGGACCTTGTCAAACTCTCCGCCGATCTCCGGCAGGTGCTCCGATGTGTGAAAATCCAGGTGTATCTGTCGCGATGGTTCGTTCTTCATGCAGGCAACTATACGACCGGTCCCGTCGGATGTCAACGCCGCCGCCTTTACGCCGGCGGTCCAATCACATCGATAAGACGGTCGATCTCCTCTTTGAGATTGTAAACATGCGTGGACAGCCGCATCCAGGTGTGTCCCTCCCGCGGGTCGTTCGGGATGATGATACCGGCTGTGGCGAGAGACTGGCGGAGCGTCTGCGAATCGGTCGGCGGCAGTGCGAAGGCGGTGAGTGCGCATGACATGTCCGGGCGGTCCGGCGTCAGGAGCCGTACTCCCGGAAGGGCGCACATCCGTTCGCGGCCGTAGGCGGTGAGTTCGCGGTCTTTTGCCTCGATCTTTTCGGTACCGATCTCTTCCTGAAACCGGACGGCCGCGGCCACCGCCGCCGGTAGGGCGATGCAATGGGTTCCGGGATTCTCGAAGTTGCCCAGGAAGGTCTCCTCCTCCTCGTTCCAGCCCCATCCGACGATGAACGGATCCAGCAATTTTTGTGCATCCGGCGAAGCCCACAGGAACCCCGTGCCTTTCGGGGCACAGAGCCACTTATGGCAGTTGCCGGTGTAGAAGTCACAGCCCAAATCCGCCACGTTCAGGGGAATCATGCCGGGGGCATGGGCACCATCCACGGCGCTGAGGATACCCCTATCCCGGGCGATCCGGCAAATTTCGGCTGCCGGGGTGACGAGTCCGGTAGTAGTGGTTATATGGCTGAAGTAGATGACTCTCGTGCGATCCGTCATTCCCGTCGTAATCAGATCGACAATCTCACCGGGATCCTGCGGTG
>CAZAKE010000022.1:15961-41496 GCA_964485495.1 uncultured Spirochaetales bacterium
TCGTGCATTTTCCAGGCCACGTAGGTCTCGAGGGTGTTGCGGAACCGATTATCGATGTTCCGCCGTCCGGTAGAAGACTCCCCGCTTCCTCCTGACGTGGTCGATCCTGCCCGTTTCTTCCAGTACGCTGAGATACTTGTTGAGCTCGTTCGGATGGAGACCGGAAATTTCGGCCAAGTCGGATACGGTGCAGGGCCGCCTGGCGATGGTCTGCAGTATCATTCGTTCGGTATCCTCTCCGTATGAGCGGGCGCTCTTTCGTTTCGCCGGGGAGGCGATTATCTCTATGCCCGATAGGTTCCACGTGTCGATAATCTCCTGAAGGAAAGAAGTGGGGGCGGGTGCCAACTCCGAGACCGTCCCGGGGCGGTCGAGGGCGTTGAGTTGGATACGAGTCGGGCCGATCATACGAATCACCTCACCGAGTCGATTCAGGTGCTCGTTCGCATCGTTGTATCCGGGGATCACCATCACCTCCAGCCAGGTCTCGCCGTCGAACTCCCGGGTGAAGGTCGTCAGCCCCTCGATATATCTCTCTAAATCTACCTCCTTCGCGGGTCGGTCTATCCGTCGGAAGACATTCGCATCCACGGCGTCGAGGGAGGGGAGGACGACATCAGCCGGCATCAGTTCCGCCCGAACCTGTGGGTCGGAAAGGAGACTGCCGTTGGTGAGCACGGCCACCGGTACCTTCGGCTCCTTCTGTTTCAGGTAGCGCACCACCTCGCCGATTCGGGAGTTCAGCGTCGGTTCTCCCGAACCCGAGAAGGTGAAGTAGTCGGGTTTGGGATTTTTGGTGAGAAACCGAGAGAGTTCGGACAGCACCGAGTCGACGGGAACATACTCCCTCCGTTCGGTTGTCAGGTTGGTGGTTTCGCCGCACTCGCAGTAGACGCAGTTCATGGTACAGACCTTGTGGGGAATCAGGTCGATCCCCAACGACATACCCAGCCGTCTGGATGGAACCGGGCCGAAGAGATGGTTGTGACGATTCTTCACTGTACCGGCCAATTCATGGCCTCGAGTTGATCGACTACCTTCTTCCTGAGCGCAACGACATCTGCGCCGTGGTGCCTGAAGGCCACTCCGTCCGAGATCGAGGCCACTCCTCCCGACGCCTTGATGCCGGTCGCGTCTCCCACCACACCCTTGATCAGCCGTATGGCGTGGATGGAGACCCTGCCGGGTCCGAAGCCGGTACAGGTCTTGATGAAGTCCGCCCCGGAATCCTTCACCAGCATGGCGGCATCGACGATCTCCTGATCGGTCAAGGCGCCGATCTCGATGATCACCTTGGTAGGCACTTTTCGGGGACGGGTAAGTTTTAGGATCTCACGGATCTCATCGGCGACGACAGTATACCTGCCGGCCTTGAACGCCGAGATGTTCATCACCATATCAAGGTCGGTGGCTCCTCGTTCGAGTCCCTCCTCGGCCTCTCTGCATTTCACGGCGGTGGAGTGCCCGCCGCAGGGGAACCCCACCGGAATCTGTGCCAGCACGCCGCTTCCGGCGAGTTCGTCGGCCAAAACGCCGATATACTGCGGAAACGCTACCACCGCGCGAAACCCGTACCTGCGGGCAAACTCGCATGCCTCCCTGGCGTCTTTCTCGCCGGCGGTGATGGTGAGGGCCTCCGAGTAGTCTACGGCGGCTAGCAATCGTTCGATATCGGTGTTGGGTATCTCCTGCATCTTTCACTCCTTTCCTCCAGAATACCCGGCTCCGGCGTTCGGAGCAAGAGGATGATCTTAGTCAATACTGATTTTATTAGTGGGAAGAATGTGGAAACCGTCGAATTCCTTTATGTTCATTTTATGCTCCTACTAATTTGGTCTCCTCCTCCTGCCAGAACTGCTTGGAGAAGAGGTCGAAGTAGTGACCCCGGGCGGCCATGAGCTCCGCGTGGGTGCCCCCCTCGGCGATGCGTCCCCTCTCGATCACCAGTATCCTGTGGGCGCTCCGGATGGTGGAGAGCCTGTGGGCGATGATGAAGCTGGTGCACCTGTTGGTCAGGTTCAAGATGGCCCTCTGGATCAGCGACTCGGTGATGGTATCGATGGCGCTGGTGGCCTCGTCCATCACGATGATGTCCGGATCCGAGATCAGCGCCCGGGCGATGCTGAGTAGCTGCTTCTGGCCGTAGGAGAGAAGCACTCCTCCCTCTCCCACATCCTCGTCGTAGCCCTTGTCGAAGTTCTTGATGAACTCGTCGGCGTAGGCCAGTTTGGCGGCCGTATACACCTGATCGTCGGTTGCATTCAGGTTTCCGTAACGGATGTTCTCCCGTATCGTACCGGAAAACAGGTGCGGCGTCTGCAGCACCACGCCCAGCCGTGACTGGATCGATTCCAGGGTGTAGGAGGTGTAGTCCTCCCCGTCCAACAGGATCCGCCCACCCTTGGGCTCGTAGAAGCGGCACACCAGGTTGACGATGGTGGACTTTCCGCCTCCGGTGGATCCGACCAGTGCGATGGTCTCGCCGGCCTTCACGTGCAGGTCGAACTCCTTCAGCACCGGCTTGTCCTCCTCGTAGTAAAACTCCACGTGTTCGAACCTGACGTCTCCCTCATAATGCCCCAGGTGCACCGCGCCGGAACGGTTTACGATCTGCGGCTCCTCGTCCAGCAGGGAGAAGACCCGTTCGGCCCCGGCGATGGAGTTCTGCATGTGGGCATACACCCTGGCGATGTCGGAGATGGGCCACATCATGAAGGTGATGTAGCCTACGAAGGCCTTGATGGTTCCGACGGTCATGCCTCCGGCCAGTTTCGGGGTTCCTGCATACCACAGGACCGCGCCGAGGGCCAGGGCGCTTATCACCTGGACCACCGGCATGAACATGGCCGACAGCCAGGCGGCCCGGTAGGAGGCCTTGAACATGCTCCCCGTGAGATTCTGGAACAGCCCCAAATTCTTCTCCTCCCGCACCAGGGCCTTTACCACCCGTACGCCGGTGATATTTTCGTTGTATGCACCGGTGATCTTGGAGTTGATTCTGCGGGATTTGCGGAACTCTGTGATGATATACTTCTTGAACACCGCCCCGATGTACACCAGGATCGGCAGGGTGACCAGGATGATCAGCGTCAAGCGCGGACTCATCTTCAGCATGAAGTACACCGACGCGATGATGTTGGTGACGGCCCAGATCGAGTCCACCAGCATCCACGACGAAAGGTCGGCGATCTTGGTGGTATCCGAGGTGACCCTGGACATGATCCATCCCACCGGAGTCTTGTCGTAATAGGAGAAACTCAAGGTCTGTAGATGTCCGAAGAGCTTCTTCCGCAGGTCGTACTGGATGTGCTCCGCCAGGTAGCCGGCACAGACGATGAATCCCAGCACCGTACCCGCCATGGAGATCAGGATGACGCCGTAATAGACCATCAGCTTGATCAGTAGTTCCATGTTACGGGCCACGACTCCCTCGTCGATGACACGCTTCAGGAGATAGGTTCCCAGGGCGTCGCCGATGCTGGTGAGCATGATGAGTAGTATGAACCCCACGAACAGGGGCCAGTGCTTCAATGCCAATTTCATGATCCGAAGCACCGTACTGCCGTTGAACTGGGCCTCGAATTCTTCCTCTTCGTAGTGAAATTCATCAGACATAGACGACCTCCTTGTCCTCTACCTCGTCCGTCCGGGTCTGCATCAGATACACGTCGCGATAGAATCCCTCCTGCCGGACCAGGGTCGCGTGGGTTCCCCGCTGGATGATCTCTCCCTTGTGGAAGACCAATATCTGGTCCGCCTTCATGACACTCTGTACCTTGTGGGCGATTACGAAGGTGGTCCGATTCTCCATCAGCCGGTTCAAGGCCGCCCGGATCTCCTCCTCGGTCTCGGCGTCCACGCTGGCGGTGGCGTCGTCCAGAATAAGAATCTTCGGGTCCTTCAGGATGGTGCGCGCCAGGGTCACCCGTTGTTTCTGTCCACCCGAGAGGGTGACGCCCCGCTCGCCGACGATGGTGTCGTACCCCTTAGGGAAGGAGACGATGCTGTCGTGGATGGCTGCGGCCCTGGCCGCCCCCTCGACCTCCGCCTGGTTCACCTCCCGTCCCGCGCCGTAGATGATGTTCTCGCGGATGGTGGTGGAGAAGAGGAACGGCTCCTGCTCCACGATGCCGATATTCCGGCGCAGGCAGTGTCTGGCATACTCGTTCACCGGCCTGCCGTCCACCAGGAGTTTTCCGGAGGTTACCTCATAGAACCGAGGAATCAGGTTCACCAGGCTGGTCTTGCCGGAGCCGGTGGTACCGAGGAGGGCCACCGTCTCTCCGGGCCGGCATTCCGCGGTCACCCCGTTCAGTACCGGGATGCCCGGTTCATACTCGAAGTGGAGGTCCCGGAACTCGACACTCCCCCGGAGCTCGGTGTCCACGCCGGTGGTCAGATCGACCTGCTCCTCTCTCAATACTCCCGTGATCCGCTCGTAGGAGACGAAACTGGTGGAGAGCTGGGCGATGGTCCTGCCTAAGTGCTGCATCGGCCAGATGAGTCCTATCACCATCCCCGTATATGCGATGTAGGTTCCCATGGAGATTTCGCCCCTGTATGCCAGGAGCCCACCGAAGGCGATGCCGGCAATCATCTGAAAGGAACAGATCAGATGGGAGATGGGCCAGTACAGGGCGTGTGCCATGGTGAATTTCTTGCCCATGCGGAACTTCTCGCTATTCTCCTCTTCGAACTTCTGCTGTTCGAACTCCTGCCGGGCGAAGGCCCTGACGATACGCACCCCCGACAGGTTTTCCTGCAATACCGACTGCACCCGCGCATCCAGTTCTTGGTATTTTTCATAGGCCTTGTGGATCCGCTTGAAGAAGAGATACGACATGAGCAGGATGAACGGAATGGCCACGACCGAGAGTACCGCCAGCTTCCAGTGCATGAATAGGATCGCGCCGAAGTTGATGCAGAACATGAAGAAGATCCGCGAGAGTTCGGCGGTCTGCTGGCCGAAGAACACGGCGATGGTCTCCACGTCGGAGGTGACCCGTTGGATCAACTCGCCCGTCTTGGTCTTGCCATGATACTTGAAGCTCAGGCGTTGTATATGATCGTACAGGTCGTTTCTGAGCCTGCGGCCGATTCCCTCGGCGGTGAAGGCGATGCCCCGTGCCGCCAGGAACGAAAACCCGCCCCCCACGGCCGCCAACAGGATGAAGGCCAGGGCGAAGTTCATCAGGTGCCCGGTCCAGTTGTCCGCCATCATGGCGTCGTCGATATAGTATTTGAGCACGAAATTTTGCCCGATCCGTCCGGCCACGGCGACCGCCTGACTGAGGATGGCCGCGAAGAACAACAGCCTCGCGCCGCCGAGTAGGCGCCACAGGCCGACTCGTGTCTTCTCGTGCACGTAGTTGAGCTTGGACATAGTAACTCCGAAAGTGATTAGTGCGAATGATGAACGCGATCGAGCCGAAGTGAACCGCCACGATGGGGGAATGCTCGGCGGCCGTACCCGTTCCCAATTCAGTGTGGAGCCGATCCGGTTGCTGCTTTTTCCATACCCGGTGTCGGACGCATCTGTCCGGAACCACCGACATTAATAGAAAAAGGGATCGACCCCGACGGGTCAATCCCTTGAATTTCAAGGACACGATTAACCCGCTAGCAGAAGCCCCGACCTCCAAATGACGCCGTTCTACTCTTGATCATCTTGATCATCAACAAAACTCCTCAGGTTAATCCTGTTGGTAACTATAGTGAACGGGATTTTATTAGTCAATATGAATCGTGATAAAAAAATGGAAAAAACGGTTCGGAAATGATTTCGAAAGATGAGGTAATGCGAGAGTTGGAGCGAGGGGGGAGCGCACCCCCCCCCATTCACCCCAAAAAAATCCTATTCATAGATGGTTGATCCTTCTCTGTCGAGGATGTACAGCTATTCAAAAAGATCATGCCGGAGCATCGCTCCATATAGTATACTGTCGTATATAATCGGAGGCATTGCGATGAAACCCAGACTCACCACAGGCACGAAACTCCTCTACGGAAGTGGGGAGTTTTTCAACGGAACCACCACCGCCATCATCCTGTTCTTCTACCTGAAATTCCTGACCGATATCGTGTTGATACCACCCTTCTGGGCCGGCATCTGCATCATCGCCGGGCAGTTCTGGGACGCGGTGAACGATCCCCTCATCGGGAGCATCAGCGATCGCACCAAGAGCCGTTTCGGCCGGAGGCGGATCTACTTTCTCTTGTTTACCCTGCCGGCAAGCGTCTCCTTCTTCCTGATGTGGATCACCGTGGGGGTCGACGCCCTGTGGGCCAAGATCGTCTACTACGCCGCCATCTACGTGGTATTCAAGACCGTGGCGAGTCTATTGAACGTGCCGTATCAGGCCATGGGCCCGGAGCTGGCCAGCGACTACAACGAGCGAACCAGCCTCATCACCTACCGGATGGCCTTCTCCCTCTTCGGCGCCATCGTCGCCGGGGTGGTGCCGAACATCATCATCGGGATCTATGCTCGGAGCAACACGCCGAACAGGGGTCACCTGTGGATCGGCGGGATCTGCGGGGTAATCTACCTGGGCGTATGGCTCTCCATCTTCCTATTTATAAGAGAGCCTGAAGACGAGAGGGGTTCTTCTCTCTCGGTTCCGTTCTTCAAGGGGGTCGCCACCGTTCTGAAAAACAAGTCCTACCGGATCGTATTGGGGATGTATCTGTTTTCCTTCATGACCATGGACATGCTGACGGCCGGCACCAAATATTACGTCGATGATTTCTTCAGGAATACAAACCTCATGTCGGTGATGCTCGGAACCATGCTGACCTGCGGGATGCTGAGCCTGCCGGTCTACAGAATCATGATACGGAAGACCGACCGACGGACGGCCTACATGATCGGCACGCTGGTGTGGATGGGTGTGCATCTCTTGCTCCTCGCATTTCCGCGGGACGGATTTCCCCCTCTCCTCATCGGCGCGATGGTGTTCGTCGGGTTCGGCGTCGGCAGCGCCTTCATGATTCCCTGGTCGGCGCTGCCCGAGGTGGTGGATCTGGAGCAGGCGGTGCTCCACACCAAACAGGAGGGCGTCTACTCCGGACTCATGACCTTCCTGCGGAAGGTAACCACCTCGTTTTCGGTGTTCATCATCGCCATCCTGCTCGATCTCACCGGATACATCCCGCCCACCGGAGGCGTCGCGGCGGAACAACCGATCGGCGTGCTGTGGGTCATCCGTCTCTTTATGACCGGTATACCGGCCTTCTTTCTGTTGTTGGCGTTCCTGGTCGGCAGGCAGTATCCGCTGACCAAGCAGTTCTACGCACTCCTCCGCAGGTTTCTGCATCCCACCGAGGAAGACGAATCGTTGTCCGCACGGGAAAAGGTGGAGCTGAAGAGCGGCTTAGAAGAGGCGTACGGCCAGGTGCCCGATGATGTGCTGTAATCGCCGCTTTCGATTGTCAGAATCGTGACGCATTTGCAGGCTCCCACAGGCACGGCAGAGCGATTGCTGCGAGCCGACCGGGGTGATACCCGTTTTCTGTAGGACGAGACGAAAAAGAGAAAATCGAAAAAAAACACTGTAAATTCATCCCCGCATTGACAATAATTAATATCATGGACATTTTACCGGCTTGTCTGTATCCTGCCTGGTATTCGGTAGAGAATTTCAGCTGAATTATAGAACGGCATTAGGAGTATTGCAGTATATGGACGGAAAAATATTCGGAAAGAAATTCATGCAGTCGGAGATCGCCGGATTCGGATTCGGTCTGCCGGTGGCCACGGCGTACGCCCTGTTACTGATCGCCTTCGATCAGGCCTTGCTCGGGTCGGTCTTGATCTTCGTCGGCATGGTGGCCGTTGTCGTCGTCGGGATGGTCGCGGTTCCGATGAACCTGGCCATCTCGCACTCCATCGGGCGCAGGATCGACCGGTTCAATGCCCGTGAGATGGAACCCGAGGAGGGATTCGCGCTCTACAAAACGCTTATGGCCCTCCCGAAGCGGCATGGAATCTACATCTTCTCGAGAATCGCGATGGGGGCCGTGATCTGTGGTTCCTACATGAAGTTCTGGCTGAAGCTGGATACGGTGCAGGCCATCGTCGCGGTACTGCTTGCCATGTATGGGGCCTATCTGGCCGGTCTGGTGGCCTACATGGTGGTGGCCGCTCTCGTGAGGCCGATCGCACGGACACTCATCAAGGAACGGTACGTCCCGGAAGAGGAAATCACGCAGCGGCGTCACTTCAGCCTGGGAATAGTGCAGAAACTGGTGCTCTTTATCATAGTACCGATACTCTTCACCAACGGTTCCCTGGTTCTGGCCGTGATCTCTTCGATTGCCGGTGACCTACCGAGATCCGCCATCCTGATGAAGACCATCGGAATCGTGGTCGTGAACGTCGTCTCGCTTTCGGCATCGGTGCTCTTCACGATACGAATCGTGACGCGACCTCTCGGGGATCTCGAGAAATCTTTGGGTGTCTTCGCGTATAATACCGGTAACCTGACCCGCGAGATCCCCACGGACCTCTCCGACGACTTCGCCTATATCTCCTATCTCATGAACCGTGCCCTGGCCGGATTCAAGGAGATGATTCAGAAGGTCAGTCGGAGCGGCGAGATGATCAACGAATCGACCCAGGAGTTGTCCACCTCCGCCGGAGAGATCTCCTCTACCGCCAACGAGCAGGCCGCCGCGGTGAACGAGATCGTGGCGACCATGGAAGATTCCGACGAGTTGGCCAAAGAGATCGCAGGGCGCATTCAGGAGGTCACCCGCATCGCGCAAGGCACCAAGGATGCGGTAGAGAACGGATTCAAGATCATCCAGGACACCCTCGCCAAGATGGAGGAGATACGGGAGTCCAGCGACGGCATGCAGTCGGGGATCAAGTTCCTTGCGGAGAAGATCGAGAGTATCTGGGAGATCGTCAACATCATCAACGGTATCGCCGATCAGACCAAGATCATCGCGTTCAATGCCGAACTGGAGGCCTCCGCCGCGGGAGACGCCGGGAACAACTTTCAGATCGTCGCTACCGAGATCCGCCGTCTGGCCGACAACACCACCGCTTCTACCGGTGAGATCAGGAACCGCATCAACGAGATTCAGAGTTCCTCGGATACCCTAATCCTGTCGTCCGAAAACTCCACGCGGAACGTCTCGACCGGATACGAGCTCTCATTGAACTTGAAACAGGTGTTTGCCGATATTCAGGACTCCGCCGAACTCTCGGTCACATCCGCGACGAAGATCGACACCTCCATCGGGCAGCAGGTGTCGGCCTTTGAGCAGATCCTGCATACGTTGAAGATCATCTCCGGCGGGGTCAACCAGTTCGTCGATTCCACCAAGATGACGTCCAAATCTACCGTTATGCTCAAGGAGATGGCCGAGGAGCTTAAACTGATCGTGGACAACTATACTGTCTAGTCGCATAGGAGAGAACGGGCATGAATAAATTGAAGGCATTGATTTCCGGATTGAAAGGAAAAATACAACTCATCTTCATTGTAGTGTTCACACTGGCCTCGCTTGTGTTCGGAGTCACGATGTACCTGAGTCTGCGGCCTGACCTGCTTACGCGGAACATCTCGGAACTATCCAATACGGCGCGCTTGATCAGCAATCTCGCGGAGATGTATATCGGCGAAACGATCCGGAACTACCTGGAAACCCGTGCGATCGAGACCAGGAAGGCCGCCGAATACTTCTACGGGAAATACCTGGACGGCGAACTCAGCGAGGCGGAGGCATATGCCCGTTTCAGCTCGCTTCTTCTGAATCCGGATTACGGGAAGATCGGCGAGACCGGGTATCTGGCCGGTGTCAGTACAAAGGGTATTCTCGCCATCCATCCCTACTCCCAGGGGGCCGATGCGAGTGGGTACGAGTTCATGCAGAAGGCGACCAGGATGAAGAACGGCTATATCGAGTACGAGTGGGCCAACAAAGGGGAGGAGGTCGCCAGGGACAAGGCCGGGGGCATGTCGTACTTCGAACCATGGGATATCATCGTGTGGGCCTCCTCGTATAAGTCGGAGTTTCAGTCTCTAATTGATCTATCGAGCATCAAGAGTATCGTCGCCGGCATCGAGATCGGTGAGGAGGGGATGACATTCATTCTCAACGGTAAAGGACAGATGGTGCAACATGAGACAGTCGGTGGTCGTACCGTACTCGGGTTGCAGGACCGTACCGGCCGATCCTTCGTGAAGGAGATAATCGAGACGGCGAAGGCGGAACCGGAGGAGCCCCATATCGTCAGTATTCCCGGATTCCTGTGGGCCGATGGTAATCCCGCGGCGATCATCGCCGCGTATACCTATATTCCCTCCATGGATCTCATCGCCGGAGCGGGCATCCCCTCGGAAGAGATATTCATGATCCTCAGGAAGGCGATCCTGCTTCTGTTGATTATCGTACTCGTCTTCTTCGTCGTCATAAATATCGTGGTGAACCTTATCTTCACGAATATCCTGAAACCGGTCAGGGCGATTCAGGAGATCACCGCCGCGGTCTCGAGCGGCGACCTCTCGCGAAGGGTGATGGTCGATTCCGAAGACGAGATCGGACAGATGGCCGGCCGGTTCAACGAGATCATCGGCAAGTTCGAGTCGATGCTCCAGGATATCAAGCAGACCAGCACGGTGTTGTCCGACTCGGTCCAGGAGCTCTCGGTTTCGTCACAGGAGATCGCCAGCACCTCCAACCAGCAGGCCGCGGCCGTCAAGGAGATGGTCAGCACGATGGAGGATTCCGACGAGTTGTCGAAGAGTATCGCCGTGAAGGTCGACGAGGTTGCCACGGTCGCCCACAACACCAAGAGTACGGTAGACGACGGGTTCACTACGATTCAGCAGAGCCTCGCGAAGATGGAAGAGATCAGGGAGGCGAATTCCGAGACCATTACCGGCATCAAGACCCTGAGCGAGAGCATCGACAACATCTGGGAGATCGTCAATATCATCAACGGTATCGCCGATCAGACCAAGATCATCGCCTTTAATGCCGAGTTGGAGGCCTCCGCCGCCGGAGACGCCGGCAAGAATTTCCAGATAGTTGCCTCCGAGATTCGGCGTTTGGCGGACAACACGGTCTCCTCCACCAGCGAGATCAGGACGAAGATCAACGAGATTCAACATTCGTCCGACCGGCTGATAATCGCCAGTGAAGAGGGAACCGAGAAGGTGAAGGCCGGGTGGGAGTTGTCGAATACATTGCGTTCCCTGTTTGAGGATATCCTCAGCTCTTCGGAGATTTCAACCGGTTCGGCGGAGCAGATCGCCACCTCGATAAAGCAGCAGGTATCCGCCTTCGAACAGATCCTCCAGACACTCAAGCAGATTTCGGAAGGAATCGACAATTTCACGGTCTCGACGAAGGCGACCTCCACCGCGTCTACCAATTTGAAGGAGCAGGCCGACCGCCTCAACAGAATCATCGATGAATATCGAGTGAAGGGAGAACGGCATCATGGATAATACCGAACTCATGCAGCAGATTCGGGGCAGCAAGAGCGGGAAGGACCGGGAAGATGAGGAGCGCACGGTAAAAACCGTCAAACTGCTTGTCTTCCATATCGAAGAAAAATATTATGCCCTCTACGCCGAAGAGGTACGGGAGATAGTGCTGGATGTTCCCCTTTTCTTCATTCCATTCGTGCCCTCTTATGTGTGTGGACTCATCAATCGACATGGTGAGCCGTATACGGTCTTCGACCTCAATATGCTCTTCGAACGGAAGAAGCTGGAGTCGTCTACATATCTCGTATTGAACCTCGAGGACGATCAGGTGGCCTTTCTCATCAGTGACATACTGGAGATCATCAAAGTACCGGAAACCGACGTGCACCAGATTACGTCAAAATCGGAACACGGCGGGTTCTTCCTCGGCTCCATTACCTCGAAGGACGATCAGGAGGTGTTTATCCTGAATATCCAGACTATCTTCCAGCGCCTGGAGAGCGATCTTGAATAATCGCGGCGATGTCCATGATTTTTTACAGATCTCATATCAGGGAATCTCTTTCCTGGTAAATCGCGGACAATTTTCATTCAGTATGTTTCTCGAAGATGAACGTCCTGTCAATTCGAAGTTGCGATATTTCGACGGCATCCTCGAATACAATCAGGAACAGCTGCTCTCATTCAATCTCGACTCCTATCTGAAGGATGTGTTCGTGTGCAGCGGGACTCACAAGGTTCAGCTCGTATTGATCGCCGGTACCCATCTCTTTTCGACACGAAGCCGGAAGATCATCACGCGTCTGACATCGAAGGCCAAGATCGATCTTTCGAGCAAATTCCTCGCACTCAAGGTCGCGAACGAATCCGAGATTCAGAGTATCTCGCTGCAGGAGATCTATCCGCTGCCGCGACGGCTGCGGGAGTATGAGGCCTCGAACGGCGTGCTGGGGGTTCGGTTTCCGCAGACAACACACGTCCAATATTTCGTAGACGTGGAGAGGCTTGTCTTCAACTCAATTCTTTCCGGTGCAAAGGAGAAGGGATGAACGTTTTGATCGTGGATGATTCCGCTCTGGTCAGGAGCATACTCAAGGAGCTTCTCTCGGGAGATCCGGACATCTCCGTCGTCGGCGAGGCCTCGAACGGGGAGAAGGCGGTGCAGATGACCGGTGAGTTGAATCCCGATCTCATCATCATGGACATCAATATGCCGGTAATGGACGGGATTACGGCGACCTCGGAGATCATGCAGCGTCGGCCCACTTCGATTCTGATCTTTTCTACCGAAGTTGAGGCCGATGTCGGCTTCCGTGCCTGTCAGGCCGGCGCCGTCGACGTCATGAAGAAGCCGGATATAGGGCAATTCAGCGACGCCGCATTCAAGCGTGCGTTTACGGCGAAGCTACTCGCCGTGGCCGGTAGAGGAGATCAACGGAAGGTCAGGCCGGAGCCATCCCCGCCGGAGCGCGCAAAATCGAATCGTTCTCACATAACGGCGAACCCTCGTCCGGCCGCACGGACCGTCGATCTGGTAGTCATGGGTGCGTCTACCGGCGGTCCGTCGGCGGTCCGAACCGTCCTGTCCAATCTACCCGCCGGTTTTCGAGGATGTCTCGCCCTGGTGCAACACCTGGAGACGGGATTCGACCGCGGGTATGTGGATTGGCTGAACGAGGCGACGCCGTTAGATGTGATCTTGGTCGAGGGCCGGACCGGCTTTCGACCCGCCTCGGTATTCGTCGCGCCAATCGACAAACACCTCGAGGTGGCCGGCAGGAGTCTGGTCCTGACCGATGGCGAGAAGGTCCTGAATCAGAAACCGGCGGTAGACGTGCTGTTCGGCTCCGCCGCCGCCGTACTCGGTGACGGTGTGCTGGGGGTGCTGTTGACCGGAATGGGACGGGACGGCGCGCGCGGTTGCGTGGAGATCATCACCGGCGGCGGGGTTACCATCGTCGAGGATGAATCGACGGCTGCTATCTTCGGGATGCCCAAGGCGGCTATCGAGCTGGAAGCGGCGACCTACGTCATGCCGCTTCCTCGAATCGCCGACGGAATTAGGCGGGTTGTCGGAGGATGATGGAGGTGTCTGGACGACTTTCAGTAACGGATTTTCACAGACTACTCGAGCATATCAACACGCGTCTCGGTATGACGCTTCCCGAAACGAACTACTCCCTGGTAGACGCCTATGTCGGCCGAAGATTGGAAGAGCGTGGAGAAACCGTCGCTTCATTCTTGACCGCACTGCGTCGCGACGAAGTCGAACTCGCCGATTTCATCGACGCGGTGACAATCAACGAGACCTACTTCTTCCGCGAGGAGAAACAGTTCCGGCTCTTGGAGTCGGTGGTGTTTCCGGATTTCAAATCCAAGAACCGAACGCCGCGGATATGGAGCAGTTCCTGCTCCACCGGTGAGGAGGCCGTCTCTCTCTTTCTACTGGCACGCGGCTACTTCGGGTCGAACGCGGAGATCCATGTGTTTGCCTCCGACATCAGCCGTCGGGCATTGGAGATCTTCGAATCTGGTGCGTATCGGAAAAACTCATTTCGTCAGGACGGACGCGGATATCACGGGCTTGTTAGCAAGGTGGCCGAAGAGGTCGAGAACGGTTGGCAGATACCCCGTACTATCGTATCGAAAATCAGAAAATCGGTCATCAACGTAGATACCCTTTCCGATGATGGCGTGCCCGGTCTATTCGATCTGATCTTCCTCAGAAATACCCTGATCTACTTCGACCTCGAGAAGCGTGAGCGCATCATCTCTTCGCTGATCCGGTTCCTCGCGGAAGATGGATATCTGTTTCTCTCCTCTACGGAGATGCCGTTGGTCTCGCATCAGGACCTCGCGCTGGTCGAATCGGACGGAGTCTATTGTTTCCGCAAGAAGAGTGAGGCGGACAAGTCTTCCGGTCGGGTGGTCACCAAAATGATCCTCGATTCATCCCTCTCCCCGCCTGAGGAACTGCGCCGGCGAGAAACTACGGACGAGAGGAGGAGCGCGGAGGATGTCGACATCCGAAAAATCCTCGAGTATGCGAATCTCAGACTCAACAATCCGATCTTCAGCGTGCCCGGTGAAGAATTTTCCTTGAGTCAGATTCTTCTTGGCGCCGTGTACGCAATAAACTACTCCAACCTCGAAGAAGCTACGAGTCTGCTTGAGACATTCCACGCTCGAGCCGGAGACTATGACGTCACCTATTACCTGCGTGGTTATCTCGCGGAAATCGGTGAGTCACCGGAGACGGCCGCCAACCTCTACGAGAGCGCCCTTCGGCGAAATAGTGCCTTTTGGCCTGCGAGATTTCGGCTGGCCATGTTGCTTCGAAAACGATCGAAGACGGCGACTGCCGCGCGCGAACTGCGGTTGTGTCTGAACGACATCAATGGGTATGTTGCCGAAGGCCGGTACGATTATCAGTTCCTCCTGGAAGGATTCAACGGCAAATATTTCGCCCAAATTTGTGAAACCATGATCCGGAATCTCAATATGCAAGGAAAGAGTGATGGCATTGGATAGAGACGCATTCATAGAGAATTTCCTCGACGAGCTTAGAGAAAACATCGATCAGGTCGATTCGAAGATCCTGGTCTTGAAAAAGGATCCCAAGAATGAGGAGGAGCTCAACACGCTGCTCCGGGCGCTGCACACCATCAAGGGATCCTCGAGGATGCTAAAGTTCAACACCGTCGAATCCGTCGCCCACGGACTGGAAAATGTCTTCAAGGGGGTGAAGGAGAACCGGTATCCGATCTCGAAACCGCTCATTCAATTGGTATTCATCACCACCGATTACCTGCGAGAAGGGATTACCCGAATTTCCGAAACAAAAAGTGACGAGATGGAAATTTCGAAACTTCTGAAGGTTTTCGAACAGGTATATGAAAACGAACCCTATTCTCTCGACGGACTCAGAAAGGAGAACCCGCCGGCGGATGAATCGCCGGCGCCGGCGGCCGATGGCGGTGAAGACGGGGAGACGACGGCCGTTGTTCTGCCTGAGGGTGAGATCAGTGTGCGAGAGCCTATGGGGGTTGCCTCGGCCGAACGACCGACTCGTGTAACCGAACAGGAAACCATCCGGATCAAGATCAGTAAGGTCGACAAGATCATCAAGTCGCTGAACAACCTGATAATCCGCCAGTTTCAATTCAAGAAGCAGAACGACGTCTTGACCGAACTGGAGCAAAATTTCCGCGAGCTCATCACTCTGCAGGCGGGAGGGAGCGACGGTGCCGCATTCGAGCGGAAGTCTTCCGATTGTCTCAAGGCCATCGGACAGATCCGTAAGAGTTTCTCCGAAGAGCTGCCACTCCTGGAGCGGGACACCTTCGAGGTCCAGGAGGAGATCCTCAGCCTGAGGATGTTGCCGCTGGAGCTCATCTTGGGATCTCTCGGGAAGATGGTAGAGGAGACGGCCATTCAGGTCGGCAAGGAGATCGACTTCGAACTCAATGGCGCTGATATCATGATCGACAAGATGATTTTGGAGAAGATTAATGATCCCATCATTCACTTAGTTCGCAACGCCGTGGACCACGGCATCGAGACGCCGGATGTGAGGGAACAACTCGGTAAGCCCAAGGCGGGGAAGATTCAGGTGCGCTGCAGTTATGAGAGCGGCAGCATCATCATCAGGATTCAGGACGACGGCAAGGGAATCGATTATGAAAAATTACGGCAAAAGGCGATCGACATGAATCCTCAGCAGGCCGAAGAGATAGAGAGCATGGACCATGGAAGTTTGAATACGTTCCTCTTCCAATCTGGGTTCTCGACCAAGGAGAGTATCTCGGAACTATCCGGCCGGGGCGTCGGACTCGACATCGTGCGGTACAATATCGAGAAGATCAAGGGCAAGATCACCCTGAACAGCGAAAAGGGAAACGGCACGGAGTTTATCCTCTCGCTCCCACTTTCCCTGGCCACCGTGGAGGGGTTCTTCGTGAGTTGCTGTGATGAGAAGTTTCTGATTCCGGCCAACTTCGTGAAGGAGATTCTGATCATTCGGGAGGATGACCAACTCGATCTTCTCGACCGGAAGGCTATCCGTCTCCGAGATAAAATCATCCCCATCTATTATCTGGCCAATATACTCGACAAGGAACCCGAGTATCCGCCGGAGAAATATTTCGTCATGGTTGTTGAGTCTCTGGGCGAGATGATCGGGATAGTGATCGATGCGATCATTCAGTATTCCTCTCTGGTATACAAACCCCTGCCGATGAATCTGAACAGCATGAAAATTATTCAGGGGATCGTATTCGACGAAAGTTTCAATATCGTCAATATTCTCTACGTACCCGAATTGGCAAACCGCTTCAAGCGGATCAAGAATATCGATGCTCGGAAACGGTTTTCGACCGATCAACGGGAGTACAAGCACGTACTGGTGGTGGACGATTCTCTCTCTACCAGGGAGATCGAGAAGTCGATTCTCGAGATAGAGCAGTATAACGTCGCCACCGCCGTCGACGGCATAGATGGATTGGAGAAGGCCCGTGAGCAGTACTACCATCTCATAATCACCGATATCCAGATGCCCCGCATGGACGGGTATACCTTCGTCGAGAACCTCAGGAAGGAGGACCGGTACAAGAGCACGCCTATCATCGTCGTGTCTTCGGTGAATGATCCGGAAGTCCAAACTAAATTTCGCAGTATCGGCGCCAATTCGTTCATCGTAAAATCTGAATTCGACCGTGGCAATCTCTTGGCTGAGGTAAAGGAATTGATCGGATGAGTACAGTACTGATAGTTGACGATTCCGACGTCGTGGCCGGGATGCTTACGCAGGTCTTGGAGACGGAGGGATTTGAGGTTCATCGAGCCAGTAACGGAGTCGAGGGGATCGAACAGGCCTATACGCTGATTCCGGACGTGATCGTCATGGACGTGGAGATGCCGCTCATGCAGGGGTATCAGGCGAGTCGCCTGTTGAAATCGAGACGGGGGGTGCGGGATATTCCCATCATCATGCATACGAGCCTCTCCGAAGACAGAGACAAGTACTGGGCGCTCAGTTCGGGAGCCGACGCCTATGCGACCAAGGATTTCGATAATCTGGAACACCTCCTCGAGCAGATCACGCGTCTCGCCGATCATCCGGCGTACGATCGGAACACCATAGTCGAGGATGGTAAATCGATCACCCGGGACAAGATCTTCGAGATTATCGGATTGACCATGGACCAACACCTCTTCCAGTCCGCGATCTATAATCAGCTGGGAGACATTGCCAAGGACTCGCTGGGCTCTCTGTCGGTCACGATCGGGAAGATTCTTGAGCTTCTGCGCAGAGTCTGTGAGACGCATATCGCCGTGTTGATCGTGGAGATGCGGAAGAACGCGGCGGCCTATATCTATCCGGATGAAAAGATCTACGCCCATGACGTTCGGAATTTCATGACCGTGTGCCTGAACGATTTTCATTCCCAGTTCCCCCACATCAACTTAGAACAGGTATCCGAGACGGTCTTCGCCCTGGAGGGCCGCACCGACTGGGAGAAACTTCGGCTGGACAACAAGAAGATCAGTTCATACACCTATTATCCGTTGATAGGAAAGGGCGGTACCGTGGTCGGGACCCTGCATCTGGGGAACCTGTCGAACAACTACTACTCCGACGTCATCTCGCGGAACATCGAGTTGTTCGCCGAGAGTGCCGGACTCGTCATCGAAAATAGTCTCCTCTTCCGAGAGGTGACGGAGATGAAGAACAAGATCCAGCATGTATTCGCGAAGTTCGTGCCCGAGGAGATCATCTCCGATCTCATCGAGAAGCAATCGGACGCCGACCTCATGGTGGGTGAGAAGCGGAACATCGTCGTGCTGTTTTCGGATATCCGCTCCTTCACCACGATCAGCGAGACCAACTCTCCGGAGGCGGTGGTGGGCTTCCTCAACCGGTATTTCGACACTCAGGTCGCCATCATAGAGAAGCTGGGCGGAAACGTCGATAAGTTCATCGGCGATGCGATCTTCGCGATCTTCGGAGCGCCCATCAGCTATGAGAATAACGCCGAACGGGCGGCGGAGGCGGCGATTCAGATGATACGGGCGTTGGATACGGTCGACGTCACCGGTCTGAATATCCCCGGAGAAAAACTCATGATCGGAATCGGCCTGCACGAAGGAGACGCCATCGTCGGGAACATCGGGTCATCCACTAAGTTCGACTATACCGCCATCGGCGACACCGTGAATCTGGCGGCACGACTGGAAGGTCTTACCAAGCACTACAAGCGGCCGGTTCTGCTCTCAGAAGAGGTGAGGGTGAAGGTGCAGGACAAGTATTCCATCCGCGAGGTGGATTATGTCAAGGTGAAAGGGAAGGATATCGCCACGAGCCTCTACGCGGTGGAATTCGAGGAGAGCATCGCGAATGAGCAATACCTTCGTGAGTATTATAAGGCATTGAAGCTGTACAAGATGGGGAACTTCTCCATGGCGGCGGATTACTTCGGCAGGTTGGCTGATTCGGGTACCGACGACAATATCGTCGCGATGTTTCTCGACCGATCAAAGGAGTTCGCCAATGATCCTCCCGAGCGGTGGGATGGATCGATTGCATTGGATTTCAAGTAGAAACGAATCACGATTCGCTGAAGGAGTAGATCATGAGTGTACCGAATCTGAAACCGGTTATTACAATAGACGAGGACAAGTGCGTGAACTGCCACGCGTGCATCGGCGTATGCCCGGTGAAGTTTTGCAACGACGGCAGCGGCGACACCGTCACGCTGAATTCGGAGCTGTGTATCGGCTGCGGTCAGTGTATCGAGGCCTGTACCCACGACGCCCGTTCCGGCGTGGATGATTTCGAAGCCTTCATGGAAGCGACCGAGCGGGGCGAACATATCGTCGCCATCTGCGCACCGGCGGTGGCCGCCAATTTCCCGGGCGAATACCTGCGGCTGAACGGCTGGTTGAAGTCCGTCGGTGTCGAGGCGTTCTTCGACGTCAGTTTCGGGGCCGAACTCACCATCAAGTCCTACCTCGAGCACGTCAAGCGGAATACACCGAAGGCGGTGATCGCCCAGCCGTGTCCGGCCATCGTAACCTATATCGAAATATATCGGCCGGAGCTGCTCCAATACCTGGCGCCGGCGGACAGTCCCATGCTCCACACTATCAAGTTGATCAAAAACTATTATGGTGAGTACACATCGTACCGGGTGTGTGTGATCTCGCCCTGTTTTGCCAAGAGACGTGAGTTCGACGAGACCGGATTCGGTGATTTCAATGTCACCTACAAGTCGCTGCAGAAACACTTTGAGGAGAACAACATCGACATCGGTCGATTCGACGAGGTCGATTTTTCCAACCGGCCGGCCGAACGGGCGGTCCTCTTCTCGACTCCAGGCGGATTGATGCGTACCCTCGAGCGGGAGGCCCCCGCCGCCGCCCGTAAGACCCGAAAAATCGAAGGACCGGAACTCATCTATCCGTATCTTGATAGGTTGTCGGAGTCGATAGCGAATGGCGAGGCTCCCCTGCTGGTGGACTGTCTGAACTGCGAACTCGGCTGCAACGCCGGTCCGGGGACCTTGAATGTCGGCGGTTCTCCCGATACGATCGAGCATCGAATCGAGATTCGCAACGAAGAGATGCAGCGGCGTTATCGTAACGTCGTGACCCGGGCCGTGTCAAAGGGACGAGTACGGAGAATGGTCAACCGTTACTGGAGGTCCGGGCTGTACGACCGCGGGTATGTCGACCGCAGTGATACCAATCGCATCGAGTATCCTTCCAACGCAAAGCTCGAGGAGATCTACCGGAAGATGCGAAAATTCCGTGAGGAGGACTTTCTCAACTGCGGCGCGTGCGGGTACGGCCGATGTGAGTTGATGGCCGTGGCCATTCACAACGGGCTCAATAAGCCGGTAAACTGCTTCCACTACGAGCGATCGAGCAGGCAGGAGATGTCGGACATGTTGATCGATCGGCTGCGGGGGACGACGAGTCATATCTCGGAATTCGTGCGGGCCTTGGCGGGGAACGGAACCGGTACCGGTTCCATGTCCGAGATCACGCTGGTCACGGAGCAGACCAACGACCTCGTGAACAACGGTGTCGAATATATCCGCGACACTATCGCGAAGATCGAGGAGATTCAGGAGACCAGCGCCGACACCATCGGAGGCGTGAAGAACTTAGGAGAGCAGATCGAGGGCATCTGGGAGATCGTGGGGATAATCAATTCAATCGCCGCCCAGACCAAGATAATCGCGTTCAACGCCGAGTTGGAGGCCTCCTCGGCGGGTGAGAAGGGCAAGAATTTCGAGATCGTCGCCTCTGAAATCCGCCGTCTGGCCGATAACACGGTGGTCTCGACGCAGGAGATCAGGAACAAGATCAAAGAGATCCAGAACTCTTCGGATAACCTCGTGTATGCCGCCCAAGAGGAGGCCGTAAAGATCAAGGAGGGTCGCCAGCTGTCGGACGCCCTGGAGGGCATCTTCAAGGAGTTGACGACCCACTCCGACTCGTCGGAGAATCAGATCCAGGAGATCGTGGGGACACAGATCGAAAACTTCAAGAATACCTTACGAGAGTTGGAGAACCTGACGGCGGAACTCGATACGTTCTCTTCATAGACTGAGTAGAGTTTCAGATAGTCGGCATGGCCGCAAGCAGAGATATGCAAGCAGAAATATAGACGAAGGAGGAAACGGATGCCCGAAACTCGTTCGACCTTGAGACGGCACATCATGTTTTACTTAGATGTTTTCGATGGCGACCAGGACAGGCGTGTCGGCTGGCTCGGTGACATAAGCGAGTCGGGGCTGATGATACTCTCTCAGAGGGAACTCGCACTCGAGAAGCCGTTTATCGTTACCATCGTGCTGCCGAAGAGTGAACCGTTTAACGAGCGGCGGATGAAGGCCGAGGTGGAGCTGCGCTGGAGTGCTCCCGACAAGAACCCGGCGTACATGGTATACGGTGGGATCTTTACCCGTACTCCCACAGGATCGGAGAAGGTCATCCGCGCCCTGATAAAGCTCTACGGATTCTCCGACGATCAGGATCTCACGAAATTCTCACAGAGAGCCAATGACTATATCGATATCACCTATGAAGAGGAGACCCGGGAGGAGTAGATAGTGGACTGAAAATTGTGGAAACGGCTTTTGGTAGTGGTGTAATCATTTGTGTACCGCTCTATTGAGTCAATACCGGCACTATATATGACAAGCAAATCGTTTTCCACAATTTCCGGGCCAGTACATCATAGTATCCGTTCCATCTCCCGGCACACCGACCGCCAGAAACCGGGGGAGGGGTCGGTAGTCAGATCTCGGAACTCCGAGGGCGTATACACCAACACCTGGAGTGACGGCAGGCTGTCCCTGAGATCATCATAGAGGCCGGCACGCTGGGGGAAGGGCACATCGGTCTCGGTGACGACGATGCAGTCCACGTCGCTGTCGGAACTCATGTCGCCGCGCACGAAGCTCCCATAGAGATATGCGTGTGTACACCTCCCACGGAGGGAATCGTGTAGGTGTTCTCTTAGCTCGGGAGGGGTGAAGCCGAACAGGGGGTCTCGGGTGTGCTTTATCAGAATCTCAGAGCTCAAGGATATTCCCCTTCCGATGAATCGATGCCGTCACAGTTCTCTCCAGATAATTCGGAGGCAAATGATTTTGAAACGAACTCTAGGACATAGTCGGCAAATGCTACCGCTTCTTCGGCCTGCTCCTTCGTGAAAAATTCAAACGGCGCACCCGACGGGAACGCGTCGGGGTAGCGGGTGCTGATATAGTATTGGTCGAGTCGTTTCGCTATGCGAGCCAACTCTCCGTTGATATTCATATACCGGCAGATTTCAGAGATCGAGTGGCTGCGGACCTCACTATATCCCTGCTGCAGTGCCAATGCCTTTATCGCTTTCTCGCCGACCTGTTGAGAGATGAAGCAGACCTGCGCAAACCGCTGTGCCTCGAGGGTGTCCCGGGCCCAGAGGAGGTCTTCTCTGGCCTGTTTATACCAATCGAATGCCCTGTTTTTACCCATCTACCGTGATTCTATGAGAAAACGAGAAGGCAATCAAGCGAGCGTATGCTCTATTCGCAGGCGGCTATCCTCCCACCAGCTCCCGAGCTATCTCGCACCAGCGCCACAGGTTGCGGGGGTCGTTGTTCACGGTGCTGATGTCTTTGAGGGCGAACTCCGGGATGGCGTGGTATTTCTCGCACGTGTCCAGGGTCGTTCGGATGTGGTTGCGCACCAGCTCCTCGTCGATGGGGACCGCGATCATGGCCGGGTTGGGCTTGCGGAGGTAGATGTAGTCGCTTTCCAGCTGTTCGGCGGAGCGTTCCTCATTCGCCCAGGGGCTCACCGAGACCTTGCGTACGGTTTCGAGCTGCTTCACGATCTCGATCTTCCGGTCCAGCGGTTCGCAGCAGCCGTAGTTCACCAGGCCGAAACGGTTGTACAGGGGCAGGAGAGGCCGGATCTCGAACTCGTCGTGCATGGCCGGAGACACGGTGGAAAACATCTGCGCCATCCCCATGACCCAGCAGTCCTTCGCCTTCGGCTTGGCGGGATCGAAGCCGGGGGCCGGGAGTTCGTCGGTCCAGCCGCCCGCGCAGTGGGTCGTCGACTGGGCCGGTTCCAGGAGTCCCTGCTGCTCCAATTGATCCACCAGCCGGGTGGAGAGGAACACGAACTTCTCGATAGTCTTACGGATGAAATCCGGCCGGTCGATGATGTCGTACAGGACCTTTTCCACGCCCCGGAACTCGGGGATCCGGTCCCATAGGGCCAGGCTCAGGGATCTGCCCACCGGCTTCACCACCAGTGTGTCGCCGACGAGTGCCGTGGTCCTGGCAAGCCGCTCCTCGGTGGCATCCGGGTCGTATACCGCCTCGGTCATGTCCAGCTTCTCGAGATCTTCCTCGGTGCCGAGTAGGTCGTTGTAGTGGTGACTCTTCACCGAGTCCCGTTCGTCGGTGGTGAGAACGGTCTGTGAAACCTTCAGGTTATACCCGCCGCCATGGATCACCTTCGGTACCCGCACGACCGGCTCGAACACCCGATCATCCCGGATGTGGTTCCAGCGGTAGAGGGTCTTGCGGAGGCCGTCCTCCAGGTTCCGGGCGAACTCGTCCTCGCACCGCAGGGTGAGTTCGTCGTTCACGTTCATCTGCAGCCAGCAGATCTGGTCGATCATGAACATCGGGCGCGTGGGCTGGAGCGAGTTGATCGCCTTCCACTCCTCCAGCCGCTTCTGCTGCACCGGAAGCGCCGCGATCTCGGCGATTCGTGCCGAGAGGTCTCTGATGATCCGGGTGTCGGTTGTGGTTGCCATGCGTTGCCTGCCTTCTTTTCACGTGGAAATTGCCGATTTAGACGGCGGCGCCTTCAACAATTTCTTTTCTTACGGAACTCTACAATACCCTGTTCGCCTTTATGCAGTCGGAGTAGAACCGTCCGGAGAGTTTCGGCGTCCGCTCCTGGGTGGTGTAGTTGACCCGGGTGATGCCGAAGCGTTTGGTGTAGCCGAAGGCCCACTCGAAATTGTCCATCAGTGACCAGGCGAAGTACCCGCGCAGATCGACACCCTCCTGTATGGCCCGCGAACAGACCTCCAGGTGCGTGCGGTAGTACTCCAGCCGGTCGGCGTCCCAGATCTCTCCCGATTCCAGTTCCACGTCCGCGGCGGCCATGCCGTTTTCGGTTATGTAGAGGGGCAATTCGGGCATGAACTCCTTGGTATACTTCAGAGCCCAGTAGAGGCCCTTGGGGGTGATGTTCCATCCCATGTCGGTCTTGGGGTGGTTTCGGGGCATGGGGATGGCCTCGTAGCCCTTCTCGTTGTCGGCGGCGCGGAAGGCCGGACCCTGGTAGAAGTTGTAGCCGATGAAGTCCAGGGGCGCGCCGATCAGCCGCATCTCCTCGGGGGTGAACTCCGGGAGCGGCCCGTGGTTGGCCGTAAATACCGGTTCGTCATACTTCCCTTCGAACAGGGGGAAGAGAATCTGGCTGTTCATATCCCGGAAGGCCTTCTTGGCGGCCTCGATATCGGCCTCGGTCTCATAGATCGGCCAGGGAGATGATAGATTTTCGACTATTCCGACTCGCGCGTTGCCGGAGTTCTCCCGAATGGCTTTCATGGCCATGCCGTGTCCTAAGAGGGCGTTGTGAACGGTCTGATTGGTCACCTGATCGGTTTCCTTGCCGCCCGGGGCGTGACGGTCGGCCCGGTGGGCCAGGATGGTGAAACACACGATCTCGTTGATGGTCATCCAGTTTGTGACCCGATCGCCCAACTTCTCGGCCATCACCCCGCAGTATTCGGCGAAGAGCTCGGGCACAACCTTGCTTTTCCATCCTCCGTATTTGTCCTGCAGCGTCTGGGGCAGATCCCAATGGAACAGGGTCGCGAAGGGGGTGATCCCCGCCTCGAGCAGGCCGTCCACCAGCTTCGAGTAGAAATCGATTCCCTTCTGATTGATTTTGCCCTCTCCCTCGGGGAAGATGCGCGGCCAGGCGATAGAAAATCGGTATGCCTGAAGGCCGATCTTCCGCATCAGGTCAATATCCCCTTGCCACAGATGGTAATGATCGCAGGCGACAGCACCCGAGTGATTCTCGGCCACCTTTCCCGCCTTACGGCAGAATAGGTCCCATGTGGATTCGCCCCGGCCGTCCTCCCGGGCGGCTCCTTCGATCTGATACGACGCGGTGGCGGCGCCCCAGAGAAAATTGTCGGGAAAACTGAAAAACGGTTTCATCGGTTCCTCCTGGTGTGGTTACCCCGTGTACATCATGCCAAGAAACATCGGGGATGGTAGCACGTGTGATTCAAGCTTGAAAATGGGTGTTTTGTCAGATTGGAGTCTCATATGATGAGTATACCACAGTCGCGGGTTTTTATTCTTGGTATCGTAGTATTACCTTTCAACATGCCAATTTTCGTCGCGGCCTTTCTCCAATTCCCATTGTCAAAACAAAATAATGTCGTATACTATGTAGCGTTTCGGAAATATTTTCAATACTTCTTGCCAAAACCCACACCGTGTAATACAATGTTTACATGATCAAATATGAGAATGCTGTATTAAAAGCATA
>CAZAKE010000023.1:0-4524 GCA_964485495.1 uncultured Spirochaetales bacterium
ACGTTGCAATATCTGTTTAGTAATCAACCGGTAACGAGACTTCGGTTCCTTACTGATGCATATTTCGTGCCTGATGACGATAGCGTTTTACGAAGCTACTGGAGAGGTTGGTACGGATTCACTCGAACCGAGGAACCCAAAGGGATCGTACGTCTCACATTGGGGAAGACATGATCAAAGCGATAGAAGAGCGCATACAGAAAATTTCAGATAAAATTCTCGAGTATGAGACCCGCTTAACTGATACGTCGGACTTCGCACTGGAACTTTCTCTAAATTCTCTTCGGGCGCACCGTGATGATCTCGTGGATCAGAAACGTCAGTTTCAATATATTCATGGGAAAGAAATCGTAGAATTGCGGCTCAAAGGAGAAGCAGTCGAATACGGTAGTGTTCCCGTCAGATTTTTATCTGATGTCGTGGAAAATGTAGCTCTTTCGATACAGGCGGCTGCATATCACCTTCAGACCGGTTCCGATCCTCGTCGTATTCCCAACTGGATTCGTGAAACACTCAACCTACGATTCGTCGGTGTGAAGACAGGCTCCGCCCGTCTATTCATAGAAGGTGATACATCTCCTGATTTGTTTGGAAACAGTTTGCTCCAACAGACGTTGTCCTCTTTTTTCAGTTTCCTACGGAAAGATTCCGCAGAAGAGATCCTTGAAGATGTCGAATCACTTGGTATAAAAAGTATTAAAAATCTCCATGGACTATTCTCAAGTAGCCTGCGACAAAAGGTAGATATCGATTTGGGTTGGAATACGATTACAGCGGAAATGAACAGGTGGCAAGCCGATCGGACTAGTCTTGAAGAGTGGAAGAATCGCATCGAACAAATACAATCCAGGACATTAGAAGACCTGAATTTTTCTGGGACTGTTACATTGCTGAGTCTCACTGGGCGAATTGAAATCCAACCGGAGTCAGGTACAAAAATCAAAGCGCTCTTTCCCAGAAATCTATATGACAAAATTCGGGAGATACGACTTGGCGATGAGGTAGAGGCTATTCTCGGGAGAAAACAGGTGGTAGACATCTCCAGGGGTATTGATAGAGTTTCATATGCGATAAAGGATATTGAGGTTATTTAAGGAATGCCGAAGGCTATGATCAAGTGGAATAGAGAACTGCTCTGATCATTAGTTTGATGAACCGTGTAAACAAAGGAATAGAGCTACATAAAGAAAGAGACAGAAGAGTAAGAAAACTGCATGAAATGTGTTCTGGACAACAATCTTCCCCTTAGGCTTGCAAGAGCAATCGTGTTACCAATAATTGGGAAGCTCGATAAATTATGACAATACATTCGGGGTAGATGCGCTCTTCAACATGCCAACTTCACCCCGTGGGGTAACAAAATACATTCAAGTCGTGCCAATTCCTGCAATCATGGAATTGTGTGGAGTCTGATACCCATATCGTCAATCCCGGAGCAAAAGTATACTAGGTCGCACTCTACGTGTCTCCCCGACAGAAACGGCTCACCTAATCAACACTCCGTTTCTCCACAGCTGCATAGAAACCATCTTCTCCCATCTTCTTTTATCCGTGGTGAAATAAAACTTCCCAATCTTCTTTTCTCATTCATGTATAGATACCTTACTCCCATCAACGGAGTGAACGTAAGATCGGTACGCATTATGTTGATGATATCGAGGATTATCTGGCTGCATTGGAGTAGGTGATGTCGGATATTCTGTTCCAGAAGAAGGTAGAGCAGAAGATGTGGGAATAGACAGTGATGATATTTCGGACTACACTTTCTATGATGAAGGTATATTTGGATGTTTGCTGTATAAATCGGCCATTTGATGATCAATCTCAAGATCGGATCCGATTGGAAGCAGAAAGTGTCCGAATACTCTTGCATCAGGTAAAAATCGGGCAATTGATCTGGGTCGGGAGTTCTGTCGTTTTTTTTGAGTTAATGCAAAACAAGGATCAGGAACGAAAAGAAAAGATGTTGTCATTGATTGCTCCGATGAGTGAAATGATCATGATTGACCAGGAAGATATTCAACGTGCAGAGGATCTCGAGAAAATGGGCTTTGGAGCAATGGATGCTTTACATTTAGCTGCTGCGGAGAGATTGACGGCAGATATCTTTTTTACCGTGGATGACAGACTACTGCGAAATGGGCGTAGATACAAGAAGAAATTGAAGGTGAAGGTATTGAGCCCGATTACCTACTGGACTGAAGGAGAATCAGATGATACAGACTGAACATATGACAAATGCAGAGATCAGGACTGCCGGCTTGAAAATTCTTGCGAAAGAACTTGGGGAAGATGGATTGATTCGCTTCTTACATGAATATGACATGGGCTCTGGAGACTACACCAAGGAAAGAGTGGATTTATTCAAGGATGAAACAGTCAAGACTCTTGGTAAAAGAGTGCTTGATTTTCAGCAAACTCTGTAAGAAATGCCTCCTGTATATATTCTACCACCCCGGGTTTCCAGACAATGCAAATCCATGAGAGGATAGTATTCTCGAAAAGAGAGAAGAGCATCTCCAAGATGTGCAGGAAGGCAGGGTGAAGCGTTTTGTTTTGTTGGTGATATCACTATCGGTCATTATTGCGTGTGCTACTACTTCGGATGCACCGGCGCAAGATGCCGATGATGTCGTCGAGAGCTGGGTGGCGTCTCTCACGGGAAAGGATTTGGATGCTTTGATGAGCACCTATTGGTCCGATGCCGTAGTAGAAAATCTCTCATCAGGCGGGGACGGCGAACGGCAGACCATGAACGGTGTCGAGGAGATCAGAGAGATGCAACGCGGTACCACCGACAACCCCGATATTCAACTCACGATCCTTCCGGACGAAGTAAGGCGTGAGATGAAGGGGGAATCCGCGGTCTATACAATAGAGGTTGAAGCCGGAGAATACCGGAGCATCAACACCCTGACGCTGGTGAAACGCGGCGATGAGTGGCGTATCGTCCATCAGGCTATCGAGCTATAGCGTGACCTTTTGCCTATGAAAATGCCCGACGCCGGGGCCAGGGGGCCTCGATCTTCATACGGTAGCGGTACATTTCAGCTAATAGCTCCTGTATGAGTGTTTGTCTGTCCTTCTCCATCGCCAGATTATGGTATTCGTGGGGATCACGTTCGAGATCGTAGAGCTCGATTTCATCTCGGCTCTCGGCCAGAATGGAATGTAAGCTGAGACGATACCGGTTGGTGATCCAGGTGCTGACGTACAGGCCCTCCTCTACACGATGATCGATGAATACCCCCTTGCGGGTATCGCTGTGGACTGTCGGCTCGGCCTTGTCGGATCCCGACCAATTCTGCAACCGCGACCGGCCTTGCATTGCCGGATGCGGCTGCAATCCCGTCGCCGCCATGATGGTCGGGGGTAGATCGACCAGGCTCTGTAGATTGGTGTTTCTCGTTCCTGCAGATAGCCGTTCGGGCCACCTCGCTATGAGTGGAATACGGACGGCGCCGTCGTAGTGGCTGCCGCCCTTGCTCCATAAATAGTGGTCGCCCATGTAATCACCGTGGTCGGCGGTATATATGACCAGGGTATTCTCCGCAAGGCCGTTGCTGTCGAGGGCGTCAAGAATCCGTCCGACGTTCTTGTCGAGGAGGCTCTGCATACCCATGTAGGTCCACCAATGTTGTTTCTCGACCTCGCTGCGTTCTACTCCCACGGCACCTTCGGCCATCTGGCATGGAAGCCGAATGCCCTCCGATCCCTCCCATCCGAGTTCGGTCAATTGCCCCTCCACGGTTGCGCGGTAGAGTGTCGGTTTGTCCTCCCATTCGCGTTCGCAGCGTGCGGCCGGCGGCGGTTCCGCTCCTGAATACATGGTGTCCCACGGTGCGGGTACCCGGAACGGCCGATGGGGATCCTGGAAGTTGACCGACAGGAAGAAGGGGCGCTGCGGATTCTGATTCCTGTTGTGTTCGATCCAGGCGATACTCCGATCGGCGACCCAGGTGCTGTTGTGAAATTGCTCGGGTAATTCCCAATGTGTCTCTTGGTCGCGTGATGAGCCACCGCCTATCTCATCGAAATAGGGAGGTGCGGCCGGGATTCCGTTTTGATGCAACCATAGGCCGTAGTGCATAGCGTAAGCGTGTGCCTGTGACGTGTGACCGTTGCAGATCTCGGCGTGGTCGAATCCGTACCAGGGGCCGTTCCAATGCTCGAATTTATTCCAATCGCGGCTGTGTGGTAGAGATTCCGGACTTTCACCGTCCAGGCAACTTCGAAAATGGCTCTTACCGATGATTGCCGTGTCGTAACCGGCCTGATCGTGCAGCAATGCCGGCAGCGAGAGGATATCCTCAGGCGTGTTGACGCCGATGCTCCAGGCCCGGTGCCGTGACGGGTACTGGCCGGAGAGGAGCGAGGCTCGTGCGGGAGTGCACAGGGGGCAGCAGGTATACGCTCGGGTGAATAGGATGCCCTCTGCAGCCAGCCGGTCCAGTGCCGGTGTCTTGACCGGGACACGGCCAACGCAGCCGATAAGGTCGGCTCGCTGTTGATCGGCGACGATTA
>CAZAKE010000023.1:4624-41281 GCA_964485495.1 uncultured Spirochaetales bacterium
GGGACACGGCCAACGCAGCCGATAAGGTCGGCTCGCTGTTGATCGGCGACGATTAATATAACATTCATATTCCTATCCGCTTGTGAAAGTAAAAGAACGACCGTCTGTTTTGCAGACGGTCGTTCCAGAGTCAGTGGAAACCAGTGGTTACGGACATTGCTCTGCAAGCTACATGTTCATCTCATTGGCTTCGTCTACGATCTCCTGCCCGCCGTTGGCGTAGAAGAACTCGACCCACTTATCGAACTCAGCGAGCGGCACGGTGCCCGTGACGATCTTCATCTTGACCTCGTCGTAGTAGGTCTGCAATTCACTCATGTACTCGGCTTCGATCGGACCGGACACGCCTTTGGCACTGTACCGGCCGTAAGGATACACGGCCTGTATGCTCGATCCGTTCTTGCGCAGCTCCACCAGTTCCTCGGGCGTCGCGAGATGGGCGTACCCTCCCATCAGGCGGTAGCTGTGCCGGTAGGTATCGTATTTGGCCTGTGCCGATGAGTCCGCACTCATCTCGAATACGAAGGACTCTATGGCGTTAAGTTCGCTGTGAACGCCCAAGTCTCCGGAGTTGATATGGTTGGAGTTCAGGTGCTTATAGGGGACGGTTGTGTCCCAATCCTGGAGCCAGTTCATGACCCGAACCGGGGCCTCGGGATGTTCGCACTTCACCGTAACGGCGTAGCGCCCCCAAATTCCGGGTCTACGGGGATACATCTGGAATCCCCCCGGACCGACCAGCGGCTCGACCGGCACCAGATCGGCACCTTTTTCTTGCAACGCAGGTTGGATGCGTGAGGCCACGCCCCAGGAGGCGAAGCTGACGAATCCGGTGATACCGGCGGTGGCTTTCTCCTCGACCTGTTTTCCGACCTGGACGAGTGAGTCCTTGTCGTATACGCCGGTTTCGTACATCTCCCGGAGATATGCCAGCGCCTGCTTCATCTGAGGCAGAATGATATCCGGGTAGATCTTGCCGTCGACCTCAGACCAGAAGCCTTCGTTTACGCCGAAGGCGTTGATAAATGGCCTCACATAGCCGAGGTTCTTGCCGCCGCTTACGCCGAAGGTGTCGTCCTTACCGTTCCCATCGGGATCGTCGAAGGTGAAGGCCTTCATGAGCTCCATGGCCTCTTCGGTGGTTTTTGGAATAGGCTTTCCTAATACGTCCAGCCAGTCCTTCCGCACCTGTAACGTCTGTGTGTTTTCGAGATCAGTCACCGGGGTAAGCAGGCGATACTGTTTGCCCTTGTAGAAGGCGTACTTCAGCGTTTCTTCGTTCATGAATTTGGTTTGGTTCGGGAAGTACCTGGCTACCTCTTCATCGAGCGGCACGATCAGACCGTTGTCCGCCCAGTTGATCATGTCGTTGTCGTTGCAGGGAACCAGGTCGGGCATCTCGCCTGAAGCCATCAGGATATTGATCTTCTCGGTCAACGATGTGTTCGGCACGATGATCCAGTCGATCTCGATATCCGGTAGGCCTTTCTTGTAGGCGTTGGCCCAGCGGTTGTCATTCACGTCGACGTCACTGGGTATCGGCCAGTTAGTGCCGTTGATGATCTGGATCTTGATCGTCTCTTCTCCGACTTCAACCTCCCCCTGACCGGCGGCGAAGAGCATCGTAGCAACTAAACACGCGGCCACCACCAAAAGAATCTTCTTCATGTGAGTCTCCTTATTCGAAAGAATCTATACATAACGGTTCGAGCCGTTATTGTATGCTACATCTACGACTTGACCGCCCCTAACGTCACTCCCTTGATGAAGTACCGCTGAAAAAATGGATAGATCAAGATAATGGGGATACTGGTAACGGTCAGAACCGCCATCTTCATGGTTTCCGTTCCGTACGCATCTTTGTCCAGCTGATCCTGAAGTGCGGCGATAGCGGTTGGATCCGCCGACACCTGCTCAGCCTCGAAGACTTTGATTCGTACGAAGACCTGCAGAGGATATTTACTCGAGTCCTGGATGTAGATGATACCCTGAATGAATATGTTCCACAGGAAGACGGTGTTAAAGATGACGAGGGTTGCAATGAGGGCCATGGATACAGGGAGGACAATCTTGAAGAAGATCGTGAAGTATCCTGCCCCGTCGATGAAGGCTGACTCCTCGATGGCACTGGGCAGTCGTTCGAAGAAACTCCGAGCCAGAATCATGTGGTAGACCGGCATGGCGGAGGTCAGAATCAAAGCCCATCGATTGTTGTATAACCCAAGCTTGTTTACGATGATGAATGTTGGGACGATGCCTCCGTTGAAGAACATCGTGAGTAGGAATACCATGAATAGTATCCGATTCCCCGTCAGGTAACGTTTCGAGAAGGCATATCCTGCCAGCAGCGAACAAACGAGGCGGATGATGGTACCGGTAATGACGATGAACACGGAGTTCAGTAGACTCGAGTAGAACAGAGAATCTTGGAAGAGTAGCTCGTAGCCTTTGACGTTGAGCCCCTTTGGCCAGATGTACACGTTGCCCCGCATGATCTCGGCATTGCTCGAAAATGATTTCACAAGAGAGTTCCAGAACGGATAGAGCATGGTGAAGCAGACCAGAATGAGAAAGACGGTGTTTATGACGGGGAAGAGTTCGAATTTCCGTGTATTCATACTGTCTCCCTTACCACAGACTGCTTTGCCCGATGCGCCTACTCACGCCGTTGGTGATAACCATGAGTACAAAGCCGATCACGGATTGAAATAGACCAATAGCCGTCGTGTAGCTGTACTTCCCCTTACCGAGACCTTCACGAAATACGTAGGTCGAGATTACGTCACCCGTGGAGTAAACGTTGGGGCTGTAGAGTACAAAGATCTGCTCGAAGTTTGACCCCATGATTCGGCCGACGCGCAGGATGAACAGTACGATGATGGTTGAGGCGATTGAGGGCAGGGTGATGTAGGCCATGTTTTGCCAGCGGTTAGTTCCGTCCATTGTTGCCGCTTCGTACAGTTCGGGATTTATTCCGCTGATGGCGGCAATGTAGATGATCGAACCCCATCCGACAGACTTCCATATCTCGGATCCGACGAGAATCCAGCGAAACCACTGTGGCTGGATCATCAGGTAGAGGTCCGCTTTTTCACCGGTAAACAGTTTCGAAAAGAGTGAAATGATGCCCTGATTGGGTGACAGGAGGGTAACGACGAATCCTCCGGCGATCACCCAGGAGAGGAAGTGCGGCAGGTACGTGATGGTCTGGACCGAACGCTTGAACGTCGAGTGCCGTACCTCGTTCAGCAGTAACGCTAGGATGATCGGTGCGGGGAAACCGAGGGCCAGCTGCATCAGGTTGATGATCAACGTGTTTTTAAAGATACGCCAGAAGAAGATCGAGTCGAACAGCTTCTCAAAGTGCTTCAGGCCGACCCAGGGGCTGCGGACGATGCCCAGTATCGGGTTGAAGTTTTTAAACGCGATGGGACGAAGAGTCAACGAATTCCAGATGATCCTGAACAGGTACTCCCGGGTGTTGGAGAGCAACGCCAACCTGCAGAGTATGATCGACACCGAGACCCTGCTCAGGCGGAACCGTTTCATCGAGAACTTATTGCACGGACACCTCATCGACTTGGAAGTAATTACAGCACACATGCAGGAGTACCGTATCCGCCTCGACGGTGTATGTTGGGTGTGCAGCGTATATCTAGAGAATCAACGCGAATCGATCTCTGACGACTGGAACGTATGGCAGGAGACCAAGAGCGCCTTGTTCGGCACTGCCGAAAGAATCATCTCCACTAGTCGTAACCTGCAGGGATTGAGCTGCGAGCTTCCGAACGAAGAGATCGTTCTCATCATCGCCGCCGGTGATGCAGTCGGGAACCAACCTGTTCCGGATTTCATCGAGCGGTACCTCGCGTCCCTCGATTCAACCCTCCGTGAAAAGGTCCAGATCGGGGTTAGCAAGCCGATTTTCGAACTCACCGGGTTCGAACAGGGATACGCCCAGTCCCGTCAAGCCCTGCGAATAGGACTTCTGCGTGAGCATCCCCGAGTCCACTATTTCGAAAATGTGGCGCCGCGAAATACATCGGTTATTGATTATGAACGGATCGTGAGTCGCTTCGCCGATCTGGCCGGTGAAGGCACGGCCCTCGGCATCGAGGGATTCGTAGACGAGATCATCCTACAGGCTCAATCATGCTTTTCGACCTATGAGAATGGCCTCGATTACTACCTCAAGATCATCCTGCACAGTAGCGAGTATCTTGAAAGGAACTACGGAGTCGTGCAAACCGAGCGACTGGAGACGAACCCGATTCTGCTCGCGGTCGAATGCACGACAATCGGTGAGATGAGACAGTTTCTCACCGGTTTCTTTCACACGGCTTTGTTGTCGATCCGGGAACATCTCCATGCCATCTCCAGCACCACCGTCAAGGTCCACTCCACCATGAAGTATATCGAAGACAATTTCACCGACAAGTCTCTGAACCTGGCGAAGGCCGCCGACAGCATCGGCAGTAATCCTTCCTACCTGAGTAGGATCTTCAGCCGCGAGACGGGGGTGTCCTTCCAGGAGTACCTAACCCGCCTCCGCATCAAGGCATCGAAGGAGCTGATCGGTGCTTCAGCGATGCCGTTGTACAGGATTGCGGAACAGACGGGTTTCGGGTCGGTTCTGAGCTTCAACCGGGCCTTTCGCAAGCACGAGGGTTGTAGCCCCGGGGAGTATCGCAACCGTCATCACCTGGTTTCCGCTCAGGCGAGTACAGACGGTTCGATGGATGAATCCGAAGAGGAACGGTGACCAGGTTATTCCTACACACTGTACAGGCGGTGATCTTTCCCGATTTTATCGAGTTCGGTGTTGTGCCTCTCCATTATTTTTCCTAACATTCCGAAGTGATATGCCTGAGTACAATAAACAATGGAGGATTTCATGTCTGTAAACGCGGAAGGTTCTATAGACAATGGTGTCGACAAAACCCTGGGCAACGGCGCCGTACGTTTCGACGGCCAAGAACTGGTGGCCAGGACCGGCCAGATGAAGGAGGATTTGTTTGGTACAAACTCGATTTTTCCCGTCTTTACAGCAGGCAGGAAATCGAGCGAGTGTGCGGTCTGGCTCGTACGCTGCTGCTGCATACAAGCCATCGGGCTCGGATAAACTGGGACAATACCGAAGTGAACACTCGGTTCGGGTACTGGTTCGCCCGGGAGTACGGGGCCATCTATTTCGCCAACCGCAAACCCTCCTTGCCGCCCGGCACCGTTTACCGGCCCCATACGGTGCTACGCGACCTGTGGGAGCTGTCCCGATATGTAAATCTCCTTAAATTCCTCGGTACCATTCAGAACCCGGATCATGTAGACCGCACGATGTCCGACGCCCATCTCTACGACCACGATTACTGCCTGGCCATTACCTTTTTTTCCATGCCGACCTTTTTTCTGGAGACGAAGTTTTATGATGAAGATATCCGGTGTCGGCTCCGGCCGCTGATCCGTCTTCATCACCGGGTTCGGGAAAAGATCCGGCAGGGCATCACCTACCCAATCGGAGAGCGGCCGGACGGGGCTTCCTGGGCCGGTTTTCAGAACCATCGGGCAGGAGACCGTGCCGGTCTACTGCTGACTTTCCGTGAGGCGGCAAATGACGATGATACCGCGGCCATGGCATTGCGTTTTGCCGAGGGAACGCGGGTCGTCTTCAGAGACCTGCTGACCGAACAAACGTGGGAGGCTGAAGCCGACCGGGACGGACAGGTGGATTTTTCCATTGCCAGTGCCCCGGGATTCCGGATAATAGAATATTCATTTCCGGAATCATGTAGGCCCGAATAGTACTCACTCCGACAGCAGATCCGGCAGCTTGGCAGTCATCCCCAGCGTCAGATTGAGGGACCAGAAGTCCGCGTCAGGGAAATCGGGAAAGGTGCCGGTTCCCTGGATCGCCAGGTAGTAGGACGATCCGCCCTTGGAGAGCTCTACGCGGCCGGATCCGTCCATCAGCAGCTTGTTCACCGAGGTCTCCTCGGTCACCTGCTCCAAGTATCCCCCTACCATGTAGTTCAGCGAAATCCCCAGGGCGCCGCCGCTCTTGAAGCCGATCCAGGTGGAACCGGCCACGCCTCCCTTGATGGAGATGACGCCGTCGGGAGCGTAGTAGTCGGAGATGCCGATGGTCTTGGAGTGCTCGAAGCTGAAGGACCCCACGGCCGCAACGTTGGTCCAGGGCGTGTCGGCCACGTGGAAGTTGGCGTAGAGGTCCTGCACCACCGTGCCGATCATATTGTCGTCGTCCAGGAACTCCAGTTTCCCGTAGGAGCGCAGGTACGAACCGCCGATCAGCGGGACTTTGAGGAAGTCGAAGGAGACGAAGGCGTTGAGGGCGGCGGAGTGGGCCATCACCGCCGCCCGCCCGGGGACGTAGGTATCGGGCTTACGGCCGTACGCGTAGGTCGCCGTAAGTGCCACCGTACTGGGAGAAAACACCACCTCACCTGAGAACTTCGGCGACGGGACGATCGCACCCAGGAACTCCACCATCGTCTCGCCGTCGAGGGTCGGCTCAACCGCTATTACCCCGCCGCTTCCTTCGGATGCCTCGTTGCCGTAGACCTCATGGGCCATTTCCAGGGCGGCGTACGGAGTGATCTTCAGGTGCAGGGGGTAGATGTCGATCGGCAGCGACGCCCCGATCTCGTGTACCATGTGACTGGAGGCGTACTCACCCGGAGGCGGGGTGTAGATGCGCAGGGCCCGTATGTCGTATCGCACCCCCAGAGAAAAGACGGAGTTGAATAACGTGTCGAAGGTGGCGCTACCCGTATAGGAGACCCTGCCTGTATCCACATACGTGGCGGCCGACGCCGACAGGTCGTCGGCGTGTGTCCGGGCGAGGAGGTTGTGGTTGGCGGCGGTGTTCTCATATCGCGGATCCATCGCGTAGACCTGCTCGTAGGTCTTCATCGCCCGGTACCATCTGCCGGCGAGTTGCTGCACCGTGCCGAGTTTATACAGGGCACTCACGTGCCAGGGATCCACCTTGAGGACGAGTTTGAACTGCTCACCGGCCTCGTCAATCCACTCGTCGGTCAGGAAATAGTCACCGAGTTGATACCGGATCAGTTTGGTGTCCTCCTCGAACTGGAACATCGACCGTTCCAGCCGCTGTTCCAGGAGACCGTACACCTTCCGTAGTCCCGATTCGGCCTCCTCCTGCCGCCGGGCCGCGTTTCGCTTCATGTCACGAAACCTGTTGACGAGGGATTCGGCCGATTCCGTTGAACTGTCGACTACGGTTCCGGAGTAGCCCGGATCGTCGTACAGGTCTACGTAGAGCGCGACCACCGCGTCGGTAAACGGTGCATACGCAGTGACCGTCTCCTCCGAAAGGGCATATTCGACGGTCCACGCGTCGAGATTGCCCGAATGAAGCAGTGACCGGACGTAGTCGCTCCGGCCTGACGGTTCGGCCTGTTCTTCGAGGGAGGAGAGGAGCGCACCGGCCTGGATGGGGCTCTCGTCTATGAGCTGGAGTTTTCCGATCACGTGCGTGGCGAGGATATTGTCATTCGCGGCCGCACGCCCGAGTTCGTTCATCATTCGCGGCCGGTCCCAACTCCATCCCAGCGGATCGGTCATGGTGTGAAAGGCGGTCTTCCGCTCGGTGTCCTCATCGGACATCTCCCGTACGATTTGTAGAGAATCCGCGAGAATGGCCTCTGCGTCTTCAATAATGGAAAAGAAACCCGCGACGACTTCTGCCGCGTCGGCGAGTGCGGCGGAAGCGGTCGTAACTGCGCTTCTCGTGTCTCCCTCTTCGGGTTCCGGCGGTTCCTCTCCCTTCTCGCGGGCCTTCTCCACATCGGACAGATACTTCGCGAGATTCTTTTCGGCGTCTCTCATATCCGTCAGGGCGGTCTCTAAATCGCGGCCGTACACCGAGAGGGAATCCGGGACGGACTCGAAAAAATACTTGAGTACATGCAATTCGTCGATGATACGATTGAGCTCTTCGGTACCGGTATCGAGTTCGAGCAGGTTGCGGTAGGCGAGATTCACGAGCATGTTGTAGTACTCGCCGATGGCCTTCTCCCGCAGGCCGTTCCAGAAGTAGGTCTGCACCAACAGTTCGCGGAAGGCCGGATCGTCGGGATTTTCTTGCAGTCTGCGCTCATATTCCGCGATCAAGGCGTCGCGCATGCCCTGCTTTTCCGTCGAGATGTCCAGGTAGGCGGTGAGGCGGGGAGAGGGGACGAATGTCTCCTCGATCTGGGTATATACCTCTTCGGCTTGATCCTGCCTGCCCGTCTCGGCGTAGACATCCGCCAACTTGAGATAGAGCTCCAGATAGCGCGGGAAGACCTCGATGCCACGCCGGTAGGTCTCGACGGCGTAGTCGGGATACCCGTTCACCTCGTAGATGCCGCCCAGATCTGCCAGATCGGCCACCGCCTGTTCGGCCTTCTCCTCGGCAGCCGTAAACATCTCGGCGGCGGCGGCCTCTTCGGCCCTCCAGAGATGGGTGATGCCTCTGTTGACCAACAGGTCCAGGTTCTCCTCGTATACCTCGAGGCCGTCACGGTAGAAGGCCAGCGATTCGTCGTACTTCCCGACCCATGCGGCGACCTTGGCCGCCTCTCGCCACACCTCGAGCCGCTCGGGATCGTTCTCCAGGAGTTTCCGGTATGCGGCGAGGCCCTCCGCGACATCGCCTCTCCAGATACGGTTCTTGGCGGTGAGCAGCTGGATCTCCGTATTGTCCGGTTCGATCAATGAGGCTCGACGCAGATACTTCACCGCATTCACGTAGTCGCCGATCAGCGAGTAGACCAGCGAAAGTTCGATGTAGGCGGCGACGTTGTCGGGATTTTCCCGGATGAAGTTTTCGTATGTAGCGATGGACCGGAAGGGATTATCAATTCCTCTCTCGTCCGGCGACTTCGGAAACCGGTCCGGCAACTCTCCCAACGAGTCGAGGTCGGTTCCGGACTGAAAGAAGAAGAGTGCATCCAGGTAGAAGTAGTATCGTGCGTCGTAACGCCGCTGCTCGGAGATCTCGAATCTGATCTTGTGTGATCCCGGTTGGAGCCTGATCTCGTCGACCACACACCAGTAGTAACCCGGGGCATATCCTTCTACTACCGTCATCTCTTCCCGGTACACCTGTACGGGCTGGTTGCCGTCCAGCGTATAGGAAAAGGGTGAGGCAAAGGATGGATAGATGTCCTCTCGCGGACCCGGGGGAGTTCCACCGTACCAGAATTCGTAGGTTCCCTCCTCGGGCACGTAGAAGACGTATTCGGCGAAGAAGGGCCGGCCGCCGTGCAGGCCGGTGGTCCTACTCAGTTGGAGTGTGCGTGAGCCGGAACAGCCGAAATTCAGCGTCGGCTCGTTGGCGAAGTTGGTGGAAACCGCGGATTCTCCTTCCACGAACACGAGTCCGGGAGTTTCCTCGGGATACTCCGGCATGATCTTCACGCCGCCTTCAGGCTTCGCCGTGGTCTCTCCTCGGACAGGCTCTTCCAGACCGGCCTCTCCCGGGTTCGCCTGTTCTTCCACCGTCTCCTGCGCCTCGAGCCGCCGACCGGCATCATGCCCGAACGGAGCCGGCAGGAGCGGGGCAAATGCCAGCAGGAGTACCGCACGTGAGAGCCGCATGATGGGTGTGGTGGTAAACCGATACCGTATGCGTAATCGTGATGTCTTCATATCGTCTCCATTGACCCGGCATCCCCCGGTGCTTTATCTCCGACATGCTATTCTATATAATCTGTGGATCGGAATGGAAAGTCAACGCACTAAATACACTGAGACATTCATCGTTCCACTGCTGGTAGCCGGTATAAACCTATTCTTCCGGGATGATCCGGCGTTTTTCTCCCTCTATTATATCCCGTATCTTCTTTTCCCGCTGATCTCATCGCTATTTGGTCTCAAATTCGGCCTCCTCAGCCTTGCGGCCACTGTCGTTTCGGGGAGTCTGCTGTTTCCGCTCGGGCTGCATGTGTTCTTTCCGGATTTTTCCGTCCCGATCGAGTGGGAGGCACTCGCCGTGGGCGCGGTGGTTCCATTTGTGGTGACGCTGCTCCTGGTGTATCTCGTGGGCAGCGTCCTCTCGAACGAACGGAAGCTGGTCGCCAGGTATCGGGGCAGGATCCGGGAGCTGGTGAAGGAAAACCAGTCCCTCAACCAGACCGCCGACGCCCTTTCGCAGGTCAACCTGGAGTTGGAGGAACGCGTGACCGGTCAGCAGGAATCGATCACCTACCTCTACAACCAGATCAAGAAGCTGGATGTACTGGATCTCGGGAGGGTTCTGGACGTGCTTCTGGAGACCGTGCGGATCTTCACTTCCGCCGATTGGGTGTCGGTCTGGGGGTATCAGGGGGGTGAGCTCAGGAGGATGGCGGAATACGGGCGGCCGGAGGACATGCCGGCGTCGGATACCCTCTCTGTCGAGTCCACCATCGAGGGATGGGTCCTGCGGAACAACACGATGTTTTCCGTCAGGATGCTCCTCCAATATGAGAACCTGAAGCGGATGAATACGGAGGAGAATATCATCACACTCCCAATCTCTCTGGAGAGGAGGTCCTGGGGGGTCTTGCGAATCAGCTCCATGCCCTTTCTGAAGTACAACCTCTACTCCGAGCGGATACTGCAGATAATCATCGCCCTGGCCGAACCGGCCATCCTGCGGGCTCAGGAGTACGAGAACCAGTTCCGGACCGAGGAAGTACACGATGTCACGGGCCTCCCCCTCATCTCGCAACTCTACCGAATTCTGGCGGACGAGTTAGAGAAACTTGCCGGCAGCGGCACCGCACTGTCGGTGATCCTGCTGGAGATCATCAATTTCGAGACGCTGGTTGGTGAGTACAGTGAGGAGGATGTGAAACGGCTCTATCCTATCCTCGTGGAGGAGCTGTCGACTCTCGCCGTATCGAACGTGAGTGCCTTCCATTATAAAAACGAGGCTCAATTGGCGATTGTCTGTCCGTCCCTCGACTTCGATGGGGCATCCATGTTCTGCCTGGAGGCATTGGAGAGGGTGAATACCACCGGCTGGACCGTTGGCGGCAAGGCGATTCGGCTGGAGGTGGTGATCGGATACTCCTCATATGGCGGGAAAGAGTCGGTAGACGAACTGCTGGAACGGGCGGAACATCTCATGGAGATTCAGAGGATGTAACGGGGAGGCTGTAGATGGACGGATTCGACTATCTGAAGACCGCAAACGAGTACTACAACCCCCGGACGCCGTCATCCGCCTTGAAGGCGGTGAGATCGGGATTACTACCCGTCCATGCCTACGTCTACAAGGCAGGCTCCGTCAAACCATTGAATGAGAGCCCCTACGATCTCGATGAGATTGAACGGGTCCTCTCAAGGGAGGACAACGACATCCACACCTACCTGCAACTCAGGTCTATCTTCACGGAGCTGCTCGAGGACCCCGACCCGGAGATTGCACTGTATGCCGCCGAGAGCATCAACATCATAGAGAACCGGTATAACCGGGAGATAGAGGCGATCAAGGAGCAACCGGAAGCGGAGCGGGACAATCGACGCCTCGGCCAGCTCTACTTTGATCTGGCACAGTTCAATGATGACAAGAAGGCTATCAGGAGTTTTTATCTCCGGGAGGCCTTCTCCAGCATGCGGGAGGTGGACGCGGCGGGAGACGCGAGTGCCGAAGACAAGGAACTCACGGTCAGGATCCTGCAGAGACTCGAACTCTACAGCCAGGCGGCCCATGTCATTCGGACGATGTCCGGAGAGAAGGATGATAGCTGGGTGATGCTGCTGGAGGCTGAGAATGCGTTTCTGCGGAAGGACTTCCCAACGGCCATAGAGATCATCCTGCGGCTCGGGAAGCACCGTGGGAGGCTCAACGCCGTGGAGGCCAAGCTCTTCGATTTTTGGTCGTTGCAAACCACCGGGGAAGCCGGATGAGGGTATGCATCGTCCTCGAGGGGTCTTACCCGTATATCACCGGCGGTGTGTCCGCCTGGGTACACGACCTCATCCTAGGACTGCCGGAGATCGAGTTCGTTCTTTTTACTATCTCACCCATGTCTGGTCAGGAATCGCGGTACGACCTGCCGGAAAACGTAGTCGAGTCGGTGGATCTGGTCCTCTCCGGAAACCGGTCCGACGAACGGATGGTCGGCGGGAGCAGTGATCTCCTCGCGGAGATCGAAACTATGCACACCCACATGTTCGCCGGCGCCAGGGCCGCGCCGAAGGGGGTGTTGACCGAGATACCCGAAGGGGAACTGCTTCACGAGCTTGCGGTCACTTCGGACACCGGATGGCGGATGATTACCTTGAACAACCTGAAGCGGAATCCCCTCTATCCGTTTGCCGATTACTTTTGGGCCTGGAAGTCGGCCCACGACATGATCTTCCATACGCTGGGGGCGACACCGCCGGAGGCGGACATCTACCACGCCGTCTCCACCGGGTTTGCCGGTTTGGCTGCCATGGCGGCGAAATTCCGGCGGGGAAAGTCGTTCCTGCTCACCGAGCATGGGCTTTACCACAAGGAACGTGAGATCGAGATACGAAAGACCGGTATCGTCCGGGGATACCAGCGTGACATGTGGATCAATATCTATAACAGCCTGAGCCGCATGTGTTATCAGAACGCCGACCTGATCACCGCACTCTTCGAGATCAACCGTAGGAAGCAGCTCGAACTCGGTGCACCCGAGGAGAAGACGGTGGTGATTCCCAACGGCATCGACATCGATCGGTTCAGCGTCGAACGTAGGTCACGACCGGGGTTCCACGTCGGTCTTGTGGGACGGGTCGTTCCCATCAAAGACATTAAAACCTATATCACCGCCGCTAAGGTGGTGCTCTCCCGATACGACGATGTCACCTTCTACTGCATCGGACCCACCGACGAAGATCCAGGGTACTACGAGGACTGCAAGCTCCTGGTCCGCAGCATGCGCCTGGCGGATCGGTTCGAGTTTACCGGGCGCCAGAACGTCCTCGAGTACTACAACTTTCTGGACGTGTTGCTCCTCACCAGCATCCGAGAGGCCCAACCCCTGGTCATTCTAGAGGCGTACGCCGCCGGCGTGCCGGTGGTGGCCACGAATGTGGGTAACATCGCGGAGATGCTCGACTACGACGACCGCTTTCTCTCCCCGCCCAAGGACCCCGACAAGCTGGCGGAGGGAATCGCCTACGTGCACGACCATCCCGAAGAGATGGCAGGCATCATCGAGCGAAACCGCGAGAAGGTGAATAAGTTTTACGACAAGTACGACCTTCATGCCACCTATCGCAGTCTGTACGAGAAGATGACCGATGGCGGGAAATAGATGGCGGGAATAGGATTCGAGCTTCGGAAGCTCTACGGACGGGGGACACTCTCGGGGGTGGTGCAGGCGTCCGTCTCGGGCACGATGATCGTGGCCGGCCCTTGGCTGCTCTCGATCCTCTCCATCACGGTGATCTACCAGCTGCTGGGGACGGCGGTGCAGGAGGCGTCGGAGGCATTCATTGGCGTCATCATCTACTCCTATGCTTTTTCGCTCATACTCGCGGGCGGATTCCACTACATCTTCACTCGCTACATCGCCGACCGGCTCTACGAACGACAGGAGCATCTCGCCTCGGGGGTATTGATCGTCTTCTCTCTCGTTACCCTGGGTGTAACATTTCTGTTGGCTGTTCTGTTTGCGGTGTTCGGCCTGGATCCTCAGGTCGCGTATCCATCGGTTTTCAAAACCGGCGCGGTGCTCTTCTTCGTGTCTATCAATCTCATCTGGCCGGCCATGCTGTTCATCTCTCTGCTTAAGTGGTACGGCAGGATTCTGGCGGTATATGCCGGCGGAATGGTTCTGGCCGTCGTGTTGGCATTCGGCCTCAGTGAGTGGCTCGGGACCGGCGGCGCCCTTCTGGGGTTCGCCTCCGGGCACCTGATCACCTGGCTGCTCCTCATGGTTCTGTCACTACGGGCGTATCCTCCCCGATTCGAGCAGGGCCTTGGAACGCGGATAGTGCGATATTTTCGGGAATACCGGCTCCTGTTCTGGTGCGGGTTCCTGTTTTACGCGGCCCTGTGGGTGGACAAGATGCTGTTCTGGTTTCTGTTCGGTGAGCCGATCCCGAATTCTCTCATTTGGCTCTACGAGAAGTACGACATCGTCGTGTATTATGCGAATCTGTCATTAATTCCGGGATTGGTGTACTTTGTCACCCGGACTGAGACCGACTTCTACGTCGCACTCCGGAAGTTCCTCGTTTCCCTGGGGGTCAGCCGGTACGGCGAGATCCAGATGCGAAAACAGAACCTCTCCCGCACGCTCAGGGACGGCCTGGGAGGGCAGTCGTTGTTTCAGGGTGCGATGAGTTTGTCGATTCTGCTGCTGATGCTCGTGACCGCTTCCTACCTCTTCCCCTCCGCCGGCCAGCTCCGATTCATGGTCTTCAGCTTGACGGCTGCCTTCATGCACCTGCTGTTTATGAGTCTCCTCAACTTCCTCTTCTACGTGGAGCGGTATCGCAGTGCCTTCATCGCCTCACTGGTGTGTTTCCTGGTAAATGCGATCATCGCGCTGATTACGGGCCTCACGGAGACGGTCCTGATGGTAGGCGCGAGCCATGCTGTGGCCTGTGCCGTCGGATCGGCGGTCTGCGGATGGTCACTCGTCCGGACAATCCGGCGGCTGGACCGGATCATTTTGGCAAAGGCGGCGGGATTATGAGGGTGGAAAGACCCTGCCCAGAGCCTTGCGTGCCGGGCATGCCGACGGGTTCCTGAACCAGAAGCAAGGGGAGCAGCGGCGGCACAACTCGATCTCGTCCTCCCGGTTTTCGATGGTCTTGCGGACCCATTCCGGGTCGGCCAGCAACCCCCGACCCACCGCAACCAGATCGGCCATTCCGTCGTCCAGGACCGCCTGCGCGGCCTCAGGCGTGTTGATGCCACCTACGCCGATGACCGGCATGGTGACCCGTTGTTTCACCGCGCCGGCTAGATGGATGAGGGCGGAGTGACGGCTTCCTTCCGGTCTGACCGACTCACTCACTCCGTGGCAACTGGAGACGTGGATCAGCTCCATCCCCTCCTCCTGCAGGACGGCGGCCGTCGCCGTTCCCTCCTCGAGGGTGAGTCCCTGGCCATCCTTGTCGGTGACCCCCAGCCGGAAGTACACCTTGGCCCTGTCGTCGGCCGTCTCCCGGCAGCGGTGGAACAGCTCGATGAGGAAACGCCTGCGACCGGCGGAACTCCCGCCGTATTGGTCGGTTCTGCGGTTTGAGTAGGGGGAGAGGAACTGGCTGCCCAGATACCCATGGGCCCCGTGCAGCTCGATAAGGTCGAAGCCGGCGCGGATTGATCGTTCGGTGGCGGTGACGAAATCGTCCTGGATGCGGCGGATATCCTCCGTCGTCAGCGCCGCGCTCTCCTTGGAGGCGGGAGTCCCGTCTCCCACCGAGGGGGCCAGCGGCTGTAGGCCGTAGGTGGTCTTCAGTGTGGCCTTGCCGCCCGCGTGGTGGATCTGAATACCCGCCACTGCGCCTGCCGTGTGAATGATCTCGGCGAGTCTCGAGAGTCCCGCTACGTGCCGGTCCTCGAAAATACCGAGCTGGGTCTCCCGGAGTCGACCCTCCGGCGCGACCGTAGTTGCCTCGACGATCATGAGTCCGGGTCCGACGCAGCTTCGGTAGTGGGCCAGGTGGTGTTCGGTGACCTCGGCGCTCTCGTCCGCCTGCCAGATAACCAGCGGCGGCATGACGATCCGGTTCGGCAGTTCGAATCCGGCCAGGTTGTAGGGGGTGAGTAGTGTTTCGTAGTTCATACCGATCTCGGCATCTCCTTCTTACGTTCGTGATCGTAACATTCGCGTTCGGTCATCCGGTGTTTACTCCTGCGTGTTCGGCGTACAGCGTATCGTGACGGTGGCAGGTTCCAGGCCCTCTCCAACGACCTTGACCGTCACCGTCCCGTCTCCATCTGGGATCGATCGGATGTAGGCAACCATTTCGCCGTGGAAGAGTTTCCGTTTCGGTTCCTGGAACGGCTCCAGGGAGGTTGGGTCACCGCTGCCGATTCCGGCAAGCTCCGCCGGTCCGTCGATCTCCACACTCACTTCCGTGTCGCAGTGGGGGCAGATGGTCCCTTCCCGGTCCAGGGCCTTGATGTGCAGGAACGACATGGTGTCGCCGTCGCCGCGCATCTCCTCTCTGTCGGATACGATCTCGAGACGCGTCGGAGTGTCGGCGGTGCGGTGGATGGTCTCGGCCGCGGCGTTTCCGTCGGCGTCATATCCTATGGCTTTCAGTTCTCCCGGTTCGTAGGGGACCCTCGTCCAGGCGAGCCGGTACCGCTCGAAGAGGCAGTTGGGGTACTTCCGCCGTCGGCCGAGAGAACGGCCGTTCAGGAACAGCTCCACTGAATCGAAGTTGGTGTACACGAAGATCGAGGTCGGTTCCCCCTTCCGGTCGGGCCAGGTCCAATGGGGAAGTACCCGCAATACGGGTTTTTCGGTCCACTTCGATTGATAGAGGTAATACCTGTCTTTGGGGATACCGCACAGGTCTACGATGCCGAAGTAGGAGCTGCGGCTGGGCCACTCGAGCTTGTATGGTGTGGGCTCTCCGAGGTAGTCGAATCCGGTCCAGACGAACTCGCCCATGATGAAGGCACAGGCGTCCTGGGCCTGGAATTCGATGTCGGGAGGATATCCCCAGGGAGGCGCCGCCAGGTCGAAGCTGCTCACTTGTAGGTTGTCATGTACGATGTTACGTTCCTCCTGAGGAGGGAATCGATACTCGCCTCTAGTGGAAACACAGGATTCGGTTTCGCTTCCGTACATGGGCCACGCCGGGTGGTCGTGCTTGAACTCCTGGTAGCGGTGAGGCCGGTAGTTCCAGCCGGGAACATCTACGGTGGCGGCCAATCCGTTTTTGATGGCGCCGTCGGGATTGTTGAACCCAGCCGTGGTCGGCCGAGAGGGGTCTTCCTCCATGCAGACGTCGTGGAGGAACATGGCGGTCTCTATTCCGTCGGGATCACCCTGTTCCAGGATCTCGTTGCCGATGCTCCACATGATCACCGAGGGATGGTTGCGGTCGCGTCTTATCATGGCCCGAAGGTCCCTCTCCGCCCATTTGTCGAAGAGGATGTGGTATCCGTTTTCTACCTTGGGGATACGCCACTCGTCGAAGGCCTCGTCTATTACCAGGAATCCCATCCGGTCGCACAGCTCGAGGAGTTCCGGTGCCGGTGGGTTGTGACTCGTACGGATGGCGTTGCAGCCCATCTCCTTTAGGATCGCGAGTTGTCGGGCGATGGCGTCGCGATTCACCGCCGCGCCGATGGGACCGAGATCGTGGTGCATGCACACGCCGTTCATCTTCATGCTTCTGCCGTTGATGGAGAAGCCGTCGTCCGAATCAAACTTCAGGGTCCGGAAACCGAACGGTGTCTCATATCTGTCCACGATCCGTCCGGCGCATCGCACAATGGAGACCGCCTTGTACAGGACCGGTGTCTCGGGAGACCATACTATCGGCTCGTCCACCACCAGATCCTGGATATACTTGCCGTCGGTGACGATCTGGCGAGAGTCATGGACGGCCGACAACGGAGTTCCCTTGTGGTCGGTGATTAGGGTCTCCAGCTCCACCTCGCAGCCCTCTCCGGAATGGTTCTCTATACTCGTTCTCACCGTCACCCGTGCGGCGGCGTCGCCGATGTCGGGAGTGGTGATATAGGTCCCCCACCGCGCAACATGGACATTGGATGCCGTCACCAGTCTGACATTCCTGAATATACCGGCTCCCGGATACCAGCGGGAGGCGAAGGGTCTGTTGTCGACCGAGACCGCGATGCAATTCTCACCGGCCGTTACGTGATCGGAGAGATCGAATGCGAATGAGGCGTATCCGTAGGGCCATGAGCCTATCTTCGTTCCGTTACAATAGACCACCGAGCGGCTCATGACGCCGTCGAACTCGATCCAGACTCGCCGCGACACATCCTCCTCGCTCAAGGGAACAGTGATGCGATACCAGGCCTTGCCTACATGTGGCAAACCACCGGTGCGGCCGACATGACTACGCTCTTTCTTTTCGCCGTCTGCCGAGATCGCCGTGTATTGTACGTCGTTCTCCGGTGAGAACGGCCCGGTGATGGCCCAGTCGTGGGGTACGCGAACGATGTCCCACCCGTCGTCGTCAAAGACAGGGAGTTCCGCTCCTCGAAAATCTCCGCGCGAAAACTTCCAGCCGTATTTGAGCGGCCGGATCTCTCGTGTATCCGGTATGTTCCTCGCAGTCATGTCTCTACCTCCGTAGTCTCACTATAGGAAAAGCGTATTGTGAGGGAATACTCTGATCGTATCAAGAGTGGAGCGGAGGTTTGCGGCGGTACTAGTGTCGGGTGGGGTAATTTCTCGAGATTACGCCAGGGTGTCGACCCGGTGTTCCTCTTCCGGAGGAGGAGAGTCGGTCTGTTCCGAACGCTCGAGTTCTTCCTGACGGCGGATCTCCTCCTGTCGTCTGGCTTCCTCTGCACGTCTCGCCGCTTCAGTCTCTTCTTCATCTTCGATCCGTTCGACATCTCGTTCGGGTACGGGTTGAATCCCCCGTACTGAATCGGATGCGGGATAGGGACGAATGGGAAGTATATCCATCTATTCATCACCTCCTTGGGTAGTCGGTAAATGGTGCCTATACGTCTGTTAATGTAAATTTACTGTTTTTTCCGCTAGAGATCAAATTTGCTGCTACTCGTCGTTCAACAACTCCGGAAACACGTAGGTAATCATCCCGGAATCCTCGATCTCCTGGCCGATGTAGCCCTTCTTGGTCATATCGTCGAGGACCGTCTGGGCCTCCTCCAGGGTGATATGCGCCTCCGCCGACAACTGCATCACCGACAGCCGGCCGCCGTGCCGCTGTGCGACGGCGATGGCTTCTCCCTCCCGGCGATAGGGAAGCTGCTCCTTCATCTCGGCCTTCTTGCGGCGGAAGGAGAGCAGGTGTGAGATGCCGATCCCCAGCGGTATGAAACCGATCATGATCATCAGGATGAGGAGCCACACCGCCGGACCGAAGAAGATCATCGCCCCGCCGAACCCCACGGTTGCCACGGCTCCCACTGGGATCAGCTCCTTGTAGTCTTCCAACTCGTCCTTCTTTTTATTTCCGTCCTGCTGTTGGTCTCCATGAGATGGGCCACGACGCGAACCATGTCGCGGACCGTGATGGTGATGGCCTTCCGAATACCAGGTTTCCTTCTTTATCTCCCTGACGATGTCTTGCCGCTTCTCGTCGGGGATGCTCTCCCACTTGTCCAGCGCCTTGTCCATGACCTTCTCGACGAAACCGAGAATTCTGGTCTCGATCTTGCTTTCCGGCTGTTCGGTGCCGGGATCCGATTTCCCGCCGAGGGCTTCCCGGGCCTTCATCCTGCCTTCGGCGATCTTGGACTTCACCAGGTCGCCTACATCCTCGAACTCGTCGAAGCTGCGGGTGTCTTTCAAATCCCGTCGTTCGGTGCCGGTGATCAGTTCGTACACCTCCACCGGCTGCTCGATCTCCTTTAGCTTCTTCTGTCCAAGTGAGTGGAATTTCACCTCGGTCTTGTTGCGAAACTGCCGGTAGACGTCGTCGGAGACGCAGATGCCTCCGGGTGAGGCCAACGGTAACAACCGTGCCGCGATATTCACGCCGTTCCCGTAGACTCTTCTGTCGTCGTACCAGATGTCTCCCTGGTGGATACCGATCCGGATCAGGAATTTCTCGTTCTCATCGGCGGTGTAGTTGTGATCGTCGATGGCCTTCTGGATATTCAGCCCACAGCTGCATGCGGCAAAGGCGCTGTCGAAGACCACCAGGAGCCCCTCCGCGATGGTGTCGATGATGGTGCCGTCGAAGGCGTCGATGAGGGGAAAGAGCAGCTCGTTGTGCTTCTCGAGGTTGTCGATGGCCTGCTGCTCGTTCTGTTCCATCATGGCCGAGTACCCGGCGATGTCGGTGAACATGATCGCCGATAGTTTCGATTTTTTTTCTTCATTCATTGGTAGGCTCCTGGGCTATACGATTCCCGGAAAAAGTATACACTACGTTGATCTGAGGGTGTAGTATCCGAAACTCGGTGTACGATGAGAACTCTATGAAGGGGGAGGAGAGCGTATGTACGATGTCGTCGGCCAGGCGGCACGACTACTTCTGATCCGCGTCTGATCTGCAACTTGACCATAATCATCGATCATCCTAATATTCTTTGGGTGACATACACGATACCCGATTCAAAGATCGCAAAAATCGAATGGGCACGGCTTAGGGGCCGTCGGGACAAGGTGGCCGGATGTAACGCCAGACTCGGTACTCATGGTGTCGAGGTTGCTCCTCCCCTCGCCAAGATCACGACCAACTCTGGGGTTTCGGGATTCGGATGGTCAAGGATTGCTCCCGAACGGGCTCGAGAATATATAGGGCGTTCCGTCAGGCAGCTCTTTACTTCCGAGGTTGGGGTGCCGTCCGACTACTACGATCTCGAATATCCGATCTGGGACCTGGTAGCCCGGGCTAACGGCATACCGGTGGAGGCGACCGCCGCTCAAGAAATCTTCTGGATAGAGGAGCCGTTCCACGAGGATCGTGTCCTCTACGAGCGACTCCGTGAATGGATCGATCGGGAGGGTTTGAGCACGCTCATCGCCGACGGGGACAGCTCCCGGAACCTCCTTGAATGGGCTCGTGCCGGGCTCATCGACGTGGTTCAATACGACATCCACTCGCCGGGGTTCAGTCGCTGGTATCGGCTGGGGCCGGAGCTGGACGCCGCAGGTGTGAGGTCCGCCCCGCACAATTGGGGAGACCCCTTCGGCAACTACGCCGCCTGCCACCTCTCCGCCGGTATCGAAAATTTCCAGATGGCAGAGTGGGACGACGCCTGGGTACCCGGCCTCGATTTCTCGGCCTACACGATCCATGAGGGAATCGTCACGGTTCCGGATTCGCCGGGATTCGGGATCGAGTTAGATGAGGAGGTTTTCAAACCCACGGTGAAAGAGAACGGTTTTTCAGTAGAATGAAATCGATGATGGTATACGTTGGTACAATGGTAACCCGGTGATAGAAACCGGTCTATTGTATCAGTGAAGGAAAATGGGAGACAATAAGAGAAAGCAGGAGGTAATACAAATGATCATAGATTCCGACACCCACATTTCCAAAGGTGCAGGAGACTTCACACTTGAGTCTCATATCGAGGACATGACGGTCGCCGGTATCGACAAGACCCTGTGCTGGCTCAGTCCCCACCATTACTCGGACGAGACCGGAGTGTTGAGCGGCAACCGGTATGTGGCGGCTGCGATGGATAAATATCCGGATAGGATCATCGGCTTCGGCTGGGCCGATCCGACCTTCGGTCTCGAGACCGCAAAGGCGGCTGCTACCCAATGCGTCGAGGAGTTCGGGCTGAAGGGCGTAAAGATGAACGGGGCTCAGAACAACTTCTACATCGACGACCCGGAGGTCGGATACCCGCTGGCTGAGCACATCGCCTCTCTCGAGACTATTCTTGCCTTCCACATCGGCCCGGACGCCTACGAACGGACCCATCCCTACCGCGCCGCACGGATCGCCGCTGAGTTTCCGGAGATGCCGGTACTGATGGTGCACATGGGCATGACCGACAAGGAGATGAATCGGTCCGTGATCGATGCTGCCAAACGGTGCCCGAACATGTACCTCGTCGGCAGCGCCACCACCGACGATCTGATTCTTGACGCCGTGAAGGAGCTGGGTGCCGATCGAGTGCTCTTCGGCTCCGACCGGCCCTTCCGCAAGATGATGGTGATGAAGAGTATGTACGAGACGGGTCTGACCGATGAACTCTCCGCCGACGAGATGGGGCTGATCATGGGAGAGAACGCGCGCAAGCTGTTCGGGGTGTGATCGAAGCGCCGCATCGACCGAAACGGTTGAATTGTACCCTCATCGGCATGCTTCCAGAATGATTTTCAGTAGGTCCGGCCAGATATTCCACTCTGCGTGGGTCAGGACGTTCATGCCCCAGCTTTGATAATGGAAGATTTTACCCGGTGCCTCGCCGGGCTTCCTGTACCCCGAGACGTTGCAGATCAGGTGGCGAAAGGTGATGTCGCGCCTTCCTGATCCCTTCGAGGTCTATCGATACCCCGTCCGGGGTTGCCGTTTCCCAGGTTTCACCGTGAAAAACCGTATCATTCGAGATGTCCATGAAAACCACGGATTGACTATATGTCGATTTCGAGGATGGTTCAAGGTTGTTCTCCGCTGCCTTTCCCTGGAGGCCGCGGGTATAGAGACTTTATGTATCTATGTCCCGGAGCATTTGTGAGACGTCTGTAGTCGGGAGTGAACAGGTGAAGTTTCGGCACACGTAGGCCGTGGTCCTTCCCTCTTGCTGCGTATAGGATTCCGTGTAAGGCGCCAGACGCGATAGCGTCTCATCGGTAGGTGACTTGACGTGGATGGAAAGATTCGGCCGGTAGCCTGAATCGAGTGCATCGATCATCTCCCGTGTGTCAGCTGCCGTAATATCACCGACGAGTACCACCTCAGTCGTCGGTGATGCGGCGAGGTGGAGTGCACAGAGGAGCATGGTAATCGCCTCGGGGGCCTGCCTGAGGGAGGATGACATGTATGCGGCCAGATCATCCGCGATTCGTCGATAACTTTCGTTTCCGGTGAGTGAATAGATGCGGTAGAGATCGAACGAGGCCACGGAGTTACCCGAGGGCAAGGCACCGTCGAACCGTACCTTAGGCCTGACCGGTAACTCTTCGTCTCCGGCCGGCGTCATGTAGAATCCTCCCGACTCCTCGTCGAGACACTCGGCGATCATCCGATCGGTCCATCTGATACTCTCTGCGAGCCACTCCGTCCGGGCGGTGCTTCGGTAGAGCTCCAGGAGCCCGAACACGAGGAACGCGTAGTCGTCGAGGCCCGCGGCGATGCCGGTGTGATCACGGCGAAACCTGTGCAGCAGTCGACCCGAATCGTCGACCAATCGATCGAGGATAAAGCGGGCCGCCGATGAGGCGGCGGTTGTAAGGGTCCGATCTCCCAAGACTCGTCCGGCCTTGGCGAGGGCATGAATCATGAGCCCGTTCCAGTCGGTGAGAATCTTGTCGTCCAAGTGTGGACGAGTTCGCCCCTCCCTCGCCTCGTAGAGTCGTGCCCTGAGTTCCTCCCATCTCGTGTGCTCATCCGGTGTCGGTTCTGCTTGCAGGTGCAGTATGTTCCGGCCGGTAGGATACCCGCCGGCATCCTCGTAGTAATTCCCCGAAAGAGTACAGCCGAATCGATCCTTCACCCATTCGGCCTCGTCACCGAGGAGATCGTCCAACTCCGATGTTGTCCAGGTATAGAAGATGCCTTCTTCGCCCTCGCTGTCCGCATCCTCAGCCGAATAGAACGCGCCGCCTCTGTCCTGCATGTCGCGGATACAGTAGTGTAGTATCTCTTTGGCCGTGCGAGAAAACGAATCGATGCCGGTGGCTTCGAAGGTCTCCAGGAATGCGACGGCCAGCATGGCCTGATCGTAGAGCATCTTCTCGAAGTGAGGAACGAGCCAGTTGCGATCTGTGGCGTAGCGGTGAAATCCGAATCCAATATGATCCCAGATGCCACCCAGCCGCATGTTCCGCAGCGTCGTCACGACGGCCTCAAGCGCCTCCGTGCTGCCGGTGTGATGATGCCGCCGAAGGAGGAACAAGAGATTGTGTGCCATCGGAAACTTTGGCGCGTCTCCGAATCCACCGTACTCCCGGTCGAATGAGACCAGAAGTCTCCGTTCGGCCTCGACCATATACTCCCGGACAGACTCATACACAGTTGCGTAGTACGTGGCAGCATCGTGCATGGTCGCAATTTCCGCGGCTGCATCATGAGTTGGGGGTTCTTCCGGCGAATGATCGTTCACCTGCTGTAACGCGGCGATAATCCGTCCCGCCGATTGTACGAGCTCCTCCCGCCTCTCCCTCCATGCCTCTTCGATCGCGGGCAGAATCTCCATCATCCCGGGATTCGACCCGCGACTGTGCTTCGGTATATAGGTGGCCGCGTAGAAGGGTTGTCTGTGCGGCGTCAAGATGATGGTGAGGGGCCATCCGCCTCGGCCGGACATGAGCCGGCTGATGGTCATGTACACGTGGTCGATATCCGGCCGTTCTTCACGGTCGACCTTGATGGATACGAAGTGGCGGTTCAACAGGCGGGCGACCTCCTCATCTTCGAAGCACTCTGCTTCCATAACGTGACACCAGTGACAGGTTGAGTACCCGATGGAGAGGAAGATCGGCTTGTCATCGGCCGCCGCCTGATCGAAGGCCTTATCCCCCCATGGATACCATTCGACCGGATTATAGGCGTGCTGGAGCAGATACGGGCTGTGTTCGTGGATGAGACGGTTGGCGGCGGGATTACTGTGTCTACGACTCATGCTATTCAGGTTCCCGTGGAAAGGTGATGGTGTAGACTGGCGACGGTCGCCTCGATAGTTCGATGGAACCTTCGATCTGTTTGGTGATCGCCGAAATCAGGCGCAGACCGAGGGTCTGGGGATTATCGAGTTCAACTTCCTCCGGGAAGGGCGTGCCGTTGTTCGCAATCCTGAGTTGGTATCGGTCGGCCCTCTTGTCTTGGTGCAGTGAGATTTCGAAGCGGTTTCCCTGAGTTCCGGTGAAGCCGTGTTTTATCGCGTTCGTGGCGATCTCATTGACCACCAGCCCGAGAGAGACGGCAGTTTTCGTCTCGAGTTTCACGTCTTCGATCTCCTCGACTATTTTGACGCCCTCTCGTGAAAAGGTGGCAAAGATCGTATCGAGCAGGTTGTGCAGGTACAATCGAATGTCGATGTGCGAGACGTTTTCGGTCTTGTATAGTATTTCGTGTACGATCCTGATGGCGTCGATCTGACTCTGGAAATCCGACAGGTCGACGTGATCTCCCAGGGATGCGTTTTTCAGCTTCACGAGCGAAGAGATCATCGCAAGATTGTTCTTGACTCGGTGATTGAGCTCCTTCATGAGAGTATCTTTCTGTTGCAGGGATTCCCTGAGCCCGGTTTCGGCGTCCTTCCTGCGGTTGATATTGACCATCAGGATTGCGATCACGAGAATAAGACAGAGGACGAACGCGGAAAGAGGAATGAGATAGTACCGATAGGTGTAGAAAATATGCGTCGGCCTATTCACCATCAACGTATCAGCCGGGAGCATGCGGAAATCGACATGGTGCTCTCGCAGCGTGTCGTAGTTGAACATCGGCACATTAGGACTGCCCTTCACGACGGGGATCGCCTCCACCGGTTCACCGCCGATGATTCTCAGCACCTGTCGTGCGGCGCTGTCGCCCTGGAGTTCCCCCTTCGTGATGATCCCCCCGAGGGCGCCCGCGGATATCTTGTCCTCCCACATGCTGTAGACGGGAAAGTCGCAGTTCGTCGACACCATAGACAGTCCCTCCTGGAGGGTATAGACGGTGTTCTCGGTGTCACGGTAGTAGTTGAGGAACAGGATGATCGTCTCCTCGGGCAACTCCCGTAGTGTTGCCGCCAGTTCCTGCGAGGGAACTCCGACCAAGTGGATGAATTCAACTTCATCTTCGTAGAACGGCGTGATGGCTCGAAGATTTTGTCTGTTCGTCTCGTCGGTATCGGTGGTGTCGCTGATGACAACGATTGTCGTGGTATCCGGATGCAGCCGCAATGCCAGTTCGATGGTTCCCGCGATATCATACGCTTCTACCGTGCCGGTGATATCTGATCTGCCATCGATAGTGGAGTCTTTAAAATCGTTGAGACCGCAGAAGACTACCGGTGTGTCCGGGAAGATGAGGTGCCCGAAACTGAGCAGGAAGGTGAAGGCGGCGTTGTCGGTCGAGATGATTGCTTCGAAGGAATGATTTCGATACTTCTGCAACAACATCTCCTTCATGAGAGGAAAGACCGTCTCCGGCTGAAAGCGCTTGGCGTCGAGATATTCTATCGTAGGTTCGATCCGGTAGGAAGATTCTTGAAACTGCGTAAGGATGCCGTCGACGATACTTTCCGTCCATGGAAAAGCACGGTGATACGAGTTCAGGACAAGCACACGATATTGGGCGGATTCAGTGCCGGATATCTGACCCCAAGCCGAAAAATAGACGAGGATGATGATGAGAATTCTCAGCGTTCGTCTGATAGATGAATAAACCCTCAAAGGTGCGCTCCTCCGCAATCGGTGTAGGAATAGTATACTACACATCGTATATAAAATCAAATATATCAAATATATGAATTTTTTGGCGAAAGAGAAGTCGTGGTAATGAGTAGAGTACAGCAATTCTTTTCCTTCGTCCGGTTATGAGGCGGCTCATGATCTCGGCCGGTGGCCGATCCAGCCGGCGCGGGAGACTCGGCACAGCTTGCCTCGGGACGGCGCACCGAGGAGCGACTGACCTCCGGTCGCATCTACACCATCGCCTGGCGGGGAGACGAGATCATCGGGATCGACCCGCAGGATGGATCTCCCGGCAGCCTCAAACAAGAAACGCAAGAAGCGGGTAACATACGAGAAAAGAGCCGTTGCCGTTCTATCGGTCTCTATGAATATTTCCACGTAATGGGCTATAAATTCTATTTTTACCTTGGAAAATAGAAATGATAATACAAATTTAAGGTAGTATAATAGAAGGAAATGAGGTATAACAGGGTAGTGAAATAGAATTTCATCATTGTTTGCACATGATTCTCGAAAAGTATCCGAACTGTCCCCAAGGATTCGTGTTGCATGATGATATTGCGCGAGAAGCTCCGGAGTATAATCTCACCTACCTGCCTCTCTTTTCGACACCCCTCCTCGGCGATAGAGGGAACGTCGAGGGGTAATTCTGCTACTATGTTTCCCCGCTTTCAAAAGCCATGATGTGAAAGAACCGGGAGTGATTCAGGTAGCCTGACACTCGTCCCAGGCAAACTGTACCAGGTTCCGTTTTTGCCGGCTGAATACCATCCCCAGCTCGAAGACCCGTGCTCCCGGTTCTCTCAGATATTTTTCCGCATAATTGCGACCTTTTATCTGCTCGAGAGGGGTGCTCGGATCGTCTTTGTGTGGATCTCCGGGGATGACCTTGATCTCCATGACATAGATCTTGTTAGCAAGCCGAACCGTCATGTCCGTCTGGCCATGGTTGGTGATGTCCTCGGGGATGACCGTGCAGGTGATTGAAACGAAAAAGGCGTAGAGTACCGAGGCGTAGAATCCTTCGTAGTTCGCCAGGTCGGTATTGGTGAAGTTCCGCCATGGGATTCCGGCGAACATGCGGCGAATGGTAGTTTCCAGCCCCTGCATATCGGCAGTCTGCAGGGCATCGTAGGTACCGGTCTGAAAATGGGACCGCCGATCCTGTATCTCCGTATATCCGCTGAACAGGGAATTACTCAATGCCAGTCGTACTTCCTGATTGGGCACCGTGAGTCTGTAAAAGATGGTACCCATCTTTCTGAACGAGTCTTGGATGGTCAGATACCCGGTCTGAAAAAGGAGGACAACCGGGGGAATCCGTTCCACCTCGAAGGAACCCAGCTGGTCATCGCTCATCTCTATGTCTTCTAAATCCGGCAGGAAATAGCGGTTCTTTTGCATCAGTTTCACCAGAAAGGTTGGGGTGCCCGTCTCAAACCAGAAGTTCCGATATTTGCGATTCTCATGGATGAAAAGAAGGATGTCGAAGGGATTGTATACCGCATCGCCTAGAAAATTGTAGCCGTTGTACCAGAGTCGTATCTCCTCCCAGTCTACACCTGTCAGATGCTCTGCAAAGTCGGTTTCGAGGTTTTGCTGAGTATAGCCGCATATGGCGCCGTATTGTTCGTCCAGGGTGATATCGATTAAATTATTGATACCGCTGAAGATACTCACTTTGCTGAACTTACTCACACCGGTGAGGAAGACGAACTGGAGAATGCCGTCCACTTTTTTCAAGGCAGAATAGAAGTTTTTTAATCCCTCTCGCATTTCCGCCGCTTTTTCCGGTTCTTCCAAGTTATCGAGCAAGGGTTTGTCATACTCATCTACGAGGACCACAACAGGCATGTCGTATTTTTCCGCGGTTTGTGTAATCAATTTTTCGAAGAGAGTGGAAATTTCATCTTGTCGATCTATCTGGATACCTATCCGGAAGGCATTCTCCTCTAGTAGATGGGCTGTTTTTTTATCCAGAGAAGCCCTTGATGTCAGGGTTCCCGACGACCAGTCGATCTTGATAACAGGATACTTTCTCGCCCAATCCCATCTGTCGTGGATGGCTAGATTCCTAAAAAGCTGTTCATTCCCCTCAAACAGTTCCTTGAAGGTATCTACCAACAGGCTCTTTCCGAATCTTCTGGGCCGCGATAGGAAGTAGCGGCCTTTCTGCCGGACCAGGGGTTCGATGATTCCCGTCTTGTCCACATACACGAAGTTGTCTTCGATGAGAAATCGAAAGGTACTCAGTCCTATGGGCAAGGGTTTCATCAACGGCTCCTTACGTCATGGTACATCAGAGGTCTCAGGGAGTCAAATCGCAAGGTGAGGGCGAGTCCCAGATTGCCGATATTACAGTGGTTCTGATCATCCACCCCTGTGGTAACAATCATCGGTGTGAGGGACGCGGCGTTCTCGAGGGGCCGCTATCAGCATATCGTGCATCGTATTGTAGTAATGTGAGGGGTACCTTTGCAGACACGATATGTGTAATGCGGTATCATTCGTGCAAGAAGCAGTGAACGACCACCACCAAAGGTGGTGGCTCTCTCTCTTGTAGTAGAGAAGGATATCATCCATGCGGGCCACGGATCAGTTTTACGACTCTCTCGCCCCGTTCTATCATCTGCTCTACCCCGATTGGGAGCGGGGCATCCGGAACCAATCCACCGCCATAGACGAGATCATCGGGAGGCATTGGCCGGGAGCGAAGACGATCCTGGATGTCGCCTGCGGCATCGGCACCCAGGCGATCGGCCTGGCCCGGCTCGGATATACCGTCACCGGGTCGGATGTCTCTCCCGGCGCGATCGCCAGAGCCACGTCGGAGGTGGACCATCGAGGGCTGCACATCGAACTCTCTGTGGCCGACATGAGGTCGGTATACGATCATCACCGGAAAACGTTCGACGCAGTGATCTCCTGTGACAACGCGGTACCGCACCTTTTGACCGACAGAGAAATTTTCGAGGCCTTCAGACAATTCTACCACTGTGTTCGGCCGGGCGGCGGCTGCCTGATCTCGGTGCGGGATTACGCGAAGGAGGATTGTACCAAGCGGCAGCTCAAGCCGTATGGCATCAGAGATACCGACGGTTCGCGTTGGATCGGGTGGCAGATCTGGGACCCGCAACCGCCATATTACCAGGTGTCTCTGTATCTCATAGAGGATAGAGGCGATGCCGGCTGCGAGACCCATGTGACTCGGTCGGTGTACAATCCCGTCACGATTTCCCATCTCATCGGCTTACTCGAGCAGGCGGGGTTCATGGACGTACACCGAATAGACGGTGTGTTTTTCCAGCCCGTCATCGCGGCGACCAGGCGTACGGACTGATCGAAGGAGAGATTCATGCGAGAGATACAGACCGAAGGACTCGTAATAAAGTCGTGGTGTGAGGAGATAGAACCGGGGGCGTTGGAGCAGGCCCTGAACATCGCCCGGCTCCCGTTCGCCTTCCACCATATAGCTCTCATGCCGGACGCCCACCAGGGATTCGGAATGCCTATCGGCGGAGTCCTGGCCACCGTCGATATGGTTGTCCCCAACGCGGTGGGCGTGGACATCGGCTGCGGCATGGCGGCGGTATCCCTCGATGCAATAGCCGACGAGGTGAAGCTACAGACTCGAAAAGAGATCATCGACGAAATTCGTCACAGGATTCCCGTGGGCTTCAAGCACCGCGGCGGTGGTGACATCCTGCCGTGGGACGGCTGGGACACCATGCCGGAGATCGAGCTGCTGGAGGAGCTGCGGCCGGAGGGGCGGGACCAGATCGGCACCCTCGGCGGCGGGAATCACTTCATCGAGCTGCAGGCCGACGAGGAGGGCCGTATGTGGTTGATGGTACACACCGGATCGCGCAACTTCGGGCTGAGGGTCGCTCAGCACTACCACAAACGGGCGGTGAGTCGGCTCGAGAGAAAGTCCGGCGACACAAACGGTAAGAAAACGAAGGTTCGGAGGATTCCGAACAAAGAACTCGCCTATCTTCCTATGGACTCCCAGGACGGGTCGGAGTACCTCGCGGCGATGCAATTCGCCGTGAGGTTCTCCGAGGCGAACAGGTCGGCTATCCGCGAACAGATCGAGGAGATCCTGCGATCATACGGCATCACGGCGACAGAGCGCATCACCGCCGTGCACAACTACGCCGCGGTAGAGCAGCACTTCGGCCGGGAGGTGGTGGTCCACCGGAAGGGGGCTATCAGGGCCGGACAGGATGAGCTCGGTATCGTTCCGGGCAGCCAGGGAACTCGTTCGTATATTGTGAAAGGGAAGGGAAACCCGGATTCCTTCGTGTCGAGTTCCCACGGCGCGGGCCGGAAGATGGGCCGCAAGCAGGCGCAGCGGACCCTTTCGGTGAAGGAGCAGGCCGCGCTATTGGACGCCAAGGGAATCATCCACGCGGTCCATGACAAGGGAGATCTGGATGAGGCGCCCGGGGCCTACAAGGACATCGACGCGGTAATGGCGGCTCAAGGAGACCTGGTGGAGATCGTCCACACCCTCTCACCGTTGGCGGTGGTGAAGGCCTGAGAAAAAAACCGCCGAGGAATCCCCGGCGGTTTCACGATCTCTTCTATTTCTTTATCCTTCTAATATTCTTCTATCCAATATCTTTGATCCACATCTCCCATCTACATCGCTGATATAGACGTATTTGAAAGACGTTTTGTGAGAGAATCACTTACTCCGATTGGCAGCGCTCTTCCAGTAGTACTGCTGCACCCACTGGTTGTTGGGCACGCTGATGCCTTCGGCGAAGAAATCGTCACGGACGTTGCCCAGGTCTTTCTTGATTGTCACGGGCTTACCGATCATGCCGACGGTTCCGATCATCCACACGTTCTCCGCATAGGCGTCGCCGATGAACTCGATGATCGCCTCTTGTTCTTCAGGCGATACGTACTGGATCTCGAGACACTTGGCGTACATGTCCTTGATGAGCTGGGGAGGCTCGACTCCGTCTTCACCGCCGCCGGTCAGCCAGACTTTCCACAGCGGTCCGATGGGCCCGTTCCAGAATGCCGGATTCAGCCAGGAACCGTTGGATTCGATGAATGCAGGTCCGTACATGCGGTCCAGGGCCCAGGTGAATACCATCTGGGTGCTGGCCTTGAACATCTGCATCAGGTTGTTGCCGACGTCCTTGACGTTGACCTTGACACCCACGGCCTGCCAGTGCTGCTGCGCGAGCTCGGTCATCTCGATCCAGTAGGTGTGACTGGGCCGGATGGGAATGTCCAGTACGATGGTGTTGCCGTCCGGGTCGGTGCGGAAGCCTTCCGCGTCACGGCCTGAGAGTCCGATCTCGTCCAGTAGCGCGTTGGCCCGGTCCGGATCGTACTCGGCGTATGCCGTACCCCATTCCTCTTTATACCCGGTGGTCAGGGGATGCATGGTTGCCGCCCGGGGAACACCCTGTCCCATTCCGACCAGCTCGTTGATCTCGTCTCTGTTCATAGCGAGCGATAGGGCCCGGCGGAACTTCACGTTCTGCAGCCACGGGTTCATCACGTCCGCGTTTTCACCCACGTAGGTCTGATTGATGCAGTACACGGTGGCGGAACCCCAGAAGTCGGGGGCTACCCAGGCGTTGTACTTGGCTGTGTCTTCACCCTTCTTGAGGGCGGGGAAGTCGGAGATGCCGAGGCCCCATCCGCCGATGTCCAGCTCGCCGTTGAGGATCTTCATCAGGTTGATTTCCTTGTCGTCAACCTTCATGCCGATAACCGATCCAATATAGGGCAGCTGATTTCCGGCCGAGTCCACCTTGTAGTAGTAGGGGTTGCGCTCGTAGATGTATGCTGTGGGCTGCTCTTCCTTGAACACCCACGCCGAGAGTTCGGGTCTGCCCAGTTTCTCGCCGGTGAAGTTGTTGACGGTATCCTCACGGTCGGCTACCTGGTCGAAGTACTGCCACCAGTTCTCGAACCCCTCGGCGGCGGCCAGCTTGTCGGCGTCCGGGTTGTATTTGATGTGGTACTTACTCAGCCACTCTTTCGGCTGAGGACTCCAGTAGTGACGCGCTCCCACCATGTTCATCTTGTTGAGCACGCCGTAGAAGGGTTTGGTGAAGATCAATTTTACGGTATAATCGTCGATCTTTTTCATCTGGATGACGTCGTCGCCGATTTTGGCCCAGTTGGGGATGCTGGTGTTCAGGGTTTCGTCTAAATCGATGTCGTAGTATCCGAACAGCCAGTCGTCCGCGGTACAGGGATCTCCGTTCGACCAGCGGAGGCCCTTGCGCAGGTGCATGGTGAACTCGGTGCCGTCGGAGTTGAACTCCCACCCCTCGACGATGTTGGGAATCGTCTCAGTGGCGGTGCGGTTGAGCAACAGGTTACTCCGCTCGTAGTAGGGTCCCTGAGGCGATTCGCGCACGACCAGACGGCCGCCGTACTTGCCGACCTCGTGGTTCGGCTCGATCACCATGGGATTCTCCGGGAGCCGATCCTCGACGGGAGGCAGGCTGCCCGCCTTCGCCAGCGCGGCCAGTTCCGGGGCCTCCGAGTATTTACTCGGAGCGGGAGCCGGCTTGCTCTCTGTCGTGGTACTTGTGCCCGATCCGCCGCTCTGTTCCTGCTCACCGCCTGCGACGGCGACGAAAGAAACGGAGATCATGAGGGCAGCTGCGATAAGTAGTAGCTTTCTCATTCTTTCCTCCTTGGAATTTTTGTTCGTGGTAATGAACCATCCGAGGACTGACAATTTGGGCAAATGTACAACGTGCCGGGGTCGATGCAAAGCAGACAGACGGCATCTTTCCACATACACACTTCGATTTAGCATACACCCGGCCTATGGTGCTGTCAAGGATTTTGTTCTTCATCTGTGTCCTTTTTTTTTGGATCGATGGCGAATAAGTCCTTGTCGAGAAAGGAGATGCGGTGGATGTCGCATCTAAGGTCGATCGGTTGATCGAGGCCGATGTAGACCTGGTGATCGAATACCAGCATGATTCGGATCTTGCGGGCGTCATCGGCTGCGTGACCTTCCATCCCGAGCAGTATGGCGAGCGGTTAGCCAAACTGGTATTCTCCATGCTGCGGGGGTTGCCGGTGGATCCGAACAACTATACCGAACATCATTGGGTCGGTCGTGCGGCGGACTCGGTGCATGGATCATGCACGGGTAGGGGGACCCGATAGTGTCGCAGCCGGAGAAACCGATATCCGTAGATCAGGACGGCGAGTGTGGCGGGCGGTTCCGGCGGGGACGTGAGGATTTCTCCCCTTCCGAGGAGCGTTCTCCCTGACGTCCAGATAATCGCCTCGCTGTCTACGATCGATGGCCCCTCGAGCGAGAGGTGCGTACCACATTGGGTTTCTTCTATGGTAGATCGGATATCCTGAGGTAGCGACTGAACCGATTTCGGAACACAGAGACGGATACTCTCTCCGGATGTGTCGACGAACTCGCGAATTGCGATCTCACACTTCCATCTCCACACGGTCAGGCCGGCCTCAAGACGCTCCTCGATCTCTACCATGTATGTGTCGGCGCCACTCGAGACCGATCCGGACGCCACACCCAGCACCGTCGTATCTCCCTGCAACATGAGCCGTTCCAATGCCTCCTTATCGCACGGATTCCACGGCCTGCCGTCGATACGTATGTATGTTGCCGTCGCCCTCGCCGGACCCGGGATCTGCTCCTCCGGCCACAGCGGTCGACCGAGCAGCGCCACGCCGATCATGAAGGCTGCTGTCGGAAGAAACCGTTTCGTGTCATGGTACACCATATATAGGAGGTTAGTACCGATCCGATCGTATCGCTTCGAGCATGCGTCGTTTTTTTAGGAGAATTCTCTTCGGTCCCGTCTCGCGGATTCCTACAACAATAGATACAGTCTTGCCGACCTTGCGGCTTCAGTCGTCATCGGGTCCGTCGGTCCGAAACCGGACCGAGACGGGCCGATGATCGGACACGGCGAGACTCGCCGCCCGGTCGTCACCGTCGAAGAGTTCCTCGTCGAACCGGTACACCTCGAGCCCACCGGCGAACTCGACGGAGGCATGCGGATGGATCCAGATGTTATCGTAACAGCCGCTGTCGGAGATGGTGGTCTTCAGGGCCGGACCGAGGAGGGGTACGTAGCCGGTAATCTCCCACCCTTCATCGGCCGAGTCGAAATTGAAGTCGCCAACCAGGAGGATGTCCCGTTCATCGGTCATCGCCCGTTCCACGGCGGCGAGAACGTCGTCGAGGAGGCGGATCTCCTCCCTCCGTTGTGCCTTGCTGTCTCCCCAGAGGACGTGGATGGAGATGATGACACAATCGAAGCTACCGGCGATGAAACGGGCGATGAACGGTTCGCGGATGAAGGCGTTCTCGGGATCCGAGAGTAGGGCTTGGTATCCGGTCGGCGTGACGACGGATGCATCGTAGAAGAAGGCGTACAGCTCCTTCACCCCTTTGCCCACCGGCGGGGAGGCGATGTAATCGTACGCCGGCAGCATCGCCTCGAGTCGCTCCAACACTCGGGTATCGCGAACCTCCTGCAAGGCGATCAGATCGTATCTGGAGATGATCTCGGCTATGACGGCGAGTTCGGAGTCGTCGCGGCTGCCGTCGGAGAGGATGCGTACGTTCCACGTGCCGATGGAGACGGTGTCGCCACAGAGACCCGCGCCGAGTGTCCAGAGTGCGATGAGTAAAACGGCAAAGCGGGTGTATCTATTCACAACCGCATCCTACTATACAATGGCGCCGGTGTCTCAGACCGCGGCAGATTACTCCGGTGTTCGGCTGCCGTTAATACTCTTCGAACTCGGCATCCTCCACGTCCAACTCCGGTTCGATCTCCTCTTTTAACGCAATGCCGGTGGATTCGGCGTCATTCGTGTCGGGAAGAGCCATGGGTTTGCCCTCACCGCCGGAACGGCGCCTGACTGATTGGCGGGCGGCCGCGCCGTCTCTCCGGCCGCCTCCTTCGGTTGTCTTGAAGAACTGCACCAGCTCCTGCATGGAGCTTGCCTGTGAGGCCAGCTCCTCCGAGGTGGAGGCGATCTCCTCGGAGGCCGAGGCATTCTGCTGTGTGATCTGATCCAGCTGCAGCATGGACTGGTTGATCTGATCGACTCCCGAGCGCTGCTCCGCACTGGCGGCGCTGATCTCCTCGATGAGCTCGGTCGTACGCCGGATGTCGGGGAGCAGCGTGTTCAACATGCTTCCCGCCTCCTCGGCCGTCTGCACCGAGGCGGTCGAGATTCGGCTTATCTCGTTTGCGGAGGATTGGCTCCGTTCGGCGAGTTTGCGCACCTCCGCCGCTACCACCGCGAAACCCTTGCCCTGGTCTCCGGCCCTGGCGGCTTCGATGGCGGCGTTCAGTGCCAGTAGGTTGGTGTTCCTGGCGATGTCTTCGATGATCACGATCTTCTCGGCGATCTGGCGCATCGCCTCGACGGTCTTGTTGACCGCCTCGCCGCTCTTGGCCGCATCCTCCGAAACCTTCCGGGCGAGTTTCTCGGTCTGGGAGGCGTTATCGCTGTTCTGTTGGATATTCGAGTCCATCTCCTCCATGGAGGAGGTCACCTCTTCGGTGCCGGAAGCCTGTTCCGTGGCGCCTTGAGAGAGCTGCTGGGCGCTCTGCGAGAGCTGTCGGCTGCCGGCGGCGACGTTGTCTGCTGAAGCCAGGATCTTCGATACGATGTCGGTGAGGTTCGATATCGTATCCTGCAGGGTTTTCGCCAGGTCCCCGAATTCGTCCTTCGAGTTCACGTCGACGGTAACCCGCAGATCCCCCTCCGAGATCTTCACCGCCGCGGCGATGCTTCTCCGGATCGACCGGAGGAACGACGAGGTGACGATCAACGCCAGGATGATGGATAGCACGAGGATGAAGGCGACCACGAGTATATAGATCAAGTCACTCACTCGAATTATCCGTTCCAATTCCTCGAGTTCCAGTTGAACTCGTTCATCCATCATCTCACCCATCTGGTCGATGGTGTCCCGCATGGCGGTAAATGCCGCTGCACTTCGTACCGCCATCTCCGCCCGGTCGGCATTCTCCTCGAAGGTCTTCAGTGAGTATTCCAAAACCCGGTTGCTCTCGCTGCTCCAGTTCTCGAAATTTGCGAGGAAGGCGGCCTTGAACTCCGCCGCGGCCTCACCGCTCAAATCGGCGGCGGCGGCAACCCGTTCGCCGGCCTGGTTCAGATTTTCGATGTAGCTATCGTTCAGGCCCCGCAGCTCTTCGACACTCACGGCGTCAAGGGCCAGCAGTTGGGCGGTGTATGCCTGGTACGCGTCACGATCTCCGTTGAGGACCAGGGAGAGCGCGTCCTCGAGCCGGATGCGCCGGTTCAGGGGTATCTCCTCATCGAGTTGCCCTTCGATAATCACGCCGATCTGATCGATCATGTCCCGCATCTGGTCGAAGGATGCCGTGGCGTTTACGGCGGCGATGTCCCTGGTTCGGTTGTCTTCGGC
>CAZAKE010000024.1:0-13339 GCA_964485495.1 uncultured Spirochaetales bacterium
ATCTTCTCGTCGACGATGGGGAAACCGGTAGGATTGAAGTTTTCGACTTCCGCCTCTCCGCCGGCCTCCTCCTGACCGCCTGCGGCATAGACGAACCCGACGGCGAATATCGCCGCCATTAGAATAATGAGCGTCTTCTTCATACGCTGCTCCTTTGGTAAATATTTCAAAACCGTACGCCCGCATATGGTATGCACGCTACGGCCTTGATCACACAATGTTGGTTACCCCTTGATGGCGCCGATCATGACACCCTGCACGAAATACTTCTGAATGAACGGGTAGAGGATAAGGACCGGCACCGAGGCTACTATGATCACGCCATACTTGATCACCTCGACGATCCGTTGGAAGTCGGCCGCCGACTCCGCGTCTTCCAGCATGTTGGCCTGGATCTGGGCCTCGATCAAAATTTCCCGTAGAATCAGTTGCAGGGGGTACAGGCTCTCATCCCTTAGATATATAAGTGCGATGAAGAACGTGTTCCAATGTCCCACGCCGTAGAAGAGAATCATCACGGCAATGATCGGTTTCGACAGAGGCAACACCACGTCTATGAAGAAGCGGGTGTTGCTGCTCCCGTCTATCTTGGATGCGTCCAATAGTTCGTCCGGAATGGTTGTCTGAAAGAATGTCCGCGTCACGATCAGATTCCAGACCAGGACGGCATTCGGCAGCACCATGGCCCAAATCGAGTTGAGGATCCCCAGACTCTTGATGATGAGGTACCGCGGGATCAACCCGCCGGTGAAGAACATGGTGAAGGTGATGAGCATCATGAAGGTGGTACGGCCGTAGAAATCCTTCCTGGAAAGAGCGTATGCCGCGGGCAGGGTGACGATCATATTGATCGTGGTACCGACCACCAGATAGATGAGTGAATTACGATAACCGGACCATATGCGGTCCTCCTTCATGAGCCGCTGATACCCTTCTAGGGTAAGTCCTCTCGGAATCACCCATACCTTGCCCACGTTCACCAGATCGGGGTCACTGAAGGAGGCGATGAAAATGAAATAGAGTGGATACACGACAATAAACAACACCAGCGTCATTAGCGTCAGGTTGATGACGTCGAAGATAATATCCTGGCGTGTACGGCCGACCGCATGTTGGTCGATCAGCGTGTTGCCGATACCGAGCCGGGATTTTCGGGCATTCTGTTGGTCTACCATAGACTCGTCTCCCCGAACTTGCGCGCCAACCTGTTCACGGCGACAAGGAGCGTCAGATTGATGATCGAGTTGAAAAGGCCCACCGCGGCTGAAAAGCTGTATTGAGCACTCAGGAGCCCCACCTTGTATACGTACGTCGGTATGATCTCCGAAGTGTCGACATTGAGGGGATTCTGCATCAGGAAGGCCTTTTCGAATCCCAGCCGCATGACTCTCCCCATGTTCAGGATCAGCAAGACGATCGCCGTAGGGATGATGCCGGGTATATCGATATGCCGGATGCGTTGCAGCTTCGTGGCACCGTCTACGATTGCCGCTTCGTGAAGCTGAGGGTCAATCCCACTTAAAGCCGCCAGATAGATGATCGTGCCCCATCCGGCGTTCTGCCATACGCCCGACCAGACGTAGATATCCCGAAACAGCTCCGGTTTAGCCATGAAGTAGACGGCTTCTCCACCCAACGCCCGTATGAAGTGGTTGAACAGGCCGCTTCGAACCGAGAGAAACACGTTCAGCATCCCCACCATCACCACTACCGAAATGAAATGGGGAGCGTAGGTGACCGTCTGCACCGTGCGCTTGAACCATGAAATTTTCACCTGGTTCAGCAGCAGCGCCAAGAGGATCGGTATCGGAAACCCCGCGGCGAGCTGATAGAAGCTCAGGAACACCGTGTTCCGCAGCAGGATCCAGAACTGAAACGAGTTGAAGAACCGCCTGAAATGCTTCAATCCCGTCCAGGGGCTGCCGGTGATCCCCTTAACGGCTATGAAATCCTTGAAGGCGATCTGTACACCGTACATCGGCCCGTAGTGAAAAAGCAGGAAATAGATGAGCGTGGGCAGGAAGAACAGATAGAGCTCGTAATTCGCGCCGATTCGCTTTGCTCGCTGTGAGATGGGACTCAAGTAGATCCTCCTTTTCTATACATATTCTCTACACAACATATTCTCTACACAACATACTCTCTACGTCATTGTACCACCCTCTTCCGTAGTGTTGTAAATATGCAAATCGGTGGACTAATATGCGATGGGGTAAACGGGTACGCAGAATTCCACACAGGACAATCTGATAGTCAGAGATTGGCGTTCCGTGTCTATCCGTCTCTGATAGTTCGCCTCTGATAGTTCGACTATGGTAGTTCGAGAGGGGAAGCCTGCACCGACCGAAACGCTCCGGGCGTAATACCCCTGCTGCGCTTGAAATGCCGTATGAAGCTGCTGACGTCGGCGTATCCGACCTCCTGTACGATCTCCTTCACCGGTTTCTCGGTGGTTCGTAGGAGCTCCTCCGCCTTCCGCATGCGAAGCTCACGGAGGTACTCCGAGACGGTCACGCGGATTCGCTCCTTGAATACGGCGTTCAACGATTGCCTGCTCATGCCGAACCGTTCGGCAAGCGTCTCGACCGTCGTGTCGTACCGCCCGTACGCGGTATCGAGGTATTCGATTATCTCGGAAAACCGATCGCCGCGTCTGCGGCGCTGCGCCGTGTTGACCGCCGCACAGCAACGCCGGCCGAAGGAGACCAGGTGGCTGCGTACCTCTTCGATGGAGAAGATCTCAACTCTGAAGAGCCAATCCAGGTAGCGTCGTGACTCCTCGTCGTCATTCAAACCCAGCTCGCGAAAGAGCTTGAAGAGGAATCCATATATCTCGTAGATGAGATTCTTCTTGTCATACTGGGAGATATCCGCCCGTACCAACTCCTCCGTGATCCTGTCGACGATGGCTCGGGTCTGTCCGTCGTTCCCCGACATCACACTCAGATACAGCGCATGCATCAACTCATCATAGGTGTCACCGAGATGCACGTTGAAGTATCGATCTTGGAACTTGATGTTGCCGACGAACATGACCCTCCTCGATCGGGAGAAGATCCCGTATCTGATCACCGTGAGTGCCGCGAGACAGGATTTCGGAAGATCGGCGGGACAGTCCGACCGTGTCCCGACTCCTCCAAAGAGGTCGTATCCGTACAAGCGTTTCACCTCCACCAGCAAGCCGGCCAGCCGGGGACCGAGCTCCTCCCGTTCTTTGGTGACGGCCGAAAAGATGAAGGTGAATCGGTTCGGTTCCGGACTCAGGTCCCCAAACCCGTCCAGGCCCTGAGGCATCATCTCTTCCATCGATTCGATGATACGCCGTCTGGTACCGTTCAGCTCCTCATCCATGCTCTGGAAGAATGCGACAAACAGGTGGGGGTGTTCGAGTCGGATACCGCACACCTCGGCCGCGGCGTCCAGTGTGTCACGATGGCGAAAGGTGCCGATGAGCGCATCCTGCAGGAATCCATGCTTCATCGCCTCCATCGAATCCTCGAGCCTCTCTCCCAGTTCCGATACGGCCTCCCGGATCCCCGTTATCTCATCACCCGAGGAGAGCTCGTGTCCGAGTTGTCGCGATAGGAGCCGCCGGAGTTCCCAGACCGGCCTGGAATTTCTGAGGGCAATGAGATATACCGCGAATCCGCCAAGTCCAAAGGCTACCAGCGCGCTCAAGGCGATGACGATGATGTCGCGCCATAGCTCCTGTATGACCTGGTTGGTAGAGAGCCCGACGAGGAACCGCAGCGGCATCTGATAGATCTTCGCGCTCTTGATGAGATATCTGGGAGAAGGTGTCTTGTGGGATCGATCGAAGACCGTCTCTCTCATTACCCGCTGCCGCTCCGAACCGATGAGCGGGATACGGATCGAACCGGTCTCGGCTCCGAGTTGGGGAAAGAACAGGGGAAAAGTGATCGGCATATACGAGCTGTCGGTGGAATAATACTGGTCGAGGCTCGGATACGAGATCACGATATCGGCGATGAGTTCGTTGGCAAAGGCGTACTGCCGGAGTTCCTGGATGACCTCCTGACCCGCCAACGGACTCTCCGTGAGCCAGAAGGGCGAAAAATCCGGATCTCCCGCCACCAGAGAGACGATCTCGATGAGATTCCCGAACTGGTTATCCATCAGCGCCAGCGACCGGTCTAAAGAATTCTCCAGACGCACAGCGACCTCCTCGTTGTGCCCCCGGATAGTCACGAGACAGAACACCGCCGACACGACGGTGATCACCATGAGATACAACAGCAGGTATCGGCTGAAATAGCCGTGTATCGGTTTTTCCATTTCGAATTCTCGACAGATAGTATACCATACTCCCGGCGATTCGGTGAGGAACGAAGTCGGTATCGCAGAAATGGAGCTGATATACGTCGCCTTTCCTATGTATGAATTGCCGATGAGGAAGACAGTACCCTTGACTCTCTCCCTCGTCTCGGGTATATATTTCTTTATAAATACTTAAGCGCTTTAACCTATACTTAAGTACCGCCGCTCCCGAAGGGGCGGTGTCTTACGCACGGCAAAGAACCATGGAGGATGACGATGGCAAAGAGTTACAAGATAGCGGTGATTCCCGGGGACGGAACCGGCCCCGAGGTAGTGAAAGAGGGGCTCAAGGTCCTGGACGCGGCGGCAAGGAAATACGGTTTTGCACTGGACACCCACGAATACGACTTCGGAGGGGACAGGTATCTCAAGACCGGCGAGGTACTTCCCGACTCCGCCGCCGCGGAGCTGTCCGGGTACGACGCCATCTACCTCGGCGCCATCGGCCATCCCGACGTGAAGCCCGGAATTCTCGAGAAGGGAATCCTGCTGCGCCTGCGGTTCGAACTGGATCAGTACATCAACCTACGGCCGGTGCGCCTCTACCCGGGGGTGGAGACCCCCTTGAAGGACAAGGGTCCGGAAGAGATCGATTACGTGGTCGTCCGTGAGAACACCGGCGGGATCTATACCGGTACCGGCGGCTTCTCAATGAAGGACACTCCGCATGAAGTGGCCGTGCAGAGCATGGTCTACACCCGGCACCAAGTGGAACGTGCCCTTCGCTACGCCTTCGAGTACGCCCGCAACCATGGGAAGAAGGCCCGAGGCAAGGGAGAGGCCAACACCCTCGGTCTGGTCGGGAAGACCAACGTCCTCACCTACGTCTACGACCTGTGGGACAGGGCCTTCAACGAGATCGGCCCCAAGGACTACGCGGACGTGAAGCGGGAGTATTACCACGTCGATGCCACCTGCATGTGGATGGTGAAGAGTCCCGAGTGGTTCGACGTTCTCGTCACCGGTAACATGTTCGGCGACATCATCACCGACCTCGGCGCCATCACCCAGGGCGGTATGGGCATCGCCGCCGGCGGCAACATCAATCCCGAAGGGATCAGCATGTTCGAGCCCATCGGCGGGTCTGCACCCAAGTACACCGGTCAGGGGGTGATCAATCCGCTGGCTGCGGTAGTTGCCGGAGCGATGATGCTCGAGACCATAGGAGAGAACGACGCCGCGGTGCGCATCGAAGAGGCGGTCAAGACCGTGACCGGCACGAAGCTGAAGAGCCTCTCGGCCGGAAGGATGGGTTACTCTACCTCCGAAGTAGGAGATCTCGTCGCGGAGCTGGTGTAAAAAAACGGAAAATACTCGCGATAGTTCTCCCCGGTCAGCGGTAACGAGACCGGGGAGGCGATGAAGGCCTCCGATAGCCGGACCTGCCGGCCGGACTCCTCTCCGTAGAGGGCTTCCAATCGGTCACGGTAGGTGTCGGCCGTCACGCGGGGCCGTTCGCTGCGTCTGTTCGAGAGCCATTCCAACCTGGCCCCCTTCTCCGCAGGCACCTGGTCCAGGACACCTGAATCAAAAGGCAGCCATTCAAACATCTGCGACTCATGGGCGGCCATGATCGCCACCTTTCGGTCCCATACCGGCTCGATGTCCACCGCCACGGAAAAGGCATCCGACCGGGTCGGGATCCGGGTCGATCCGTACCAGGCATATACAGGCCGCGTGCGCATCGCCGGCACTTCCGGATTCGCGGCAGGAACTCCGAGCATGTAGGCGGTGTCCATCACGATCTGGGAGGTGTAGCGATGGTCCGGATGATAATCCATGAGTGGATGGGAAAACACGATGTCGGGCCGAAACCTCCGGATCACGCCGATCAACTCACGGCGTATCTCTACGCCGGGCATGAGCTCCCCGTCGTGAATATCGAATATGTAATAGGCGATACCCGTAAGACGGGAAACCTCTTCTGCCTCCCCTTTCCTGCGCCGCGCCAACTCATACCGGTCCATCTCATGATGTCCGGCATCGCCGTTGGTCATGGTCACGAACATCACCTCCCAACCGGCATCCAGATACTTGAGGCTCAACCCTCCGGCCGCCACCTCCGGATCGTCCGGGTGGGCCCCTATCATCATGGCTCGTTGCATCATCGGCTTCCTCCTGTTTTTCACTGAGAATACGACACTCCCGTGGGGTCTCCATAGTACACGACTTCACGTCTCCGTTATACTCCTGATCGCTCGTATCCCGGAAAAATAACCGCCGGAGTGTTGTTTTGGTGATTGCACATCTGCGTCACATCACGCACAATGAGACGGGAGGCGTTATGTCTAGACAGGAAGACACCAAAGAATATACCGAACCGGTTCCCGCGGCACTAAAGTTTTGGTTTATCGTTCATTTCGCCGCGGATCTCCTCTTCGCGATTCCTCTACTGGTAGCACCGTTTTGGCTGCTACAATCGCTCGGGTGGGAATCGATCGATCCCATCGCCGCGAGGATGACCGCGGCGGCCCTCTTCGGCATCGGCATCGAGTCGTTCCTGGCACGGAACAAGCCGAGAGACTCGTATAAGCCGATGCTGAACCTGAAAATCATCTGGTCCTGCGGCGCCATCATCGGCATACTCGTGACGCAAATCGCCACGCCCGACATGGCGCCACCCATGAGCTGGGCCGTGCTTGGAATCTTCGCGGCCTTCAACGTGCTGTGGATCTACTGGCGTATCCGGCTGGAACGGGAATGAGAGGCATACGAAAACTAAAGCGGTACCGGGTAATCGCCACCAAGGTGATTACCTACGGATTCGAATACATCCTCGCCTCGACCAATCTCTCCGGTTTGCGGCTGCTGACGGCCAAGGCCCGCCGGAGACCCGCGGCCGAGGCGCCGGCACCGGTTCGGTTGCGTCTCCTCTTCTCCGATCTGGGACCGACCTTCATCAAGTTCGGACAAGTGCTCAGTCTACGGAGCGACATCCTCCCGGAGGCCTTCACACTGGAACTGCAGAAACTCCAGTCCGGCGCGCCGCCGTTTTCGGCGGCGGAGGCCAAGAAGATCCTGAGCAAAACACTGGGCTGTCCGCTCGAACAGGTATTTTCCGAATTCGACGATGTTCCCATCGCCGCCGCCTCTATCGCCCAGGTACACAAGGCCCTCACCGTGGAGGGACAGACGGTAGCGGTGAAGATCCAACGGCCGGGAATCGAGGCCGTCATCCGGGCCGACATCGACATCCTCAAAGACCTGGCCGGACTCCTCGAGCAGGGGATACCGGCTTGGCGAATCTACAAACCCCGTCGCGTCGTGGAGGAGTTCGAGAAGACGATCCTGCACGAGTTGGATTTCCTCTACGAGGGTCGTTCTATCGAGCTGTTCCGGCAGGAGTTCGCCGAGGAACCGGGCATCAGACTGCCGAAGGTATTCTGGAAATACACCGGCCGGGACATACTCACCATGGATTTCATGCGCGGCATCACGATCTCCGATCTGCCGGCCCTGGAGGCCGCCGGGCACAACAAACGCAGGCTGGCGGAACGGGGTGTGCGCTACGTGATGCGGCAAATATTCGAGATGGGCTTCTTCAACGCCGATCCGCATCCTGGGAATTTCCTGGTTACCGGCGACGATGTGATCGTCCCGCTCGATTTCGGGATGGTCGGCTTCATCGATTCGGAACTAAAACGGGCCCTCTTCCACGTCCTGGAGGCCTTCGTTCGCAGAGACGCCTCGCGACTGGTCCGGGTCTTCATCACCATGGATTTCGTTTCGGAAAAGACGGATATTCCCTCGCTCCGGCACGAACTAAACGACCTGGTGAACTACTACTATAACATACCGGTGTCTCACCTGCGGGGCGGCAAGATGCTGAACGACCTCTCATCGGTGATCAGAAGCCACGGCGTCATTCTCCCGGTCGAGTTGTTCATGACCATGAAGGTGCTGCTCACACTCGAAGGCCTCGGCAGACGGCTCGTTCCCGATTTCAACATCATCGAAGAGGCCAAGCCGTACACCCGCAAGTACATCATCGAGCAGATCAAGCCCAAGTCGGTGGCCGAAGAAGCCTTTACCACCTTCACCGATCTCAGAGAGTTCGCTATGGACCTGCCCTACGATATCCACCTCATCCTGAAGAAACTCGGACAGGGTAGGTTCAAGGCGCTCCTGGACATCACCAACCTCGAGAAGGCCACCACCGAGATCGACAAGTCGTTCAACCGCCTCTCGTTCAGCATCATAATCGCCGGCATCCTGATGGGTTCGTCGTTTCTGAACACGGTAGAAACGGGGCCAACCTTCTTGGGAGTCTCGATAGTACCCCTCGTCGGTTACGCCCTCTCCGCCATCCTCGGCCTGTGGCTCATCATCAGCATCATGCGTTCCGGCAGAATGTGACCGGGGTACTGGCCTACTCCATGCTCCTCGGTCTGTGGGCCCAGTCATTCGCCTCTAGTTCCAGGAGTGCATTTACCACGTCGGTCCGCTCGGTCACCAGGTTGTGCGCCTCCCTGGGGTCGCCGTGCCTGTCGAAGAGCATCAGCGGATTGTGCTCGTAATCCAGCAGCAGTGTCCAGTTCATCGTCTTCACCACCATGTTCTTGGGGTTGTACGAGCAGGTGACGCATTCGCGGATGGTAGCGGTTGGTTGCTTGGACCCGTCTTTCGCTCGAGCAGCCGATTCCTCGAGAGACGGCATCAGGTCGATGCCGTCGAACCGTCGGGGCACCTCTATGTTTGCCGCAGAGAGCAGTGTCGGTACCAGGTCGATGTTGTAGCAGAGAGCATCCATCCTCGAACCGCCGAAGCGGTTTTCGGGAAACTTGATCATCGCCGCCAGGTCCAGCACCTCGCGGTATCCGTTGGTAATCCAGTTCTTCCCGACGATCCCGTGCTCGCCGATCAGGTGCCCATGGTCGGATAGGAACAGGATGAGGCTCTGTTCGTAGATTCCGAGTTCCTTGAGTGTCCCGATAAACCGGCCGACACAGGCGTCGAGAAAGGAGACCTCTCCGGCGTACAGCGCACACATCCGTTTCAGCTGTCTCTCGGTGAGATGATCCCTCCAGGGCCCATACGCGACTCCGATCGGTTCGCAGCCGTCGCCGGCATATTCCGGATCATACTTGTCCGCATACCCCGGAGGGGGGTACCACGGCTCATGAGGATCGAAGCCGTCGATCCACAGGAAGAGATTCCCATTCGCATGGTTCCGCCTGACCCACTCGCCGGCGGTGTCGTACACCCTGGCGGTGAAATAGTCGGACTCCGAATCGAAACCAGCCACGTTCTTACAGAATTGAAGAAGCCTGCGGTCATGCTTCTCGCAATACTCCCTGGGGACCGGAGGATTCGGGTTTTCATCCGTTCGGAAGGGGTCCTGTTCCTGCCCCCGGATCCACTGCCACGAGTGGAATCCCCGGTGGAAGTTCATCCCCGGCTTCATCATGTGATAGACATCGGTGACCAGGGCCGTGGTGTAGCCTCGTCCGGTGAAGATCTCCGGCAGCCTGAGATCACCGTTCCGCATCGGACCCCACCCCAACTCGGGACCGCAGTGACGACCGGAGAGCAGCGCGTTCCTCACCGGCAGCGTCGGCAGCGACTCAGGATAGGCCTCTGTGAACAGGACCGCGTCTGCGGCCAGACCATCGATATTGGGAGTCCCGATCCACTCATTCCCATAACAGCCGAGATGGTCCCTTCTCAGCGAATCGGCAACCAATACGAATACGTGCATGATACGCCTCCCTACTCTCCCGACAAACTACTCTGAAAACCGGCCCTGCCGTTTCATCCGCAGAAACTGGAGGATGAACTCATCCCGTCTCCGGCGGACCTCCTCGGGTTTCCCTTCGGGCCATTCGAGAAACCCCCTTCCGGTCTTGACCCCCAACTCTCCGGCCTCTACCTTTCCGGTGTGTACCCGCAGGGCTTCCTGCGCGCTGCTCAGGTCGGAGTTTACGTAATCCTGGATCGATTTCACCAGATCGAGACCCACCATATCCGCGTGCTCGAAGACGCCGTATACCGGCGTCCGTAGCCCGAACCCGGCCTTGACGGCCAGATCGACATCCTCCGCGGAGGCGATTCCCTCCGCCACGATGTTGATACACTCCCGAATCATGGCATGCTGAATGCGGTTCCCCAGCTGCCCGGGACGGTCCTTGCGGACCAATACCGGCGTCTTACCGCATCTCTTCAAGAACGCCATGATCGTATCGACCAGGCCGGTATCACCGTGTGCTCCCAGGATGACCTCTACGAGGGGCATCAGGTGCGGCGGGTTCCAGAAGTGGGTCGTGAATACCCGCTCGGGGTGACGACACCCCTCCGCGATCTCAGTGATGCTGATACCCGAGGTATTCGAGCAGAGGATCGCATCGTCGGAGGCCCGATCGAGCATGGCGAAATATTCACGCTTCAGGGAAGGATCCTCCGGTATCGATTCCACAAAAAGGTCGACACTACGGACCGTAGCTTCCGGATCGTCGGAGGGGGATAGTTTCAGGACCGCGGCCGTGACTTCCGCATCCTCGGCCAGCCCGTTTTCACCCAGCCATCGGATCTGCCCCCGAGCCTGCTCGACCCCATTCTCGGCCGTGTCTATCCGCCGGCTTACCAACGTAACATCGCAGCCGCCCAACGCAGCCGCCGCGGCGATTCCCGGGCCCATCAATCCTGTCCCGGCTACCGCTACTCGTGTGATCTTCATAACCGTCTCCTCCGCCATTCCCTTACTCACCGGTACCGCACTGTACCCTAGGCAGCAACTCAGCCCTCAAACAACCGCTTCATGTCGACGATGGTCTCCTCGACGCCGTACTCGGACCGCCATCCCCACTCGGTCGCGGCCGCAGTCTCGTCCACCGTCCCGGTTCCCTTTCCGAACAGCCGCATCGCATCCGGATCGGGCCGGAAGGTGATGCGCGCCCCAGGCACGTGTTTCTCTACGGTCCTCGCGAACTCCTCGGCGGTAGACTCAGTGCCGGCGAGATTGTACACCCGGGTCTTGATATCATCGGCCGGGGCATCCGCGAGCATCATGAGCGCCCGGACGGCGTCCTTGAAGTAGAGAAAGGGGTTCCTGGTGGATTCCGCGACCCACACTTCGAAGGGTTCTCCCTGAAGGGATCGCTCGATCATCCAGGCCATATACTGGGTCATATGCTTCGTCCTGGCTCCCAGGCCGACCACCGTGCAGAACCGCACCGCCCGGAAATCTATGCCGAACTTACGGTGGTAAAACCGACCGAGGAGTTCGCAGAAGATCTTCGTTGCCCCGTACATGCTGTCGGGAGCCTGACCGGTGGATTCGTCGATCTTTCCGGTATTACCCGCGTATACCGCCATGGAACTCGGGAATATCACCCGCGAAACCCCGAACAGCCGCGCGGCCTCCAGGACGTGCATCATCCCGTCTGCGTTGACTCTGTATGCCGCCCATGGATTCTCGTCCGCCGGTATGCTCAACATGGAACTAAGGTGGAAGATCGAGTCGATCGGCCTACCCTTGACTGCATTGAGTACCTCCGACAGCCCGGTAATGTCCCCTCGAATTACGTCGACCTCCGCGCCCACCGTGTCCAATCCGTCGAAATTCGGATCCAGATCGAATAGAACCACCCGATCCCCCCGCCCGATCAGCTGCCCGGCCAGGGCCCTGCCGAGAAAACCGGTTCCGCCTGTGATGAGATGTGTCATGTCATCCGCTCCCTACTCCTCTTCGTATCACTTCACTCTATCGTAAAATTCTATCGTAAAATTCTATCGTAGAATTCTATATGAGAATTCTATGGGAGAGTATACAGGGAAACAGAAAAGAGAATAAGTGCCGAGTTCCTGTTGAAAAAAGGGCCGATTTTGGTTATGCTATTGGTTGGACACGGCGTCGCCGTGGAAGAGATCCGAAGAGATAGATTACAGATAGGCAGGATCTCGACCAAACCCATACAGGAGGAACGGCGGTTTTTTATGAACGACTGCGAAGACGGCAGTAGTAGCCTTTTCAGACACACTCAATGCCGCGGGTTCCTCCCGGCGGGAACGTTCGAGGTTCTTCCGTAACCACCGTTCGTTCCTCCCAATCGGAACCCGATACCGGCACACCGTACAGGGAGGAAGGAACATGATTACTATCAGAAAGCAGGCCGGAAACGAGATTATTCGGACGGCGATCCTGGAGCGGGATTCGTGGCTTCACGTGATTGCACCGGATAGGCTCGAGATCGAGAGCCTCGAACGGGAGTACGGCATCCCGGTCGACGTGATTCAGGATGTCCTGGATCCGAACGAGCGGTCTCGCCACGAGAGGGAGGACGGACTCACGATTCTCATCGTACGGGTCCCAATCCCTACCTTCGAGAACGAAGACACCCCGTTCACCACCATACCCTTAGGTATCATCCTCACCGACTCGCTCGTGATCACCGTCTGTGCCAGGGAGCCGGAATTCCTCCAGGAGGTGGCCGACGGACGGGTCCGGGGCATCCGGCTGTCCGACAGACACCGGTTCGTCCTCACTCTCTTCAATCGGTTCACGAATCGTTTCCTCAGGTACCTGAAAGAGATCCACCAGCAGACCGGTGTCCTCGAGCAGAAGCTCCAGCGGTCCGTACGCAACACCCAGCTGGTACGGCTCCTGGCCATGGAGAAGTCGCTCGTGTATTTCACCACATCACTGAAGGGGAACGAACTCCTGATGGACAAGCTGGTGCGCATCATGTTCAAGGATCTCTCCGAGGAAGACCAGGACCTGCTTGATGACGTCCTGATAGACACCAAGCAGGCCATCGAGATGGCCAATATCTACAGCAATATTCTCAGCGGGATGATGGATGCCTTTGCCTCGGTTATCTCCAACAACCTGAATACCGTGATGAAGCGCCTCACCATGATATCAATCATCCTCATGATTCCGACCCTGTTCGCCAGCATCTATGGAATGAACATCGGGCTACCCTTCCAACACTCCCCGATGGCGTTCGCCGGCGTTATGGGAGTCTCGGTTGTCGTCGCCCTCCTGGGATCCTTGGGATTCCTG
>CAZAKE010000024.1:13439-18460 GCA_964485495.1 uncultured Spirochaetales bacterium
GGCGTTATGGGAGTCTCGGTTGTCGTCGCCCTCCTGGGATCCTTGGGATTCCTGGCGGCTAACTCGGTGAAATAGCCACGGTCACCAGCTCGGACCGGCGTCACCCGTCGGTCCGGGCTGTAACGACATGGCTCTGGTCAATCCAACCCGAGTTTCTTGAGTTTGGGCGCGATCACGACTCGGCAGTATCCGGCCGTCGGGTTATTCTCGAAATAGTCCTGGTGGTACTCCTCCGCGGTGTAAAATTTATCAAGCGGGACGATCTCGGTGACCACCGAGTCTGTATAGTTCCCCGAGGCTTCCAGCTTCTCCTTCGATTTCCTGGCGATCTCAGCCTGCGTCTCATCGGTGTAGAGGATAACGGATCGATACTGCGTTCCCACATCGGCACCCTGCCGGTTCAATGTGGTCGGATCATGTGCCCTCCAGAAGAGATCGAGGATCCGGTCGAGGGTGATCACATCGGGATCATACTCGATCCGCACGACCTCGGCGTGACCGGTATTCCCGGACGATACCGCGGAATAGGTCGGGTCCACCGTATCGCCGCCGGCGTAACCGGAAACCGCCGAGTGTATTCCCTCTATCCGTTCAAACACGGCCTCGATACACCAAAAGCATCCGCCGCCGAGATACGCGACACCATTCCCCGACTCTGATGGTGGAGTATCAATCGTATACATCGTTTCTCCTTCGCTCTCGCTTTTATCGGTTCTCGTATGTATTCCATTGGCGCGTATGTCGTTCGCTGCCTCCGACTCCTTTCCGCGTGACTCCGGAGGATCCGACCGGAGCCCGGCACAGAGAGCGACCCCCGGTAGAAGAAGCAGAGACCCCGCGATGATGAGGAGGATGGTGGAAATTCGTCTGTTTTGATACATCGTCGCCTCCTAACACTACTAATTTACTCAGTAATGTTAGGATCGAAAAGAAAAATCCTCAATAAACGACTCCGATGGACATGCAGATGAATCAATACTGCTCGAAGTCCTCGTCTAAGGAGTCCTCCTCCCCGTCCATCACCAGGGAGATTCCGGTTTCTTCGGTGTTCGGTTCCTCCCGCTCTTCGGCCTCGGGTTTCGATGATCGCACGCCGGTTGCGGCGGAGGCGGGAGAGTTTCCGTCGCGCGGTGTGACGTCCGTCGCGCGTGGCTGCCCCCCCGAGGGGAGTGCTCGTTGGGCGGGCTTTCGGCGCGGTTCCGGCCGACGGCCACGCCCGGTCGAACCGGATTCGTCGATCCTGAAGTAGGCCATGATCTCCCGAAGCTGTTCGGCCTGGGCGGAGAGCTCTTCGGAAGTGGAGGCCATCTCCTCGGAGGCGGACGCGTTCTGCTGGATTACCTCATCCAGCTGCAACACCGCCTGGTTGATCTGCTCGCTCCCCGAGTTCTGCTCGTTCGTCGCGGCGGTGATCTCTTGGATGAGGTCCGCGGTCTTCTGAATATCCGGTACCAGCGAAGCGAGCATCTCCCCGGATTTCTCCGCCGAGGTGGTAACCTTGCCGGAAAGGTTACCGATCTCACCCGCCGCCTGTTGGCTTCGTTCGGCCAGCTTTCTCACCTCCGAAGCCACCACTGCGAATCCCTTCCCATGTTCGCCTGCACGGGCGGCCTCGATGGCGGCATTCAACGCCAGGAGGTTGGTCTGCCTGGCGATCTCCTCGATGATGGTGATCCGGTCCGCAATCTCCCGCATGGCGGCCACCGAATCGGAGACGGTTTGCCCGCTCTCCTCGGCGTCTTTGGCGGCCTGCTGGGCGATCTTCTCAGTCTGCAACGCGTTGTCGGCGTTCTGCCGAATGTTCGCACTCATCTCCTCCATAGATGAGGATACCTCCTCGGCACTGGCCGCCTGACGAGTCGCGCCGTCGGAAAGCTGCTGCGCGGAGAGACTGATCTGTTGACTCCCCGACGCCACGTTCTCGGCGGCCGACCGGGCGTTGGTGACGATGCGGCGTAGGTTGTCCACCATGTTAGCCATGGATGAGAGCAGCAGTCCGACCTCGTCCATCCGTCGTGTACGAATTTCCACTCGGAGATCGCCGGAGGCAAGACTGTCGGCGATCTGCACCGCACTCGTAAGCGGCTTCAACCGGTTCTGAAGCAGGAGGAAGATGGCGACTACGGTGATCAAGATGCCGGCGATGCCGATGAGTACCAGGTACAACGCCATCGCCTGGGCGTCCTCCTGCAAGTCGGAGACATACATGGTGACCATCACGATATAGCGATGCTGCAGGTTTTTTTCGAAGTACATCACCTTCCTCTTCCCTTCGAAAAGATACTCGAGAAATGTACCGCTGTCCTGCGCCAGCACCTGCCGACCCCAGTCGTAATCGGGTAGAGGCAGATTGAAGATGTAGTCCGGGTTGGGATGGGCGAAGGTGGATCCCTCGAGCGTGGCGATGAGCGGATACCCCGTCTTGCCGATGGTGGAGGTGGAGACGAGTTCATAGGAGAATTTTCCGATATCGAAGGGCAACCCCAGAATCGCAACGATCTCTCCATTCGCGACGATCGGCACGGTAACGAGGACAACCGGAATGCCCGTTACCGGTGAAAGGTAGGGATCTCCCACCCACTCCTCTCCGTTCAAGGCCGAGGTGATGTTGCGGTCGAAACCGGAGCCGGCCCAGTGGAGTCCCACAGACACGCCGCCGATACCGTCTACCACGATCTCGGTGTCTCTCTCGGCGGTCGAGATGAAGAGGTTCTCGAGATTTCCTCGTCGTTCAAAGAACGATTCGAATAGGTCACGCACCTCGTCATACACACCGGTCGCAGCAGCCTCGCGGACGACTTCGCTCTCCGCCAGAAAACGCGCGTTGCGCACCTCTTGATGGTAGTAATCCGCGACCTGCTTGTTCGTCGTCCCGATGAAATTTTCGAGTTCGGCCAGGTAGACCTTCTCGACCGCCCTATAGGCGAGTTGATAGGCCAACAGACATATCACCGTGACCAGGACCACCACGATGATACCGACCGTCAGTGACAGCTCTATGCTGATGCTCCGTCTCTTTTTGGTGGAATTATTAATAGAATCGCTTGCCATACTCTCTCCTCCCTTCATAAGATTCATGATTCCGGGGACGTCGTGTCCTATGACCTATCAGTCACCCCGGGCGCGTCCGGATCTTTCAACATGCCGGGATCGTATCGGGGATCGGTGGAGACGGTGCGATCCTGATCGAAAACCGGCAATCCCCGGGACTGAAGGCCGCAGGGCCTGAGCTGGCCGTTGCCCCGGACCGGGAGCCGTGCGCCGTCCCGCTCGGGGTCTACGTATTCGAGAAACCACTCCTCGAGCATGGCCCCGAGTTCGTTTACCTTCTTCCGATGCCCCGGATCGGCAATACGGTTGGTCTCCTCAGACGGGTCCTGCTCCAGGTGATACAACTCATGGGGTCCGTATGGATATCGATGCACATACTTCCACTCGCGAGTTCGTACCATCCTGGTTGGACCATACTCGTCGTACACCACGATCCGATCGCGGGCCGCCTCCCGGCTCCCCTGTAACAGCGGCGAGAAACTCCGTCCCGGGAGAGTCCGAAGATACTCACCATATTCAGGCGCCGGGGTGAGTCCGGCATGCTCCACTATCGTGGGGAAGAGGTCATACCCGCTCAGGAGACTTCGGTTTACCGCTCCTGCCGGAATTCGTCCCGGTTGCAGGGCCAGGGCCGGCACCTTCACCGAGGTGTCGTACATGTTCAGTGTCAGGGTGCCGTTTCCCTTCCCCCAGATCCCGTGATGTCCACAGTTGAATCCGTTGTCACTGACATAGAACACCAAGGTCGATTCGAGAATGCCGGCATCCTCCAGATAGTCCAGTATCCGCCCCACCCCCCTGTCCACGCCCGAGACCGCGGCGAAGTATCCAATCAAGCAGATCCGGGCATCATCCGGCGTGAACCGGGAGGCCGCCTCCGGATGGGGAGGTCCCTGAGGGCACGTATGAAAATCACAGTCGGAATACAATCCGGTCAGGGCATCCGGATGCTCCCCTTCGGTCCAGGGCGAGTGCGGTGCGGTATAGTGCACAGAGGAGTAGAAGGGGCGATCGTCGTCCATGCAATTGGTCATGAATTCCACGGCATCATCGGTAATCAGATCGGTGATATACTCCTTCTCATACACCAGACGGCCGTTGCGATACATCGGGGCGCCGAAGTAGTGACCGCTTCCCTTCTGATGGGAGTACCAGTGCTCGAACCCCTTCTGTGGAATATCGCTCCGACCGAGGTGCCACTTCCCGGAGAGGCCGCAGCGATAGCCGGCGGCGGCGAGTACCTCGGTGTAGCCGACAGAATCATGGAGATACTCCTGCCCGTCCGCTCCGTCGTTCCCCTCACGGATCCAATCGTGTACACCGTGTTGTGACGGGATCCGCCCGGTCAGCAGGGAGGCCCGTGCAGGCGAACAAACGGGCGACGTGCAAAAATAGTTTTCGAATCGCATCCCTCTCTGCGCCATGCGATCGAGGTTGGGTGTGAGGATCTCGTCGTTTCCGGCACATCCCAGAGCCCAGGGTCCTTGATCGTCGGTGAGAATCACTATGATATTCGGTTTCGCGGCATTCCTACTCGCCATCGTTACTAAGATCTCATCAATAGGTGACGATCACGGCGATCATCTTTATCGGCACATCTCCGGAATTTCGGATGGAGTGCGAAGCCCCGCCACCGGTGACGACCATCTCGCCGGCCTTGACCGGCGTATCCTTCCCGTCATCTTCGACGATCCCTTCACCCTCGAGGATGTAGTAGTACTCGGTCTCCGTTCCATGCTCGTGCGGACCGATACTCGCACCCGCGGGGATGTCGATCTCGGCGAAGAGTCTGCCGTTCTTCATATTTTCCGGATTCTCGAGGTGGGTTATTCCTATCACCCCGTTACCGTCACGCATGTTTTCCCGCTTCTCCGACTTCATCTCGCTTCTCGTAATAATCATTCCGCTCTCCTCCAATGATCAGTAGTGTTGATGCTCTCTACGCATCTACTCTCTACGCATCTACTCTC
>CAZAKE010000024.1:18560-40051 GCA_964485495.1 uncultured Spirochaetales bacterium
CTCTCTACGCATCTACTCTCTACGCATCTACTCTCGCATGGTATCCATGGTACCGGTAGCACGATGTCTTACGTCCGAATCGAATCATCATTCCCGAGGCGGGAAATCGAACTCCGTCTCGAACAGCGTCTTCAGCTTCTTCGCCATACCATCCTCATCCGGCCCATCCACGGCGATCTCGATCGAGTCTCCCTGCCGCAGTCCCAGCGTCAGCAGCCCGATCACCTGGGTGAGGTCGACGGTCATCCCCTTGGCGGTGCCGGTGATCTTCCCACCATATTCGGACGTCGCCTTCCCGATAAGCCCCGAGGGCCGCACGTGTATCCCCGCCTTGTTGCGTACGGTCGCACTGATCGTCGTCATATGCTCCTATCCCGGATCCAACCGCCCGTTCGCATCCACCGGGAGAAATTCGGTCCCGACCGCCGTACCGGCATCTTCCCGTAGGTCTTTCGTGTTTCCAACTCTTTCTCCCATCTCCTTTGTAGCATAAAACCGAGAGAGCCGCAAAGGATGGGGCACCGCCGAATGCTCGATCGTCGTGCTGAGAAAACAGAAGATGCATACCCATGAATGCGCGCAATAGCCGTATTGCCTTTCCCAATAGAATGGGATAGTTTCCCCCTTATGTCATCAACTACCGGCAGCGCCGACAGTATCCGGATCGGGACCCCGGAATCCCCACGACAGCTCTATCTGAGGCTGTTGAAAATTTCGGTCCCCATCATGCTGAGCAATCTTCTGCAGCAGATGTACAACTTGGCCGACGCCTTCTTTCTCGGAAAACTCGGGAGGGAGGCGTTATCCGCCCCGTCAATCGCCATGCCGGTAATCTTCTTCCTGGTAGTCTTCGGTTTCGGGTTTGCCATGGCCGGAACTACACTGATCGCCCAATCGAAAGGAAAAGGAGACCAAGAGAAGATCGATTTCTATTTAGGTCAGACGACGTCTATCTTGATACTCACGTCGCTACTCATCAGCATGACCGGTATCCTCCTTGCGGTGCCTCTCCTCAATCTACTTCAGGTACCGAGTGAGGTATTCGAGTACACGAGACAGTACATGACCATCATCTTCAGCGGTCTTCCGTTTATGTTCATGGTATTCGTCCTGCATACATGTATGCAGGGGATAGGAGACAGTGTCACGCCGCTGCTCGTACAGTTCGTTACGGTGCTTCTAAACGTGGCCTTGGATCCGCTTCTCATCTTCGGAATCGGCCCATTTCCCGCCATGGAGGTACGCGGCGCCGCCTGGGCTACCGTGTTTTCGCGGTTCGTTGCCTCATTCGTGGCCGCTGCTATACTTATCCGGGGACGGAAAGGCTTGCGACTCCAGATACAGTACCTGAAGCCGGAGCGCAAGGCGTTGCGATTATTCATCAAGATCGGACTCCCCGCCGCACTTGGGCAGGCCGTCACCACACTCGGTTTTACCGTACTACAGGGGGTCGTGAATACCCTCGGAACCGCGGTTGTCGCGGCATTCGGGGTAGGTAACCGAATTATCGGCCTTTTCAACATGCCCGCCATAGGATTTTCGCGCGGGACTGCGGTGCTGGTTGGTCAGAAATTGGGCGCAAAAGACAAACCTCGGGCGAAATTGGTAGTGCGCCAGGCGATCATCACCATTACTCTCTTCATCACCGGTGGTATGACCCTCACGTTCTTTTTCGGCAACCATCTGGTTCGGTTTTTCGTAGATGATCCGGAGGTGATAGAACTCGGAATTGAGCTCTTCCGAATTGTCTCTGTCTCCGTGATCTTCTTTGTCGTGTTTACGGTGGTGATGGGGGTATTCCAGGGCGGAGGGGATACCAAACCCATCATGTACCTCAATGCCGCTCGGTTGTGGGTTCTCCGGGTGCCTTTGGCGTTTCTATTCGTGCGGGTATTCTTCTGGGGTCCGAAAGGAATCTGGATCGCAATGTTTATCTCGAATTTCATCATATCCATCGCAGGATTCATACTGCTGAAATCGGGACGATGGATGCACAAACTCAACCCGGACGACATCTAGACGATATCGGCTTGGTACCTAATTCTCCAGAATCGTGATCTCCACCCTTCGATTCAACTGCATACCCTCCTCGGTCGTATTCTCGGCGACGGGACGTTCGGCCCCGTAACCGCGGATCGTGATCTGCTCCTCCTCCCGAATTCCGTTCTCCAACAGATACTCGGCTACGAAGCCGGCCCTCTCGATCGATAGCTGCCTCCGTCCCTCCGCGGTACCCGCCAGCGCGGTGTGGCCCTCGATCAGGATATCCCGGTTCGGATATCGAGCGAGAATATCCCCTAATTGCTGTAGTTTGGGCCTCTCGGAATTGAGAATCCGCGACGAGTCGGGGGCAAACCGAATATCGGAGAGAGTGATGGTCACGCCCTTTTCGGTGGCGCTGACGTCGGCGTCCTCGACACCCTCCTCGGAAAAATGTCTGCGAATATCTGCGGCTACCTTCTCACGATCCAGCGGGGGAGACTCGGTTATGCGCGCCTCCGCATATCCGGCAAACTCATACCGATCACCGGTCGTCATGACGAAAATGAAATCGAACTCCTCCCTATAGGCATACGGTTTTCCTGCCTCCTGATCCCAGTAAATCAGCTGATCCGAATAGCCTTTCACCCCAATCGGATATTGAAAGGCTGAAAAGCCGGCGCCGGGAACTTGATAGGTAACCTGATAGGTGGCGGTAAGAAGATCATACTCGTTCCCCTCGAGTTCGGCCTTTCCGATATAGGCATACTCTACCGAGATGGGAAAACGGAACGGCTCCTCCATGCCGAAGTTGGCCCTGAAATCGTGGACCTCCTCGCCTTCGGCGGTCCATTCGTGTCCGGGGGCAATCTCCTCCGCGGGGAAAACCGGCACGTTCCTCACCACCGGCATGAAGTAACGAGAATCGATGGTGTAGCGACCGAACTGGTCTCGCCAGAACTCGGAAGTATACTCCTCAGACCATGTGTATACGGAACTCCCCTGATACGCCTTTTCCGAGGTCTGGAACACGGCGATATGACGGCCGGCGGTTTCGGTGGCATTCCGAACCTCCACGGAGATCTTGTTCAGTATATCCGACGACAGGAGATGCACCCCGTTTACATACACATCTTCCTCGACGGTGGACACCACCTTATACTTCTCTCCGCTCCGGTAGGAATATCGAAAAATCTCCGCATCGGTCGCCGGGACGACGACGGACCAGAGGAATGCCAGAAATCCTAACAAAGGAAATACCCGGGAATATGCAGAACTCATCATAGTTCCTCCTTATTCAACTCTCTCTATTCAACTCTCTTTTTCACTCTCTCGCTAAGACAACATACCTCCTTGCCAAGGGTTCTTCCAAGGGTACTTCCTTGACAAAAAGCGGTGGAAGGAATATTCTGTAGATATCATACTGAAGGGCGCCTTTTTCGATAACTCGCATACCCATTCTTATCTATGTGAGACGATCCGCGTAACGCTCCAGGCCGGTGTTTACCGTTCCGAGGCATCCTACCGGTTTTAATCGGCGTCCTCACGATATCAGGATTACATTGTGTTCCAAAAAACTAGTCAAGCACAGAGTCAAGCACAGATAGATGAAGAGGTCCGGCTTCTCATCAAAAATGCCGGGTACTCGAACCCGACCCCCCTCCAGAAGACGGTGATACCCACTATCATCCAGGGCAAGGATCTGATCATCGAAACCCAGGATGGGGAGGGCCGGACGGCTGCGTTCGTACTCCCCCTGATCATCCAACATCAGGGCAGCCAACCCGGACTCAAGGCTATAGTCATCTCCCCTACTCCGGAGGGTGTCAAGAAGATAGAACGGCAGTTTAAGCTGTTTCTGTCAAAAAACAGGGATGCGCTCTCGGTGACCCCCCTCGGGTACGACGAAAATGCAAAGTCCGAATACCGAGCCCTGTCCCGCGAGCCCGATATCATTATCGGCACCACGGAGCGGATAATTGACCACATCAGGCGTGACAACGTCAACATGGACTTGATCCAGACGCTCGTCATCGATGCGCCGATAGCCGAAGAAAGGGGAGAATTTGACAAAGATCTCCTCTTTATAAGCTCGAAGCTATCCAAGAGACCGCAGATTGTCGTATTCACACAGGATACGGCGGATACGGATACTTTCACTCAGATACTGCGAAGACCAAGCGTCATCAACAGAGAGTTGTGGCAGCAGGGCATCGGGCATGTATACTATGTCGTTCGAAAGGGACAGGAAAAGGTGAATCTGCTGCATGCCCTCCTCGCCGATCAGGAGATGGGTCACTGCCTGATTCTCTGCCGGAACGTGAAGTGTGCGCGTGCCGTATTTCGCCATCTACTCGAACGGGGTATCGATCTGATCGACGCAACTACCGATCAGTCCGAAAAAAACAGATCCCGCGAGCTGGATGAGTACGTATCCGGTAAAATACCGTATCTGATCACTTCATACAGGAAGATCCCGAAGAAGATCGCTCCAATTCATACAATCATCCTCTACGACGGTGTCACTCGTCCTGACGAATATATGCGATACATGGTGATGCTCGACACCCAACATAGAGACGCCCGAATTGTCACCTTTTTCCAAGAAGAGAATACGGGCCTCATTTCACGACTACAGGAAAGGGCTAAAGTGAAGATATCCAAAGAAGATCACCCCGGCGAGGAAGCCATCATCAAGGAGCGAATCTCGGCATTGGTGAAGAGAATTCGAGAAGACGAAGATCCGGACGAGTTGGATCAGTACCGACGCCTATTCCGCAAGGGGATTCCCCTGCACCTCCGCTCGTATGCCGCCGCCGTCCTCATGAAGGACACCCTTGGCGCTTCGAAGTTGAGCGGTCGAAAGATGACGACGGTATTTGTCGGCGCCGGTAAAAACCGTAAGATGCACGTCAAGGAACTCACGCGTATCGTGTGTGACGCTATCGGGACAAAGCCCGGCATGCTCGCAAATCCGAAAATTTTTGACAACTACTCATTCGTTGACGTTCCCGCGGAGCTTGCAGAGAAAGCAATCGAAGCCCTAAACGGCCGTGAATATGAAGGGAGAACGTTGAACGTCAATTACGCTCGAAAACGGGAGCCGAAGAACAAGCGATCTCCGAAAAACAGGGGCAAGTCCTCGTCACACGGCTCACCGCAGGACAACCGAAGTCGACGCGAGCCGAGTCGATCCGGAGGACGGTGAACGCCCCCCCACTCGTTCAGTTCCCAGAGATGGCTGAACGAGAAAATCACGATCAGCCGCTTATCAGAAGAGAGTACCCAGTAGAAAGAGCATTAATAGGTAGTTCATGAAGAGGCCGATGAAAAAGAAGAGTCCGGCCTGTATTTCCATCCGTCTTGCCTGTCGTGCACAGATACCGGATAGTTTCTCGGGATTTCCCGGAATGATGATACATTCGGCCATGGGGTCTTCCGGCCGATCGAGATGCCTGTCTTCCCGATACGATCCAAACACATATACTTCCGCCTCCTCGACAAGGCAATCCGGAAGGTAGCTACTCGAGCGAACCTTCGCATCCGGAGCCAAGTCTCTGGCTTCCGGGATCGATTTCATCGGGATCATGAGATATGATTCTCCGTCGATGAGTCGAGTTTCCTGCTCCCCCTCAACGTCCGCTTGAAAATGCCGCAGCGTCAGGGACAGAAGATCGCGCTCGGCCCGAAGGAGCCGTCCCCGGCGCCAAAAATTGCGGTACAGATAGTACGATACGACACCCGGCGGGAGTAGGACGCACAGTGGGAGCAATGCCATCGAGAGTGATACCACCGCGGGGACCCGAGAGAGAGGAAGACGGAAGAGAATGAATGCATAGATCAAGAGGGAGATGAATCCTGCACTGAGAGAACCGGCGGTGAATACGTTCCAATACTCGTTGCGCTGTCGACCACTCCAGATAGAGCGCTTCAAGATTGTGGATTCGCTTCCGTCGTATAGCAGCACCGTTAACGGCCGACTCTCCACGGAGCGGAATACTCCGTGACCATCCTCTATATACAGAGGGCCACTCAACAGCATCCGGGTGCCTTCGGGGAGGGAGAATACCTGCTCCCATGTCATCTCCCGGGGCATCTCGTCGGGAAACGGTTCCTCATAGTATTCGACTCCGCTGTGTTCGTGGATATACGAGTCGGAAGGCAGTTCATACACGGACACGCCGGACATCTCCGCCCGCAGGGTGACACGGTCGTCGCCCACCCACATGATGTCCTTCCCTTGTATCGCCTGAAGTCTCCCGAAGAAACGAAAACTACCGAGGTACCCATCCCTCGCACTCCGAACGAGCGTATACGTGATTCGCGGCAGAAGTGAGGCATCGATCAATCGACGCCGAAACTCCCTCCATCGACCCCGTACGAGGAATGCTCCGATTCCCGGAATTATCAGATAAAAAATAAGCGCCAGTGTGAAGGTAATGAGAACCCGTTCCACAGTCTCTCCCGTCCGGTACGCCGTATGTGTGCAATAGCAGGGGATGCATCCTGGAGTTATTGCACAAAGACCAATAATACTCTACTCTGAATCTACCATGGTAGAAAGAATCATTGTAGGTCCGATGAATACCAACGCATATATCTTTTCCGAATGGAAGAAGGAGTGTATCGTCGTGGATCCGGGTGGTGACATCGAGACCCTGATCTCCCATATCGGCATCAAGAGCATGAAACCCAGGGGAATTCTCCTCACGCACGGTCATATCGACCATATCGCGGCGTGTGCGGGTCTAGTGACATACTTCGCGGATCAAGAGTTGAACCTTCCTATCGCGATCCATGAAGCGGACGCGCACTTCCTCGGACCCGATGCGTTGAATGCCCACCGTGATTGTATATCCGATCTCGGTGATATCGACGATGATCTCTTCGAGACGCTCTTCAAACCGATTCCGTCCGCGGACCTTTTTTTGAAGGAGGGAGACGCCCCCTTCGAATCGAGTCTCGTGACGATCCATACTCCCGGGCACACTCCGGGTAGCGTCTGTTTCTACTCCGAGAATCAGGGGTTTTTACTGTCCGGTGACACGCTCTTCTTCGAAGGAATCGGGCGTACCGATCTTTCCGGAGGAGATACCGGGCAATTGATCGGCAGCATTAAGAAGAAACTTCTGGAACTACCCGAAGAGACGAGGGTATTCCCCGGACACGGGCCCTTCACGACCATCGAACGGGAATCCGACCACAATCCCTTCCTCACGGGAACCGGATCCGTACCCCTCGGGTAACTTCCACCTTCAGCCTCAGTACTATTCCGTTATCAGTTTACGTGTACCGGTCGATGGAAACACCCAGGAGATCCGCATCACCGAGGAAGCGCGGAGTCTCGGGGGCTCTGTCGCGGTACCGCACCGCATCGTGGAGTTGATCCGAGTATCTTTTGATGAGAGAATCCAGCACTCCCGCATCCATCCCCGTGAGGTCTCGCGCAAATGCCCGTTCGCCCTTGACCAGTTTCAGCCGGTCGATGAGATTATCGAGAGCCCGTATTTTCTCCAGAGGGAGGCCTTCTCCCTTTCGGTGGGAGGGGATCCCGGCCACATGCTTATAGATGGCGGGCAGTTGCCGGCGGATCGGTACCGCGATCCGCCCCGGGGATACCCTTGCCTTGATGATGTTTGTGATCGGTATGGAGTTTGGAAAGTCTTCGATTATCATACCTTCGTTCCTCTACTACTTACTACTAGTATCTAGTATCTAGTATCGGATTCTTTCGAAGGTGAATTAGAGAAAGGAGATACTCTTTCTTCTACTTTTGTACTTCTACTTTTCTTCTATTCTGGGCCATTGACGGATGCGGGAGACAAAATTGTTGAAACTGAGCCGCCGCATATCGACCGGCACCGGGGTTACCGGTTTCGCCGTTCGTCCGTGCTCTGACACGCAATACACATGATTGCATAGGGTATGGCTTCGAGCCGCTCCGTCGGAATACGCTTGTTACATCGCATGCAGCGGCCGTATCTTTCGTTTTTCATCCTGGAGAGGGCGGAGTCGATGAGCCGAAGCCGCTTTAGATCATGATTGCTGAGGGCTTCGAGGACCTTCCGATCGATGTCGTCGGAGGCGATATCCGTGAGATCTTTCGGGTCCATATCATCTATAATATCTTCAAAATCTTCATTCTCTGATATAAGCTTCTTCAGGATATCCTCTTTCATGGCAAGAAGTTTTTCCTGCATCGTCTTTTCAAACGTCGCATCCACGGCCATACCTCCCCAAAATTATAGGCAAGTGAATATGCCCAAAATGAGTGTTTGTGTCAACTAATGCATAGGAAAAGAGTACCTTGACAAAGCGATTCTCATTTTGGCAGATTTGTAGTCATATATCAGTTCCTTTTCTGCGATATCGACTTCGTACCTCGTCGACGCCAGAGAAAAGGGCAACAATACGGAGAAATGTGGCACATTCGAAATATGGCGGTAGCCATATTTCGAATTGCTGACCTTGACAAAGGAGGGACGATTCCATAGTATTTCCCTCGATAGAATTGAGGAAGGAGCGGCGATGCGGGACGCGAGGAGCAGTTGTGGCTAAAGAGGAAGCGATCGAAGTAGAAGGGATTGTCAAGGAATCTCTCCCGAACACCATGTTTAGAGTCGAGTTGAAGAACGGTCACATGATCCTGGCCCATCTTTCGGGTAAGATGCGCAAACACTACATCCGCATCGTACCCGGCGACAAAGTCCGCGTCGCACTGTCCCCCTATGACCTCACGCGGGGGCGTATCATCTACCGGGAACGGTAACTATTTCGCATTTTCCATACCTGCACCGTTTATCTTTTCCGTAAAATCACCCAGGTTGCCCCGCTGCCGCCGAGTTCACGTTTCGGGTGTCCGAATTCACCCGTGAAGGGTAACCGTTCCAAGAGTCTTTGGATCTCCTTCCTGAGGACCGGTTCTACCGAGGAGTGAAGTCCCTTGCCATGAATAATCAGGACCTTCCGTATCCCCGACTTGTGCGCACTCCGGAGGAAGGCATCCGTTTGCTTCAACGCCTCGGCACGCAAAAGACCGTGAAGATCGATGGTTCTCTGCGGCGTCATCCGACGCAGCCTCCGACGTTCCTGCTCGGAAAATTCGTGAGCCTCCACTCGTTCCTCTGCCGCCGGGGGAGGATATCTTTCGAGCCACTCCTCCATGGAGGATTTTCCTCCTTTTGAAGTTTTCATCGCGGTTCCCTGCCGATATCGATTCGGTCGAGAGCACCGAACCCGAAACGGGTGACCCACATGAGTGCTTCCTGGTCGACCCACCCGAGCAGGCCGTCGGCCGTCTTCACCAGGAAAAGCCGACCGGACTTGCCTTTGACGTACAGGGTCTGCCCCGCGGGGAAGCGAAACCATTCATCCGTTGTCTCTTTCGGTATTCGCTTTACTTCGGTACCGGATTCCTCCGAGACGACGACGGCTACGGCCCGGTTTCGGCTCAATCCGGTAATCGTAAAGCCGGTCGCGGCGAGTAAGACCAGGGCCGATATGGAGATTAGGAGGATCAGGGTGATGCCCTTCGGGCTGCGTCGGTGAAGGGTCGCGACCACGAAGAGGGCATTCAAGAGCACGATACCCGCCCAATAGGGTATCTCGGGGTGGAGCCGGAACGGAGGCGGAAGTTGGCGATGTAATCCCTCCTCCGATTCTATCCATTTCAAGAGCCTGCGGTACTTCATCCTGCCGGGAACCTGCACGAGTGCCTTCCACACCTGCGTGACGGCACCGGAGACATCGCCGCTCCTGTACAATGCCAACGATTCGTTGTAGAGGAGCCCCGGGAGATCCGGTTTCACCCGTGCCGCCAGGGCATACGCGTCGGCCGCCTCCGCGAACTCACCGGCGTCGTAGTGGTTTCGGCCCAGGCGTACGAGATCGGTGGCATACGTTTCCGAGGAAGGTTCAACCTCGGGGTCTGCCTGAATCGGCCCGGTTGGGCCCGCCCGATCCACGAAAGGAATTCCGCCGAAGAGCAGCACCAAGAACAAGAGTGGCAGAACCTGTTTCGGCAGGATGAGGAACACGAGAAAAAACAGGAATCCCGGAATCAGCCAGAGCAGATTCTCCCGGTCGCGGTATCGATACGAGAGGAGGACCCCGGTCAGTTCCTCGACCGATTCGGGCTCGAACGGAAACTCACGAACATCGGAGTCCTCCTCGATCTCACCTTCGGCGCGGATCCCCACTCGGAAAACGTCCCCCGCCGTACGGTGCACCTCCTCCGTGTTGGGTTGGACCCAGGAAAAATCAGGCACATCGATGAAGATTTCGGCGGCGGTCTCATCCGGGAGATACCGATACTCGATGAACCGCGAACCGGTATAGCCATACATCGAAGGCTGAAAGTCGGAGATCTCGTCTCGACTGGTCTGGACCGCAGTATCGATCCGCGGATCGGGCACCTGTAGATAGTTGAGATTCCCCCGTCCCTCGATCCGCAGAAAGAGGATGACCTCCTCACCCCTCATGACCGATGTGGTATCCACCGACGCACGAAAATCGAACCATCCGACTGCACCGGTCGAGACGACCTGATCGGGCAACGGCATCACCGCGACGCGCTCCTCGGGGCTCCATCCCGTCAGGTCACCGACAGTCACCGAACAGGACGGCAGGGTTGCCCGACCAGACGTGGCAGGCGTCCAGATATAGGCGGCGGCGGGAAGGTTGAAGAGGGTCGCATCGCCGACAGTCGTGGATTCGATATCGCCCACCCCCGCGGCCTCGGCGAATACGCCGTTTCCGGGCCGTTCGATGGCTACTCTATCGATGCCGCTGATAGAGGTCTGCCGCTGCAGTCCTACAATCACGGGAATGGCCTGCCCCACATAGGCACGGTCGGGGACGCCGACCCACTCCACCTCCAAAGGAATGTAAAGGCGTCTGTTTCTGTACAACCCGATGGACACGAGACGCTCCGGTGTCTTGACGATCTCTCCCTCCGCGGATTCGATCTCGAACGATCCTACCGCCGTACGCCCGGTAACGTTGCCGCGGAGGGTATATCCGATGCTGACGGCCTTGCGGAGGCCATCGGCCGAGTCGTATGTTGCCGGACGGAGTGAGGGGCCTCCCCGGATCTCGAGGCCTTCGGGTAACTGCGGCTCTCGCACGGTAAGGCCTTCCGGATTAGGATAATCCATGAGGATAAGGATCCCGAAACGATCACCGCGCCCGACGGGATTCGGTTCGATGGTGAAGCTGAGTATCTCCGGCTCGTCGGCGGAGCTCGGTACCACCGCGAAAAGGAGCAGGAGAGCCCCTACCAGTCGTCTGCCGGTTCGTCCGGTCGGTTCGTGCTTCCGGATTCCCACAACTCCAGCTCCTTTCGACGCACATATTCGAGAATTCGATTCGTTTCCTCGTTTCGTCCCGCCTCGTCCCGATCCTGCTCTCCCGCCGGAGAAACCGCCGGGGCATCATCAGCGCCCTGCAACTTGAGGAGAGCGTACTCCAGATTGATCTTGGCCTCACGACTCCCGGGATAGAGTACGAGGGCCTCACGAAACTCAGAGTATGCCTCGGAGTAGCGTCCAAGATCGTAGAGTAAACAGCCGGTGTTGAAGTGGGTTCTGAATGTAACCTCTCTCTCCGAGGCAACCTTGGAGATCTCCCACTCCTCCAGGGCGGCTTCCGCTTCCCCGAGTACACTGTAGGTGTTGCCCAAGTTGTATGCCAGCAGCTCCTCGTACTCTCTGTTTTCCAAGGCTCGCAGATATGCGATATTGGCCTGTTGGTAATCGCCGCGGCTGTAATCGTAGTTGCCCTTGGCGACGAGGTAGTGTCGCTCCAGGGCACTGCATCCCGAGAACAGAACACAGAAGATGAGGAAAAGTCGGCGGATCTGTTTCATTCGAGATTCGATTCTGTCGGATTTCTCGTCACCAATCAAAACGCACCTCGCCGGCGGATGGTTCTCACTCCGACGTGTATGAGTAAAAACAGGAGGGCGATGCCTAAGAACGTCCGATAGTTATCGACCGGCGCATACGATATTTCCATCGCCTTTCCCCTGCCTGGAAAATACAGACTATCGATGAGTTCGCCCTGCGTCCGAGAATCGGCGATGTTCATCGCCTTTCCTCCGACGGCTTCGACCAGAGACTTTAGAGAATCCATGTCGAGTCTGGAGACCACCTGCCTTCCCTCCCTGTCTACCACGGATCCGCCCCTTCCGTCAGGGACACTCCCGCCTTCACGCGTGCCGATGCCGATGGCATACAGTTCGATCCCGGCGGCTTCGAGTGCCGACGCGGCTTGCCGCATGTCACCCGTGAGAGCCTCTCCGTCGGTAAAGAGGATGACGACCTTCCGGGTACCCACCGCGGGCGTGAGGGCATCTATCGCCGCGGCGATCCCCTGCTGGAGATCGGTCCCGGGTGCGGTAATCAAGTCCGGACCGATGATCGAGATCCCCGCCAGCAGGGCATCTGTATCCTCGGTCAACGGAATCAGGAGCGACCCCCGCCCCTTGAATATAACCAATGAAAACCTCGTACGATCCACCGTCTCGACAATTCCGCGAGACATCCTGGCCGCCCTGAGGAGTCTGTTCGGCGCCACGTCTTCTACCAGCATGCTGCGGGAGACATCCATTACGATCACGACATCCTGCCCGACGGGGTCCCTGATAACCGGATACTGACGAGTGGTAAAGCCACTCAGCGAGAGGACTCCGAAGACTATACATCCGATAAGGGCGATGGACGAGAAAAACCACTTCACCACGAAAGCCTCTTGCAGCCGACTCTCCCGCCAACCGCCTCCGATGATACCGAGATCGGCACGTCCTCGTATATACCGGTTCCGTACTACCAGGCCTATCGGGATCAGGATCGTCAGGAATGCGAGCACTTCGGGATACTGCATCATGGCAGAACCTCCGCCATTACGGCCTTCCGAATCAGAAAATACGCCAGCACGGCGAGGATTCCGGCCGATATAAATGCACGATAGAGCGGTTCGGTTTGCGTATTCACCTTCACTCGACGTTCAGTCACCTCCAGTGAATCGATTGTCCGAAACACCGTCTCCAACGCCCCCGGACCGGCGGCACGGTAATACCTACCACCGGTCGAAAGAGATATCTCCTGCAGTAGTTCCTCGTCGAAATCTCCCCTGTAGGTTCCCCGGTACACCTTCCCGGTTTCCGGATTGGCCAGCTCGAACGGGACCTCCCCTTCACTACCGATCCCGATGGCGTAGATCCGTATTCCCAGTTCGGCCGTTATACCCGCAGCCGCGGTCGGAGTGATCTCGCCTGCGTTGTTCTCTCCATCGGTGATAAGGACTATCACCTTCGTATCGGCCGTGCTGTCGCGGAGATGCAGTGCGGCAACCGCCAATCCCATACCGATGGCGGTACCGTTTCCCAGGTCCATCATCCGCAGCATATCGAGACGCTCGAGAACGGCGGAGTGATCGATTGTCGGCGGCATCCGCAACGCCGCTTCCTTACTGAAGCTGACGATCCCGATTGCATCGTTCTCCCGGCCTCGTACGAACCGGCGAATCACCTCCTTCGCCGATTCGAATCTGTTCTCAGGCTGAAAGTCCCTCGCCGCCATACTCGGAGATTCGTCGAGAACCAACATTATGTCGATTCCGCGGTTCAAGAATACTCGCTCCTTCTTCATGAGACCGGGTCCTGCCAACGCGACGATCAAGGCCCCGATTCCGGCCCAGAGAAGGAGACCCGAAAGGAAGGCGGCCATCCGGCCGCTCCGCTTCGGCATCGGTTCGTAGGTTTCTCCCCACACCGCGAAGGAGAAGGTCACCAACCCGCCTCGCTTTCGCCAAACATGTCTGAGGAAGACCCCCGTCGGAAGCAGTGCGAGAAGAATGAGATAACTCGGAGTCTCGAAGGTCATCATTGCGTGTGCTACCCCTTCTTCCTTCTATCGATTTCACGAGCGTGCCGGTAGACTCCCTCGACCTCCTCGACGGATTGTCCGATCAGCTCCATGTGTCTCTGCTGCTCACGTTTGGATGATCGCTTTCCACCGAACTTGACCTCATCGCCGAAGGTCAGGATACCGGCCAGATCTCCGAGTACGGACCGGTCGGTCAGTATCTGTCCGATTCGGCTGACAAGCTCCCGAGTAGTCACCGTCAAGTAATTCTGATCTGTCCGTTTCGTCAGATAGGTACGAAATGTCTTGGAGAGACCGAAGTAAAACGACTTGGCATCTATTCCCTCCGAAAGTCCGTATAGCTCCTTGAAATCCTTCTGGAAATCCCGATACGGCCGCCGCCATCGCCGTTCGGCCAGGATACGAGAGAACTTCCCCCGTAATAGTCCAACCAGGCCAAACCCGGCAAGAGGGCCGGCAAAGACCGTCCCGATCAGGATTGCCAGGATGAGTTCGGTACCAGGCAGATACAGCTGTCCACGAGACTCGACGAATCCCGGATCGTCGGTCTCCAATATTGCGGAGGTATGACTCTTGATTCCTTCGATGACGACGTCGCCGAACTCGATAGTCGGCAGGGTTCGGGTGCCGGGTCTGAAGGAAACGAACGTGATTCTCGCTTCCCATTCATCGCCGATTTTTCCGATATCCGCGCCGGAAAACTCGAGCCAGGAAGACTCCGGCAGCGAATCGGGACTCCGCGGATTCACGCCGTCCGGCGCGAGAAAGCGGATACGAAGTTCCACCTCGTCTCCGACGTAGTATTCGGGAGGGAGAAACAGTGTCTGTCTGACTTCTATCTGCCGGGCCGCGAGCGGCGTGATCGCCTGCAGGAGCAGAATGGTGATTACCCTGCATATCCACGTCCGACGGTTCTCACCAGGATTCATCGCTTTCTTCTCCGGGCAAAAAAACGGAAGAGTGCCTCTACCGGGTCCTCTTCAGTCGATATCGTCAACGTGTCGATTTTCCTCCGGCGACAGCTTCGCTGCCAAAGGATGTGGCGGGTCTCCCAGAACTCTCCGTATTGTTCCGCGAATTTTTTCGAACGGCCGTTTACGCTGATGACATCACCGGTTTCGGGATCGACGACCTCGAGATATCCGATCGGCGGAAACGAAACCATCGACGGATCGATGACCTTGACGGCGATGACGTCGTGCTTTCGCGAGAGGAGGGAGATCTCCTGCCAGGCGTATCGCATCCGAAAATCGGAGAGGAGCACACAGATACCTCTGCGCTTGAGGGATTCATACACGGTCCGCACCGCCAGGGAGAGGTCGGAGCCTCGCCCCTTCGGGGCGATCGTCTCCATGTCCTCCACCAAACGCATCACGTGCTTCCTCCCTTTGATAGGAGGCACCCACTTCTCGATACGATCGCTGAAGAAGACCGCGCCGACTTTATCATTGTTCTGCACCGCGGCAAACGAGAGGAGTGCGGCAACCATCGCCGAGATCTCCGCCTTGCTGACCGGACCGGTTCCCGAGTTCAAAGAGGCCGATACATCGATAAGGAGAAAGAGGGTCAACTCCCGCTCCTCTTTGAAGGTCTTCACGTAGGGAGTCGGCATTCGGGAACTCACGTTCCAGTCGATCATTCTCGCGTCATCACCATCCACATACTCCCGAACTTCGTCGAACTCGAGCCCGGGGCCCTTGAATACGGTGCGGTAGTTTCCGGAGAGGAGTCCTTCCACGAGTTTACCGGAAACGAATTGCAGGTTGCGGATGCGTTCGTAGAGTCTCTTCCGTTCCATCTTACGGCACGGGTACCGTTTTCAGTACCTGCTCTATGACATTCGCGGTATCCAACTCTTCCGATTCGGCCTCATACGAGAGAATGATACGGTGACGAAGGACGTCGTAGGCGACGGCCTTCACGTCGTCCGGCAGGACGAAGGTGCGGCCCTCGTACATCGCGTTGATCTTTGCACATCTGTACAGATAGATCGTGGCTCGGCTGGATGCTCCATACTCGATATATCGCGCATAGGTGAAAGCGGCTCGGTCACGACGGCGCGTCGCCGTGACTATGGCGACGATATACTCTTCGATCTTCTCGTCTACGAGTACGGATCCGGCCGTCTCCCGCAGTTCCCGTACCAAAACAGGAGTAAGTACTTTATCGACGGGATGCTCCCGCTCGACTCCCATTCGCCGCAGAATCGCCAACTCCTCACCGTCTCCGGGATAGTCGACTCGGAGCTTCATGATGAAGCGGTCCAGCTGAGCCTCCGGCAGAGGATAGGTTCCTTCGTGCTCGATCGGGTTCTGAGTTGCCAGTACAAAAAATGGATCCGGCAGCGGGAACGACGTAGCACCGATCGTGACTTGCCGCTCCTCCATGGCTTCGAGAAGCGCCGACTGCACCTTGGCGGGGGCACGATTGATCTCGTCGGCCAAGACCACGTTGGCGAATACCGGACCCTTCCGTGCTACGAAATCGCCGGTTTGCTGACGATAGACCATGGTGCCGATCAAGTCCGCGGGAAGCAGGTCCGGGGTAAACTGGAGTCGCTTGAATTCCGCCTCGACCACATCCGCGATGGTCTTGACCGCCAAGGTCTTCGCCAGTCCCGGGACGCCCTCGAGAAGGACATGTCCTCCGGCAATCAGCCCCATGAGCATGCCGGAAATCATCTGCTCCTGGCCGATGACTCGCTTCCCGATCTCTCTCCTGCAACGGGCTACATCCTCTCCCGCCTTCCTGATCCTATCTTCAGCTGCTACACTCGTCATATCATCCCCTGTCGGTTGTCACGTTCTGTATTCCGCATTCTCGCGGACATAATCGTACGAGAGATCGCTGCCCATCGCGGTAAAGGTACCCTCGCCGATCCCCAGATCGACGGATATGTCCACCGTGCGATCGTGAGCCGGGAAGCGCACCGGCACCTCCGGGGCCGCCGCGTTCTCCAGGTATGAATGAATTCGCCGCTCCTTCTGCGGATCGATCCGGAAGGCCCCTTCTGAAAAAACGATCTCCTCGCCGATGGAGATTGCCGCCGGAGCGCAAACCGAGGAGGCGAGACACAACCGACCGCCCTCGCCTTCGGCGGTAGTTCCGAGATAGTCGCCCAATGCCATGATGATCCGCCCGACGTTGGGGTCGTTTCCGAAGATTGCCGTCTTCACGAGACTGGAATTTATCACGGCCTTGGCCGCACCGCGCGCGATCTGCTCATCCGGAGCTCCGTGAACCGAGCAGCGGATCACGTGAGACGTCCCCTCTCCGTTTCGAACGAGGTCCGTCGCCAGTTCGACGCATACACGCCGCAGGGCCTCGGCAAACTGATCCTCCCTGGGCGGCGGTTTCCGCCGGGAGGAGAGAATCAAGGCCGTGTCGCTGGTACTCTGATCTCCGTCGATAGAGATCGCGTTGAACGATGGATTGACCGCGTCCCTCAGCAGCTCTCCGAGGCGTCCTCCGGGGAGATCCGCGTCGGTCATGATGAACACGAGCATAGTGCCCATATTCGGTTCGATCATGCCCGCTCCTTTGCAGGTCCCGACGATGGATGCCCCGCCGGCAAGATCGGCCCGTCGTATCTTCGGAAAGGCATCCGTCGTCATGATTCCCTTCGCGACATCGAGCAGCCCGGTTCGACTCACCGACGCCTCGAGGGCCTTCATATTGGCGCTGAGCTCCTCCACCGGAAGCCGCCATCCGATGATGCCGGTGGAGGCGGGCAGAAACTGTTCGGCGCTCCCGCCGAACACACCGGCCGCTGCTTCACACACCGTTTCGGAGTCCCGGATGCCGGTGGCGACACACACGTTGGAGATCTTGTTATTGATGATGATGCCACGGATTTTTGGTTCCTTCATCCGATCCCGGCACACCAACACGGGGGCGCCGGGATACGCGTTTCGCGTGAACACGCCGGCGAACGAATCTGTCGGTTCCTCCGCGACGAGGGCCGAAAGATTCATACGGTAGGGTTCGGGAGCCTCGATCTCCCCCGGCATGAACCGAAACTCGGTGCTTCCGGCGACGAAGCCTTCGGGAAGTGCGGAACGCCCTTGCACGGCCCGCAGGTACTCCGCTTCAGAGGTATACGTTTCCATTCATTGTGTTATAATATACTTCCGTTCGACGTTGCAACCCGGACTTCACGCGAATATAGGCGGACTCAACGGCATGAGGCCGCAGACAGACCACCTCGGAAACGACACCGATAGAGAGGAATCCCGCGTAATGCTCACAAACTATCACACACACTGCCGGTACTGCGACGGCGCCGGCGATCCGGCTGAATACGCCGACGCGGCAGTGCGGAAAAGATTCGACGTCCTCGGATTCTCCAGCCATGCCCCCCTCCCCTTCGAAAACGACTGGACGATGCCTCCCGCGGACCTCGAAGCCTACCTGGCCGAGATTCGCCGGCTCAAGTCGAAGTACCGCGAGAAACCGCAGGTGCTGCTCGGGCTCGAGATCGATTTCATACCGGGGCTGATCTCACCATGCGATCCGAGATACGACGCATTGGGACTCGATTACCGTATCGGATCGGTCCACTCCATCCCTGATCCGAATACCGGCACGCACCCCACCGTCGACGACACGGAACAGCAGTATGCATGGATCCTGAATACCCTTTTCGACGGTGATACCGAGGCGTTTGTGAAGCGGTACTACCGGCTGGTCCGGGAGATGCTGTCACACTGCACGCCCGACATACTGGGCCACTTCGATTTGATCAAGAAGAACAATCGTGACGGGGCCTACTTCTCGGAGGAGGCGGGCTGGTATCGCGAGGCGGTGGTCGAGACCATCGAGGCGGTGGCCGCCTCGGGGGTGATCATGGAGGTGAATACCGGCGGTCTCGCAAGAGGCTCTATGTCGGACATCTATCCCAGCGAATGGATCCTACGGCTGGCCCAGGAACGCCGGATCCCAATCACGATAAACGCCGATGCTCATACGCCGCAGCAGATAGACGCCTACTACGATCTTGCCCGATCTAAGGTCGAGTCCGCAGGCTACACCATGCGCCACGTGTTGAAGGACGGCTCCTGGGGAGAGGTGCCGTTATGAGCCCTGCACCCCGGGAGGAGGCGATTGGAACCGTGACGGCAGCCGCGTCCTTCCTGATCTGGGGGATCCTTCCACTCTACTGGAAAACCCTCCGGGGCATCCCGCCGGTCGATATCCTGATGAACCGACTCTTCTGGGCCTTCGTCATCTCAGGCGTATTGCTTGCCGTGGGCGTCGGCCGGCGCACGGCGCTGGAGGCCTTGAGATCGAAACGCACGATGGTGATCATGGTATACAGGTCCCTGCTTCTCGGGGTCAACTGGTATATCTACATCTGGGCCGTGACTTCCGGGTTCATTCTCGATGCGAGCCTGGGGTACTACATAAACCCGCTCTTCCACGTGGCTCTCGGAATTGTCGTCCTGCACGAACGCCTCACCCGAACCCAGGCGGCGGCCTTCCTCTTGGCGGGAGCAGGGGTTCTCTATGCGACGTTCCGGGCCGGGGTCTTCCCGTGGATCAGCATCTCCCTGAGTCTGACCTTCGGCCTCTACGCACTCTCGAAGAAGCGTTGTCGTGTAGACTCCCTTCCGGCGTTGGGTATCGAAATGGGCATTCTGACCCCCGTGGCGATCGTGTTCTTCATCGTAGGGATGGTGAACGGCACCTCGCCGTTCATGACCGAGTCGGCGGGAACCATCGTGCTCCTGATCTGCGCCGGCGCCGCCACGGTGGCTCCGTTGCTCCTCTTCTCCGCAGGGACAAAGCGCATACCCCTCTCACGACTCGGGTTCCTCCAATACATCGCCCCTACCGGCATGCTGATAATCGGCATCTTCGCGGACGGCCAAGAGTTTACCGTAGACAGAGCGATCACCTTCGGATGTATCTGGACGGCACTGGCGATCTACTCCGTATCGCTGCGAAGGAGCCCCCGGAGGAGAGCACTCGAAAGAGAAGGGCCGTAACCGGCCGACGACGCCGGCATTCCCGACGCGTATTCGGTAGTGGCGCGCAAATTCAGCCGATATCCATCTACTCCAGTTCGACCTCGGCATACGGTTGCCACTCGGTACCCTTATCCGAGGAGAAAAACGCCGCCCCACCGAACTGCGGTATCGCAATATGAATCTCCCGCTCCGGATCAAAAAGGTAGATATGGTTGTCGCGCTGCACCTCCTGCAGCGAATACTCCTCTTGGCCCTTCGTCTCGATCCACCGGTCGAGGGAAACTTGCCTGATCACGCCCCCGGAATGTTCGAAGGTGATGAAGTGGTCCGACGGATCGTAGTCCGGATCGGTGAATGGTCCGATCCTCCGAAGGAACTGGTCGGTCTCGATGAATCCAACGCTGGTCGTCAACGGCTCCTCATCGGTGTTGTAGACGAACATGGTTGGGTATCCGCCGAACGAGAACTTCGTCAACTCCGGATTTCGCTTACCGTCTACGACGTCCAGTACCCTGAGCGAGACATACTCCTCATTAAGGAGTTGTATTACCGCGGGATCGATCATCGTCTCGGCCTCGAGCATCTGACAGGGTCCACACCACGAGGGCGCGGTGATGAGTACGAAGACGTTTCTGTCCAAGCGTTCCGCCTTCCGCATCGCCTGATCGTAGGATGTGACCCATTCGATCTCCGCCGCGGCGAAAACCGGTATCACCAGTATACATATCGCAAGGAGCAGGGCATGTTGTAGTCGTTTCCGCATCGTGCAACCTCCTGTATTCGTGCCTGTGCCGTCGGGGCCTCTCCCCCTAATATAGCAATATTTCAATATTGCGAAAAGCAAAAATCGAGGTATCCGCAAGAAAATCGGGAAAACAGAGGCCGTTCGTACTCGCCAAGCAATATTAATTGGAACCAGAGTAATAGCCGTATATCAGCTCCGTTTCTGCGATATTGACTTCGTTCCTCAATGCTCCGGATCTTGACGAGGCGGCGGTACCTTGGTACCTTTCAACCCGCATGCTCGCTCGACGGCGACAGCTGCGGGGGTATTTGGTGAATGATGAGACGGGGATCGGGTATCTCTCGCCGGAGGTCTCGGTCCTCAGAAATTCCGTAATGATCGCCCTCTTTGCCGCCCTGATCACGGCCGGGGCATACCTGTCGATTCCGATCGGACCGGTTCCACTTGTCCTGCAGAATTTCTTCGTACTGTTAACGGCCGCATACCTTGGACCGAAAAAAGGTCTTGCGTGTGTCGGTCTCTACCTCTTCTTGGGTATCCTCGGGTTACCGGTGTTCGCAGGGGGAACCGGGGGACTCGCCCGATTGGCAGGACCCACCGGTGGATACCTGGTCGGCTATCTGCCTGCCGTGCTGATAATCGGTTTTCTCTCCTCCGACCGGCGGATCTTCAAGGTCGTCACCGGAATGGTGACCGGTATGTTCATCGTCTATGCGTGCGGGGTCTCATGGCTCAAATTGAGTACGAACATGGCCTGGCCGGCCGCCGTTTCCGCCGGTTTCATACCCTTCATCGTAGGAGACGTGATCAAGATCGGCGCGGCGGTGGCCCTCTATCTGCTGATACCGCCCCTCTCCCCGGCCGGGACGCGGAAATAGGATCCTTTTATGCCACTCCTCGAAATCCGGAACC
>CAZAKE010000025.1:0-36306 GCA_964485495.1 uncultured Spirochaetales bacterium
CATTCCTGAAACGGCAACCACCTATAGCGGTTAGTCGTAAGGGTATGCCGTCTCCTCTTCTTCTAGGAATTCCAGGAGGTCCTGATTGGGGGTGAGCGGCCGCGAGCGGTCCTTCTCCCTATACATCGCCTCGTCTCCCTTGTTCAGGAGGTCGATGACGCCGTCCGGCCCGGCTGTGTGCATGCCGATGCTGGCGCTGAAGGCGTATTCGGGTTCCTCGATGCCCTTCCGTTCGATTCTCTTCAATATGCGACTCCGAACCTTGGCGGCCAGTTCTTCCGTCGTCTCGGGCATGAGCACCACGAACTCGTCGCCGCCGAATCGGGCTACATAGTCGACCTTCCGGACCTCCTCTTTGAGGATAGACGCGCAACGCTGCAAGACCCCGTCGCCGTGGAGATGGCCCTTCTCGTCGTTGATCTGTTTGAAGTTGTCGATATCCAGCATCAGGACCGATAGACAGGTTCCGTATCGTTTGCAGCGCTCCATTTCCCGGTCAAAGATCCTGTCGAAGCTCCGGCGATTGAGCACTCCGGTGAGGTGATCGAGTTGCGACACCTTGCGGATGGCCTTGATGTAGAACTCCTTCTCTAGGGCGATTGCCGCGAAATCCGCGATCGTGGAGAGTACCTTCAGCTCCAGGCCCGAAAACGGTTCGCCGCTCAGCTTGTTCACCAGCTCGATGACGCCGATCACCTTCTCGCCGGTTCGTAGGGGAACGCCGATCAGAGACTCGGTGGTGAAGCCGGTCATCTTGTCGATCTCGTCGCTGAATCGCTTGTCTTTCTTCACATCCCGGATGATCACCGCCTGACCGGTACGTGCGATCCATCCGGAGAGCCCCTTGTTCAACGGAATACGTTTTCCCTGCAAGGTGTCTGCAGCCTCTCCGACAGCCACGCGGAAGACGAGTTCGTCTGTGCGGCTGTCCACGAGGAGGAGTGACCAGTTGAGTGGAGCGAAAATCATGCCCACCTGTTCCATGACCCGGTCGATGATCTGGGAGAGGCCCTTTGCCGAGACGATCGCCTTCCCGATGTCTGTGAAAAAGGAAAGTTTGACTAAATCGTCCAGTTCGTCGTCCATACCTATCTGAACCATAAGCTCAGGAAACCCAATTGTCAAGAAATGCGGGAAAAAAGAGGGCCGGTACAGGATCTATGTCCGGTCTGCGCTCTGTGTCGGCGAAATGACAACAGTCAGGAGGTCGATATGGAGGGGGACTGTATGGAGACGATGCTCCAGGGCAGTTCCCAGCCGGCGGCCAACGGTGTCGCGCCACCCACCGAGGCCGGGGCGATGCACGATTGTCGATCCAAGACGAGTTTTCCCCTGTTGAGGGGAAGGCCATAGAAATCGGCCCCGAAGCGGGAGGTGAACTCTTCCAGTCGGTCCAGTCGGCCGGCCGTCTCGAAAACTCCCGCAAGGAGTTCCATGGCCACCGGTGAGGAGAAAACCCCGGAGGCACCTTCGGCACACTCCTTCTTCTGCCGTGGATGGGGGGCGCTGTCGGAACCGAAGAAGAACGCTGGATTCTCCGAGCAGGCCGCTTCGATCAGGGCATCTCGGTCGTTCCGTGTCTTGACTACGGGCTTGCAGTACAGGTGCGGCCGGATGGATTCGCCGATCAAATCCTCCAGGGTAAACATCAGGTGATGGACCGTGATTGTCGCGGCCACACCGCCTGCCGCCACCCTGACACCGGCGGACAACTCCTTCACCGTCTCCACCCCCTCCGCCGTCGAGAGGTGCTCAACTACGATCCGCAAACCCGGAAAATTACCGGCGATCCGTCGGATCACCGGCAGATAGGCGTGTTCACGTTCCAGCACGGGGTACTCCGGGTCCTCGGCGTGGACCGAGAGCACCAGCCCGGCGTCGCGCATGGCCTCGAAGATGTGGTAGATCGCCTGTGGATCGGCGACGCCGTCTTCGGCGTTGGTGGTGGCGCCTGCCGGATAGAGTTTGCCGGCCACGGCGCCGGCCTCGGCCAGGGCTTTGATCTCTTCGCCGATCATCCCCGGCAGGATCTTGAAGCTCATCAACGGTGTGAAATCGGGAGCGGCAGATTCGATCCTGCCCCGGTATTCGGTCAGGGTCCCGGGGCTGGTGATGGGAGGGAGCGTATTGGGCATCACCAGGGCCCGGGGAAAAACCGTGGCGGTGACCCGGGCATATTCGGCCAGGTGGGGTCCCTGCCGCAGATGCACGTGCATGTCGTCCGGTGCCCGTACCTCGATCACGTCATCCTCCCGCCGTAGTCGTTCACTCTGCCTCGGTCGGCAGAAACCTCTCCATACCCATGCGGTCCGCTAATGGTTTCGGGAGGGTGACACTGCCGTCCTTGTTCTGGAACTGTTCTACGATGGCCGGCAAGAGGCGGCTGGTGGCCAGGCCGGAGGCGTTCAGGGCGTGGATGAACTCGTTCTTCTTGGTCTCCGCACGCTTGAAGCGGATGCCGCCCCGCCGGGCCTGATAGTCGCGTGTGTTGGAGACCGAGCTGATCTCCTTGTAGTCACCCATGCTGGGGATCCACACCTCGATGTCGAAGGTCTTGGCCGCGGGCGTACTGCAATCCTTGGCCGCCAACTTGCTGATCCGGTAGTGGAGGCCCAGCCCCTGTACGAGTCTCTCGGCTTTTTCCAGCAGCTCCTTCAGGGCGGCGTCTGAGTCCTCGGGCCGTGTGAACTGGAACATCTCCACCTTGTTGAACTGGTGGCCCCTGATCATCCCGCGTTCCTCGGTCCGGTAGCTGCCGGCTTCCCTGCGATAGCAGGGCGTGTAGGCGAAATACTTCTTCGGGAGCTCAGCCTCCCGCAGCACCTCGTCTCTGTGAAAGTTGATCAGGGCCGTCTCTGCGGTGGGAAGAATGAATTGAAAGTTGTCCGTCTTCAATTGAAAGACATCGTCGGTGAACTTGGGAAACTGCCCGGCCGTCACGCCGCACCGGTACAGCAGGATGTGGGGAGGCAGGATGAACTCGTACCCGTCCGCCAGATGGGAGTCGATGAAGTAGTTGAGGAGGGCCCACTCCATCCGGGCGCCGTTGCCGGTATATATCCAGAATCCGTTGCCCCCGAGTTTTACGCCCCGTTCGTAGTCGATGAGCCCGAGCCGTTCGACCAGTTCCACGTGGTCCTTCTGCTCGAAATCCGGCTCGGGTTTCTCTCCCCACTCCCTGAGTACCTCGTTGGCTTCCTTGCCGCCGGCCGGCACGTCGGGATCCGGCATGTTCGGGAGCCGCAGGAGCAGATCGTCGAGTTTCTCTTCGGTCTCCGAGAGGCGGCCGTCCAGTTCCTTGATCACCCCTGAGACACTCTTCATCTCTTCGAGCAGGCCGGAGACGTCCTCACCGGCCTGCTTCAAGCGGGGAATATCTTTGGAGACCTTGTTGCGCTTTTCTTTGAGGGCATCTGCCTCCCCCTGGATCTCACGTCGGGCTGAATCGAGTTCGAGGATCCTATCGAGGTCCACCGAATCCATCCGCTTCAGGAGTGCCTCGCGCACGCGGTCGGGTTGTTCTCTGATAAGGGCTATGTCGATCATCGCTGTCCTCCGGAAGAGGGACGGCCGGGCCGTCCTCACTGCAACCGAAAATACCATCCCCTGAGCCGGTGGTCAAGGATGTCTGTCAATATGTCTTGACGAAGCCCCGGCCCCTCCGTACTGTATGTTCCATGATCGACCAGACACTCCCCTTCAGCAAGGATCAGTTGGAGGAGATCGCCTCCGCGTATCCGACGCCGTTCCATATCTACGACGAGAAGGCCATCCGGGAGAACGCCCGGCGCTTTCTCGGTGCCTTCGACTGGGTCCCCGGGGGATTCAAGAACTACTTCGCGGTGAAGGCGCTGCCGAATCCGTATATCCTCGAGTTCCTCAAGGATGAGGGGATGGGTGCCGATTGCTCCTCCCTGCCGGAGCTGCTCCTGGCGTCGGCGGCGGGAATTCAGGGGCAGGAGATGATGTTCTCCTCCAATGACACCCCGGCGGCCGAATACATCAAGGCGGCCGACCTCGGAGCCGTCATCAACCTGGACGACATCAGTCATATCCCCTTCCTGACCAGGCACGTGGGAATGCCGGAGACGATCTGCTTCCGCTACAATCCGGGGAATCTGAAGAAGGGCAACTCCATCATCGGCGACCCAACCGATGCAAAATACGGTTTTACCAGGGAGCAGCTGCTCGAAGGATACGCCACGGCCCGGGAGCTCGGAGCCAAGACCTTCGGCCTCCACACCATGGTTGCCTCGAACGAGCTCAACCCGGAGTACTTCGTCGAGACGGCTGCGATCCTCTTCGACGTGGTGGTCGAGGTGGCCGAGAAGCGGGACATCAAGATCGGCTTCGTCAACTTGGGCGGCGGTGTCGGCATCCCCTACAACCTCGACGACACCGCCGTGGACCTGGAGCGGGTGTCCGAGGGCATCAAATTCCAGTATATGGACAAGATCGTGGCCGCCGGGCTCGACCCGGTACGGGTGGTCATGGAGTGCGGCCGCATGGTAACGGGCCCCTACGGGTATTTGATCTCCCGGGTCATCCACAAGAAGGAGACCTACAAGACCTTCATCGGCCTGGATGCCTCCATGGCCAACCTGATGCGGCCGGCCCTCTATGGCGCCTATCACCACATCACCGTGCTGGGCAAGGAGAGTGCGCCCAGGGATCATGTCTACGACGTGACCGGCTCTCTGTGTGAGAACAACGACAAGTTTGCCGTGGCCCGTTCCCTGCCGGAGATCGAGGAGGGTGACCTGGTGGCCATCCACAACACCGGCGCCCACGGCCACGCCATGGGGTTCAACTATAACGGCAAGCTGCGGAGCGCGGAACTGCTCTTGAAACCGGACGGCTCGGTGCGGCCGATCCGCAGGGCGGAAACCCCGGCCGATTACTTCGCAACGCTGGATTACCCGGGACTATAGGAGGCTAAGCGGAAATGAGAAAGACAAAAATCGTATGTACCCTCGGTCCGGCAACCGAATCATATGAGGTTCTGAATCGTCTGGCGGCGGAGGGAATGGATGTCGCCAGGTTGAATTTCTCGCACGGCACGCATGAATACCATGCGGCCACGATCGACCGGTTGAAACGACTGCGTGCGGAGACGGGCAGGAATATCGGAATCCTGCAGGATCTGCGCGGGCCGAAGATCCGGACGGGAGATCTTCCAGCGGACGGGATATGCCTGAAAAAGGGTGATCGGATGCGACTCGTTGTCGATGATGGGTCGCTTCACCCTCCTGTGGACGGTACCGGGTCCGAGACCGCCGACCACACCGTGCCGGTGAGTTACCCCGGCCTGGTGGACGACATAGACAGGGGCGAGCGAATCCTGTTCGACGACGGCCTCCTTGGGGCCGAAGTGGTCGAAAAGGATACCGGCGGGCTGGTGTGTGAGGTGCTCTACGGCGGAATCCTGCTCTCGCACAAGGGCGTGAACTTCCCGGACAGCCGCCTCTCGGTGAAGGCCCCGACGGAGAAGGACCTGGAGGATCTCGAGTTTGGGCTGCGGCATGAGGTCGACTTCGTGGCCCTCTCCTTCGTCGAGAACGGAGACGATATCCGCAGGCTCCGCAAGGCCATGGAAGGAGCGGCGAATCCACCGCTGATAGTGGCCAAGATAGAACGAGTGGCGGCCTTGGGAGCGATCGACGAGATCATAGAAGCCGCCGACGCGGTGATGGTCGCGCGGGGTGACCTGGGGGTCGAGGCGGAGATGTCGATGGTGCCGCTCCATCAGAAGGCCATCATCCGCGCCTGTAACACCGTCGGCAAGCCGGTCATCACCGCCACACAGATGCTCAACAGCATGATCGACAATCCGCTGCCCACCCGGGCCGAGGTGACCGATGTGGCCAACGCGGTGTTCGACGGCTGTGACGCCGTGATGCTCTCCGGGGAGACCGCCGTGGGAGCGTATCCGCTCGATTCGGTGGCGATGATGCGGCGGATCATCGAAAACGTAGAGAATGATACGACACCGAAGAGGGCGCGGCCCGAATACGACCAGAACCCGGAAAACGACATCGAGGAGGCGGTCGCCTCCGCGGCCTGTAGGGCCGCACGTGAGCTCGATGCGTCGTACATCGTGGCCCAGTCGATCTCCGGCAGGACCGCCATCATGGTTTCGCGATTCAGACCGGAGGTTCCCATCCTGGCGATCACCCCGCTGAAATCGACCCACCACCGGCTCTCTCTGGTATGGGGCATCAGGTCCGTGCTGGTTACCTCGTTCGAGGATGCATTCATCAAGACGATTCGGAAGACCGACGAGGCTCTCGTTACCGCCGGACTGGCTCGAAATGGCGATCTGGTGGTCGTCACGGCCGGCATCCCCGCCGGCGGCAGCGGCGGCACGAACGTGATGAAGATCCACAAGATCGGAGATGGGTGAACCCCTTATTGCCCCAACACCCGATCCACGAACGCATGCACCTTCCAGTCGAAGTAGAGGATTACCGGAAGGATGAAGATGGTGCCGAACATGGTGGCGGTCAGGGCGAAGGAGACCAGGATTCCGAAGTTCCGGATGGGCTGGAAGTTGGCGAAGGCCAGTACCAGCAGGCCGCCGACGATTGCCACGGTGGTGAGGAAGATGGGGCGGCCGGTGAGTTCCAGGGTGCGGGAGATGACCTTGGGTTCGTCTTCCGGATGATCTATCCGCTGCTTGCGGAACTGGATGATGAAATGCAGCGAGTCGTCTACCCCGACACCGATGGCTACGCTGGAGACCATGATGGTGCTCAAGTCCAGGGCGATACCGGTTACCGCCATGAAGGCGATGTTGAGCATGATTCCCGTGAGGAGCGGAATCAGTGCGTAGAGTCCGAAGCGGATCGACTTGAAGGCCAGGGAGGCCACGATCCAGATGGCGATGACGGAGACGATGGTAGACGTACGCTGGTCCTGCGTGAGTACCTCGGATAGAGAGAGATACCGCATGGGAATTCCCCACACGTCGTAGGTGATCCTTCCTCCGGGGGCGTCCGCCAGAATCTCATCGGCGTCCGATTCCACCCGATCGATCAGCGCCCGCAGGTTCTCCTCGTGCAGCACCGCCCGGTTCACCGAATCGAAGATAGTAAACACGATGGTAATGGTAGAGAAGTCCTCGTTCGCGAACACCGAATAGAACGTTGCCGTATCCTGATCACCCAGGCTCATGAAGAACCGTGAGAGGAGCAGCGTCAGTCCCTTCGTCTCCGGTATTCCCGGCTTGCCGGTCATGACTCCGGCGAGGTGTCTGAGATACGCAGGAAACGAGGTGACCGTGGAGATGTTGGGGTCCGCCATCATCCGTTCCTCCAACTCGGTTATGAGCTTGAGGACATCGGTCTCCAGGAAGTAGTTTCTCTCACCGTTCGGCGCATTCAGAGACAGGTTCATCTGTTGATATCCGCCCATCTTGAGGTTGATCTGGTTCAGATCCTGCACCGCCTGATCGTTTGAGGGGAAGTAGGCGATATAATCGGATTGCAGCTTCATGCGGGTATATCCGAAGTAAAAGAGCACCGGTATCGTCAGGAGAAAGAGAAAGATCGGCCATCGCAGGTTCAGCACTATGCCCGCGATCGCCCTAATCCTGCGGGTGAGAAACCCGCTTTCCACATACTTGTATTGGAATATTTCGGGATGCTTCAGCAGTGAGAGATACGCCGGAAAGAAGAACATGGTGAGGATCGAACATGCGGCAACACCCACTGAGGTTGAAATCCCGAACTCCTTTGTCTGGGGCATGGTGGTGGTGATCAGGCTGAGGAATCCGATCACCGTGGTGAGTGAGGTGAGGAGGATCGTGCGGGTCACATGTTCTACGGCCAGGGTGATCCAGCGTTGGTCTCGTCTCCCGGTTCCATCGTGAGACTCGCGGTAATATTGATTCAGGATATGGATGCTGTAGGAACTGCCCAGGGTAATCACCAGCGGGGGGGTCATGATCGCCACCAGCGACAGCTCATACCCAACCAGCGACATGAATCCCAGACACCAGACGGTCCCCATCGAAACCGTCAGTATCGGGAGGACCACCGCCCGTTTGGACCTGAATCCCACGTAGAACATCACCAGGATGAAGAGCACCGCCAGTCCGGAGAGCCAGGAGAAATCCCGCATAAGGTATACCTGTGACCGCTCGGTGAACAGCATCGAACCGGTGGTATAGACGGTGAAATGGTCGTCGAGTTCTGCGATGATCTCGTCTAGCCGGTCCACGAAGGTGCCCGTATCCTCGATGACTCCTACCGGAAAGATCGCCGCCAGGGCGTCGGCGTCGGTACTCAGTACGAAGTTCCGCGCGAAGGATTCCCCTAAAATACGCTGCTTGAAGGTCTCCAGTTCCTTCTTGGTTTGTGGGGCCCTCTCTCCGATACTCAGCGGCTGTACGTCCAGACGAACGCCCGCCTTTCGGAATGTAAAGAAATTGAAGGGTGTGATGCCGCCTTCGATCCCGGGTAGCTCTTGGATGGAATTCAATGCAGTCTCGAATACCCTCAACTTTTCGAGGGTAAAAACATTCTCACTTTCCGCCAGCAGGTAGAGATAATCGGTGGTTCCCTCCCCGGATGCGTATTTCGCAATCAACTTCGTGACCTCATCGTCCTCCGGTACCAACGACTCGATATCCGGGTTGAGGCGCACGCGAACGGCGAAGTATCCCATGACGAGGGTGATGGCCACCGTCGCGGCAATAACCCAGGCGGCGTTGCGCTGGGCGAAGTCAAGCAGGATGTGGATCAGGGTCTCGCGATGCTGTTCGTGCTGCATGGTACCATAGACTATAGGCATCGAAAGGCCGGATTGCAATGGTCTCGCCCCGGATTGGTGCGGCGGCCGATCATGATAGTTAGACACGGCCCGAGTATTCTGCTACCATCGGGCGGTTTCTAACGATAATTCCGGAGAGAACGGGAATCAAATGAGAATCGAAGTATTCTATTCAGATCTGTCGAAAGACGGCAGGGCCAAACGGCTGCATCGCAAGCTGGGTGCGGTTGTCGGAAACGATACCGCCCTGCAGGCGATCGTCGATGTCTATTTCATCGGTGACGATGCGGGACTGGATGGCGACGCAGCGGCGAAGCTCTTCGTCGATCCTGTGACGCAGCGTGTGTTGGTAGATCGTCCGGCACTCGATGATGGCCTGGTTTTCGGTTGGCGGTTTGCGGTCGAGATCGCATACCGTCCGGGGGTGACCGATCCCGTGGGAGTTACCGCCCGCGAACTTATCGAGAAGATAACCGGTACGCAATTAGCCCTCCATGTTCCCGTACGAACCGCGAAGCAATATATTTTTGGTGGAGAAGCGCCTCTCGAAGCGAATCGCGAGACAATCGTGGAGCTCCTCTACAACCCGCTGATAGAGTCTGCCACCGTCATCGATGTAGCGATGTGGGGCGGCGGATCTCGTTTCGTTTCGGACTACACCGGCACCGTATCTCCGAGCAGGATCGACGTAGAGACCGTTGCCATCACCGGACTCGATCAGGATGAGCTGCGGCGGCTCTCCTCGGAGCGGCTCCTGGCCCTCGAACTCGAGGAGATGCGGGCGATACAGCAATATTATGGCGATGCGTCCGTGCGCGCCGATCGGCGGACCAACGGCCTGCCGGAGGAGCCCACCGACGTGGAGCTCGAGATGATCGCACAGACCTGGTCGGAGCACTGTAAGCATAAGATCCTCAACGCCGAGGTTTGCTACACCGAGGTTGCGGAAGACGGCGTAACGGTGTTCGAGGAGAGGATCCCCTCGCTCTTCGCCGAATATATCCGCGGTACCACCGAGAGACTCGCTCCCGACAAGCCCTTCCTGAAGTCGGTGTTCCACGACGACTCCGGCGTCATCGATTTCGACGGCGAGAACCTCCTGTGCTTCAAGGTCGAGACGCACAACTCCCCGTCGGCCCTGGATCCGTACGGCGGAGCGATCACCGGCATCGTCGGCGTCAATCGAGACATCCTCGGGACCGGCAAGGGGGCTCGGCCGATCTTCAACACCGACGTCCTCTGTTTTGCCGATCCGGATACTCCCGACGACGAGGTACCCGCCGGACTGCTGCGTCCCCGTCAGGTGATGGAGGGGGTCCACCACGGTATCATCGACGGCGGCAACCAGTCGGGTATACCCGTCGCGGCCGGGGCGTTCGTGTTCGACGAGAGCTACATGGGAAAGCCGTTGGTGTACTGCGGCACCGGCGGTGCCCTTCCCGCCGCCATCGGGGGTGAAGGGGCTTGGATCAAGCATATCGATCCGGGGGATCTGGCCGTCATGGTGGGTGGCCGGATCGGCAAGGATGGAATCCACGGGGCCACGTTCTCATCCCTGGCCCTGGATGAGACCTCGCCGACCTCGGCGGTGCAGATCGGTGACCCCATCACGCAAAAAAAGATGAGTGATTTTCTCCTGGAGGCCCGAGACCTCGGGCTCTACAAGGGAGTCACCGATAACGGCGCCGGCGGGCTCTCCTCCTCCCTCGGCGAGATGGCCGAGGAGAGCGGAGGTATCCGCATCGACCTGGACGCCTGTCCGCTGAAATACGAGGGCCTCGCCCCGTGGGAGATCCTCGTCTCCGAGTCACAGGAGCGGATGAGCCTCGCCGTGCATCGCGACTCGCTGGATGCCCTGATGGACCTGGCCGCACGGCGTGACGTCGAAGCTACCGTGGTCGGACGCTTCACCGGTGACGGGTACATCGATATCTACCATCGAAAACAGCCTGTGGGACGTCTCGGCGTGGCGTTCCTGCATGACGGCCTGCCGCGGATGCGGCTGAGGGCCCACTGGCGTCGGAAGCCGGTGTCCTATGGACGCTTACCCTCAGGACGGAGTCCGGGCTCCGATCTTCTCGAGCTCCTGGCCGATCCGAACATCGCCTCGAAGGAACCCCTGGTACGCCGGTACGATCACGAGGTACAGGGTGGTTCCGTCATGAAGCCCTTTGTGGGAGAATCCGCCGACGGTCCCTCGGACGGCGCGGTGCTGAGGCCCTTCCGGCCCTCCTACCGCGGCATCACCGTCACCCACGGAATCTGCCCGCGATACGGCGACTACGATACCTATCGGATGGCCGCCTGTGCGGTGGATGAGGCGTATCGGGCGCATATCGCCTGCGGCGGCGACCCGGATTTCGCCGCGGCGTTGGACAACTTCTGTTGGCCCGATCCGGTGGAGTCGGACCGGACTCCGGACGGTCGGTACAAGATGGCCCAGTTGGTACGGGCATGTAAGGGACTCCAGGATTCCTGCCTGGCCTACGGAATCCCTCTCATCTCGGGGAAGGATTCGATGAAGAACGACACCGTCGCCGACGGCAAGAAGATCTCCGTGCGGCCGACCCTGCTCGTCTCGCTCATGGGAGTCATCGAGGATATTCGCCGGACCGTGACCACCGACTTCAAGCAGGCCGGAGACGTCGTGTTCCTGCTGGGCCGGACACGGGGTGAGTTGGGCGGATCCGCCTATGAGCGGATGATCGGCATCGACATGGGAGCGTCACCGGAAGTAGATTTCACCGGCGCCCTGCAACTGTACCGGATCTACTCCGAGGCAGTGTCGGCAGGCGAGGTGGCGAGTTGTCACGACCTCTCCGAGGGAGGACTGGGCGTGGCCGCGGCCGAATCGGCCTTCGGTGGAAGGTTCGGAGCGGAGATCGATCTCGATCTGGTACCCGGAGCGGATATTCGGGAGATGGAACCCGGTCGGATCCTCTTCTGTGAGAGCGCCTCCCGGCTCTTGGTGAGTGTCCGGCCGGAGTCGGCCGCGTCGTTCGAAGCCCGGTTCGAAGGCCTGCCGTGCCGGCGGATCGGGACGGTGGTCACCGCGCCCCGAATCGAGTTCCATCGAAGCGGGGCGTCAGTTGCCGGAGTCGGCATCCCGGAGATCGCCCAGGCTTGGAAACGGTTATGGGATTGAGAGGAATCTGTCGATGGTGAGAGCGTGTATACTGACCGGATATGGAATCAACGCGGACTATGAGTTGGCGGAGGCGTTCGAATCTTCGGGAGCCGTCGCGGAGCGGGTCCATGTGGGAGATATGATCAGGGATCCGACGAGATTGGACCGATACTCCATCGCGGCGTTCCCCGGTGGGTTCTCGTTTGGGGATCATCTGGGATCGGGACTCGCGTTGGCTCATGTAGTCAAACAGTTCCTTCGACCTGCGTTGGAGGAACTGATAGAACGGGGCGGCCTGATCATCGGCATCTGTAATGGTTTCCAGGTGCTGGTCAAGTGCGGACTCCTCCCGAATCTCGAGGGAGGGTGGCGGCCTGAGGTATCCCTCATTCACAACGACTCCGGAGTATTCGAGGATAGTTGGGTCACGGTCCGATTCGAACCTTCGAGTCCGTGTGTGTGGACCGAGGGACTCGACACGATGGATCTCCCCATCCGGCATGGCGAGGGGAGATTCGTCGCCGGGAATCCGGAAGTACGATCCATCCTGCAGGAGGAGTCCCTCATCGCCCTGCGATACGCGGGCAGGAACCCGAACGGATCCGAGATGGACGCGGCCGGAATCACCGACAGGACGGGCAGGATACTGGGGCTGATGCCCCACCCCGAGGCGGCGATCTACCCCGAGCAGCACGCCATGTGGACACGTGAGAGAAGAAAATGTGACCCCGAATCGGATTCCGGACTGAGTATTTTCAGGAACGGGGTACAACGAGCGGAGTGAACGCTCACTTTCCGTTATACGAGACGACTCCCGTGAAGTCTGCGAAGATCGATCTGGGACCCGTGCCGACGATGCTCGTATTACGGTCGATCTTGAACGCGAAGGGTGAGATCGACCAGTCCTGGTTGTCGAAACTTAGGCCCGCCATGGTACTCGATTTCCTGTAGATAAAAAGATCCTTGGCCGCCGTAAACACGAGTCTTTCCGACGAGCTCGTACTGGTGACGATGTTGCCGCCGATCGACATATCCATCTTCACAATGGTGCCCTTACGGATGAACAACTGCCGGTTCTTCAGGTCCAGTGAAGCCTTCTTGTCGTCCGAGTCGTAGAGTATCATTCCGGAGTCCAGGTAGACCGTCTCTCTGGGTTTCTTGAAGGTGAAGGGTTCGGCCATATCGGCGAGGCGCATCGATCCCTTGAATCCTACCGTGAGGACATTGCGTCTCGAGTCGAAGTTCGGCTCGAAGTGGTAATCGGTGGCGATATGGAAGATTCCCTTCTTCGAGTCGTTCTGTCCGAAATACCACTCCTCACCGTTCAGGGAGAACGCGAGCGTATTGTCCGGACCCATGGTCGTGTACATATCTCTGAGTATCAGGAACTCGTTGTGACCGTTGGTGCAGACAAGGTCCTTGGCCGAGGGTTCCAGACGATTTGCGGTGAATATGATCTTCGAACCCTCGTAGAAGGCAATCAGGGTTTCGAGCTGACGCCCCTCTTCGGCAAACTCGCTCCGGGCGGAGGCATCATAGCGGACTTCGTTGGCTCGAAGCAGCACCTCCTCGATCAGGGCGAGTAGATTGACCGGTTCCGCCTCCTGCGGCGGTTTCACACATCCCGCCACTATCATCGATACGATGAGAAGCGAGATCACTATCTTCTTCATGAATTTCCTCTCTCTACGGCAATCGTGCGGACCGTTTCGCGATGCTCCGTCCGTGCCGTACAATATGCAAAAAAATATATCTATTCGGTACTATAAATGTACCCAATCAAATTGAAAAATCAACAAAAGATGATGAAAATCGTATAATATATCGGTGAGATCTTGTCGCGACTGCGGCACACGCGATTCCGACACATTTTGTACTAACATAGGGGGTAATAATGGAGGCTTTGAAGATAGCGGAAGGAACCTACCGGCTCAGTGCCAATATCGGATCGAAGGATCTGTTTGAGGGGATCTGGCCGATACCCAACGGCGTATCGTTAAACGCATACTTGGTGCAGGGAGAGAAGACCGCCCTTATCGATCTTGTGAAAGACTGGGACGATGCGCCTGCGTCTATCGGTAAACAACTGAGTTCTCTCTCGATCGGGTATGAAGATATCGATTATCTCGTGCTGAACCATATGGAGCCGGATCACACCGGATGGCTGCGCGAACTCAGGCAGCGAAATCCCGGCCTCGAGATCTACGCCTCGAAGAAGGCAGTTCCTCTGGTGGCCGCCTTCTACGGTATAGAGGATGGTGTACAGGCTGTGGGCTCGGGAGATAGCCTCGATCTCGGCGGCGGCAAGGTACTCGAGTTTTTCGACGCGCCGAACATCCACTGGCCCGAGACTATCGTGACGTACGAGTCCTCCACGGGCGTACTCTTCTCCTGTGATGCCTTCGGTTCGTTTGGGCAGGTACGGGAGGATGGGGCGTTTGACGATCAACTGACCGAGGAGGAACACCGGTTCTTCGAGGAAGAGAGTCTCAGATACTACGCCAACATCGTGTCGACCTTCTCGGCCTTCGTGCTGCGGGCCATCGATGCACTGTCCGACGTGGATATCCGGATCATCGCCCCCTCCCACGGGATCATCTGGCGTAAAAATCCCAAGACCATCATAGATCGGTATGTGAAATACGCCTCATATCTGAAGGGCCCGGCCGAGAGGCGCATTACCGTCATCTGGAGCAGCATGTACGGCAATACGGAATCGTTGCTGTCGTCGGTATTGAAGGGTATCGAGGAGGAGGGAGTACCGGTGGATGTTCACCGTGTGCCGCAGACCCACGTCTCCTACGTCCTCGCCTCCGCCTGGCGGTCGAAGGGGCTGGTATTCGGAATGCCGACATACGAGTACAGGATGTTTCCCCCCATGGCCCATGTGCTCGATATCTTCGACAGGAGCCACGTGAACAACCGGAAGGTGTTCCGGTTCGGGTCCTACGGCTGGTCGGGGGGTGCGCAGAAGCAGTTCAAGGAACGTACCGACGGAATGAAACTGCAGTGTATCGAGCCGGTGGAGTGGCAGGGCGCCCCCGGGCCGGAGGAGCAGGCTCTGGCCGTCGAACGCGGGCGGGAACTCGCGCGGCTCGTGAAGTCGGACGAATGACCGTGCGGGTCGGGCCGTCCAGGTTCGTCCGTCTCGTCATCTCGTCATCTCGTCATGATCCTGATCTGGATTCTCTCCCATCTCCGAGCCTCTCCCATCCCGTGTCCAATCTGCCGATCCGTTCGAGTGCGGCTCGAAGGAACGACCATGTCCGACCTGTTGACGGGATCGACACCCGCTCCCGCGGCGTATGTGCGTCCAGGATATCGGGTCCCAGCGAGATCATCCGCATGCCTTCGAATTTGGCACCGATCACCGCACACTCGAGACCGGCGTGGATCGCCTTGGCCTCCGCCTCCGACCCCATGACCCGGCGGTAGGTGTCCAGCATGAGACGCAGCAGGGGCGACGCGGGGTCGGGCGGCCACGCGGGATACTCACTCTTGAATGTTACCTGCGCACCGATTCCCTCCAGGGAGCAGCGAACCATCTGCGAGGCGTCGTCCCTGCCCGAATTTCGCGAGGAGCGCTGGCTGGTGAGAATGTCGACCGTATCGTGCTTGGTGGTAACCACCGCGAGGTTGGTGGAGGTTTCTACCAGCCCCGGCATTTCGTCACTCATCCGCAGAACCCCGTGGGGGATGGTCCGGAGGGTTCGAATCAATCCCATCGCACACGCGTCGGTCATCGGCGGGGGAGTCTCCGCCATGGCGGGATCTGAGGCCGCTCCTTCGATACTGATTCGGGTCAGGGTGCATCGTACCTCCGGTTCGATGGCGGCAAGCTCCTCCGTAATGGTCCGTGCATATTCATGAACCGTCTTTGTGACATCGTCGAGAAGCGGAGTCGGCACGAGGAGCCGGGCTTCACACTCTCTCGGAATGGCGTTGTGTTTGCTCCCTCCGTTCAGCGAGACCAATCGGATGCCCCCGAGCCGTATCAGGATATCCAGGAGCCGGACGATGAGTCCGACGGCGTTCCCGCGTTGTTCGTGGATCTCGGCACCGGAGTGTCCCCCCTTGAGACCGGTGATCCGCAGCAGTACCTGTGTGTACTCCGATTCCGGGTGTCTCGAGCCGGAAGCGCCGGTGCCCGCGGCATCGATACCGGCCGATAGCGGCTGCCGGTCGATCCCCACCGTGCCGCCGGTGAGTTTTCCCCCCGCACAGCCGATGCAGAATACACCCTCCTCTTCCGAGTCCAGGTTCAGCAAGATGCGGCCGGATACCATACCCGGGGTGAGTGCGGTCGCGCCGGTGAGTCCGGTCTCCTCGTCCACGGTGAACAGCGCCTCCAAGGGGCCGTGCCGCAGCGATTCGTCGCTCAGCGCCGCCAGCGCCAGGGCTACCGCGATGCCGTTGTCCGCACCCAGGGTGGTGCCCTCCGCGCGAAGCCAATCCCCGTCGCGTCTCAGCGCGACCGGATCCGTGGAGAAATCATGGTCGATGCCGTTCTCCTTCTCGCAGACCATGTCCAGGTGTCCCTGCATCACCGTCCCGGGGGCTCCCTCGTATCCGGGTGTGGCCGGGGCCCGCACTACCACGTTCCCGATCTTGTCCCGGAAGCACTCGAGCCCCCGCTCCTCGGCGAATCGTTCGACATACGCGACTGCGGCCTGTTCGTGACCGGAACATCGGGGAATCGAGCTCAATTCGGCGAAGATCTTCCATACGCCGGTCGGATCGAGGGCTTGTGCCGTCTGCAGATTCTGCTCCCGGCTGCCGGGTGACGAGAACTCTGGACCCGATTCCTGCCGCGTTGAGGCAGTAGACTCAGACGGTGTGATGTCTCTGTCCCCGGACGGATCATTCATCGCTGTCCTCCTGCTTCTCCTGCCGCCGGCTCCACTGCCGCATGATGAGGTAGAGGACCGCCCCACCGAGGATCATCAAGAAACAGAGGATCTGGCCGGTGGAGAAATCCCACGGTGAGGAGGTGAGGTACATGGGGGAATCACCCCCGGTGAAGGATATGGGGAATCCGATCCCCTCGTCGGGCTCACGGAAGTATTCGATGAAGAACCTCACGACTCCATATCCCATGAGGTAGGCAGAAATCACCTGCCCGTGAAACTGCTTGCGTTTCCGAACGAAGAACCATAGGAGCACCCACAGGAGGATACCCTCGAAGAACGCCTCGTAGAGCTGTGACGGATGGCGGGGCAGATTCACGTATCTGGTCGCCGGGGTGATCTCGATCCCGGCTTTCACCGCCGCCTCTCGTACCCAGTCGATTCTCACCGGGAAGCGAGGGGCGCGAGGAAACATCATCGCCCACGGTGCCGAAGAGATACGGCCCCACAACTCGCCGTTGATGAAGTTACCGAGCCGTCCGAAGGTGTATCCCAGGGGTATTCCCGCCGAGGCGAGGTCACAGATCTGCAGGAAATTGAGTTTTGCACGCCGGCAGTAGAGGTAGGAGCCGATCAACGCTCCGATCAAGCCGCCGTGGTAGGACATTCCCTGGAACCCGACGAATCTACCCTCTCTGAAGGGCCAGAAGATCAGCCATGGCTGCCGCAGGTATATGCCCGTCGGATCGTACACTACGGTGCCGAAAATTCGGGCTCCTAACAGCATACCGAGGATGGTCCAGTAGAACCAATTGATGATGTTGTCCTGGGAGATGGGCAGGTCTCGCGCCTTCACCTGGTACTTGAACAGCACATACGTGACGGCGAAGGCGACGAAATACATCAGCCCGTACCAGCGGAAGAGTGGAAATCCCGGAATGATCTCCGGTTTCAGCCAATGGGGGTATTCGATAAATGCGATCATATTGTCATCCTATTCATCATTCGATTTCTTCGGGTATCGTAATGCGATCCTATTTCGCCGCCGTAGCGGCCTGTGTGGACACTTTTGCGTCTTTCGGGAGGGGTTCTTCGACGATTCTGCCCTTCTCGCTGTCGAAGGAGATCTTGAGGTTACTCTTTTTCTGCTGAATCTCCAGAAGCCTGCCGTGGCACTCGATGGTGACGCCCGGATAAATACTCCCATGCACGATGATTTCGGACGGGAAGTGCTCTTCAAACTTCTCTCGGTAGGTGAACAGCCTGATGGTGCGCTTCTCGATGAGTTTCATCGATTTCACCTTTTCCTTGCGTGCCCTGTTGAGCTTGTCCCGATTTCCCTCTGTTTCGAGTTTCGTCATCAGACCGTCGAGTTTGACGATCTTCGTCTTTAGCTTCTGTATCTCCCGCTCCTCGGCCTCGATCTGGTTTTCCATCAAGAAATCCTGGCCGAAGGAGAGGGTCGTATCCACCTCCCGTTCGGAACCGATCTCATGCGCTTCGACGCCCCTCCGCGCCTTGATCATGCCGCCGATCAGGCTTCCTTCGGGGGTTCTCACCCAGCCGTTACAGGTGATCTTGCTGCCGAAGCACGACTTCTTCAACTTCAAGTCGCCTACCGCCAACACGGTTGCATTCTCGATGAAGGTCGCCTCGATCTCTTTCTTCGCCCGCAACACGGCCTTTCCGCCACCCTTGACTCCTTGTCCGATAGAGATGGAGCCGTCCGCGGACAACAGAGCCCCTTCGATACTCTGACCGATCATGATGTCCTTTCCCGAAAAGACGTAGAACCCGGCCTGCACGTTTCCTTTGATTCCCACGGAACCGGGGAATTTGATGTTGCCGCTCTTCAGTCCGACGTCTCCCTCCTCCATGTGAGTGTCCCTGATCTCGATGCTCTTCCCGTCGTAGAGGAGTTCACCGCCGGTCTCCGCGACCAACGCGTCCTTGTCGCCCTCCGCTACCTTTTTCACATTGGCGCCGATCTCCAGTTCGAGTTTCCGAATCGGCTTTGCCTTGATGACCTTTCCGGTGACGTCCCATCCGTCCTTCGGTTCCACCTTGGGAGATGCGATCTCGGCGATGCGTGTTCCCGCCTCGATGGTCGTGATGATATCCTGATTTTTAAAATTGGCCTTGCCGTTCTTGTCGATGGTTACGTGCTTCTTCGTGGCCAGCTGGATCAGCATTGTGATGCTGCTCTCCGCGGGATCCTGCGGGGGCTCTCCGTCGGCGATGTGATGACCCTCCACGCTGCCCTTCTCATGAGCGATGCGGACGGCTTCTTCAATGGCCTCCGGTTTCACGGCCTTGGTGATCCCGTTTGTCTCGGCGGCTTCGAGCACCTTCTCGACGGTCAAGGGCTCGCCGGTGCCCTCCGGTGCGATCAGGTCCACCGAGGCCGACATCCGGTCCGCGGAGATAGTCACCTTGATAAATGGGTCCCTATGGGGCCGTACCCGCATGCGATACTGCTTGTCGGATTCGGAGAAATCCAGAATCCCCGTCGCGGTGGTCGCTACCGACGTCTCGTCGAGTTTCAACCCCTCACCGAGTTCCAGACTGAAATCCGACCCCTCCTCGAAGGGGATCGGCTTCCCGAAGACATCGGTACCTTCGCTCCCCTTCCCGGACTGTGAGATGGTTGCGATGATGATATCGCTCTTTACGTATGCCATCTTCTCCACCTCGGCAATGGGCCAGGACTCGATCGACTCGACTCCGGAGAATGCAGCCGCTTCCAATGCCGCGGCCCGGGCTTTCACCGCCGCGGTCTCCTCCGATTTCATGAACAGAGCTGAACACTCGAGAGTCCGTTCACCGGCCGCGGTAGGAGCCTTCCCTTCGGCTAGGACATAATCGGTGAGTTCCTCCTGCTCTCCCTTGTAGAATTCCAACAGATCGTTCCTGATCTTCTCCAGATTCATCCCCTTGAATCCGGAGGCCTTGATGGCGGCCCCCACCTCCTTTAAAACCAGCGCCTTCCCGCCGCCGCTCCCCTTGCAGACGTTCAGGAGCCCCCGCAAACCGTCCTCCGTGGTCGTGATCTCGATCATACAGTCTCGATCGTTCGTCAGAGGAATCCTGAAGGTATCCTTGCCGCTTCCGAGGTAGTCGAACAGGAGCCGATCGAGGCCGTCCGGAGTGTTGAGCTTTTCCGGATCGGCTCCCGCCTCCTCGGCGGCCGTACGAACCTCCTCTCCGGAAGGGAGTGACGCCTGCTCGTTCCCTTTCTCGAAGGCGAGGTAAAATGTGGTCTTGTCGGCGGATTGTTCGATTGTCCAAGCGTGTGTCCGGAACGGGATCACTTCGACCCAGTTCTTTCCCCTTCGCAAGAAACCGGTCACGCCGGCACGGAACTCCTTCTTCGTGTCCTCGATTCCGTTTCCGGGATACACCGCATCGTCGGAATTCGCGGGGGGTTGGATAGGTTGACCCAAGACCGATCTGCCCGGCTTTCCCGGGATGGCGGGAGAGATCTTCGCGATGACCGCACCCGCCTCCACCCATCCGATGCCGACAACCTCCGGATCGATGTTGACCGATTCCCGAACCTCCTTGGTCTCGGTGACGGTCACCTCCTCCTGTTTGGCCGGCATGAAGGGGAGTTTGGGTTTCTTGGTGACGAGTTTCTTGGTTTTACTCTTTTCGGTCTTGATCTTGAATATGTCCGGCGGAGGCGCGGCGGCGAGTACGCGCTTCGAGTCCTCTTCCAAGTCTTCGGGGATCGGGACCTCCTGCCACTCCACGGCCTCGGGTTCCGGGAGTTCCGGCGGTTCTCCCGTGGCGACCGTGTACGACGCGGGAAACTGTTCGGTCTTGGCAAAGGACTTCAGGGCTTCTTCGATCGTAGTATCGCTGAAACCCTCGACGACCTTGTTCTCCGCCAATAGCCGCTTGACGGCGTTCGGGTCCCACTCCGGTCCGGTGTCGTTGGTATTATAACGCAGGTGCGCCTTCAGCGCGTCCTCGTCAAGTATGCATTCGATATGCCCTGTTAACGCCATGATTACCCTTTGGAGTCATCAGCTGCCGACGATCAGGCCTTGAATCCCTGATTGATGGCCTTCACCAGCTTCGACTTGAGGAGTTGATTTTCCTTCTTCAACCCGTTTATCTCGTACTGCTGGGCTTTGATCGTTTCGATCAGGTCTCCCGTCGAGAGTGCGCCGGTATTGAGCAGATGTTCCAGTTCATGCAGTTTGTTTTCGAAATCGATTTCAGCTTCCATCCCGGCGACCATGTATGTTTCGTCCAGGCTGAGGAGATCCAGGGGACCCTGACCCTCCGCACTCATCTGTAGGAGTTTGTCCGCGATCCGGTAGATCGCCTGAGACAGAACCGATCTGGGTTTGTACACCAGGATCGGCAGACGGGAGCTGAGCGCGATGTCCTGAAGATGATCACGATACATGACGCCGAGATGTTCGATATCGATGTTCAGGTATTCGCGGCATGATCGTCTCAGTTTGGTCGCCTTGGTTGCATCCTTGGGATCTTCGAGCATGTTGATGATCATTCGGGGATGGAACTCTTCCAGTTTCTCTTTGAATTTGTCATGGCTCTCACGGTCGATCCCGCGGATCTTCTCCAGGAGTTTCGGTATATAGATTCGCTGGAGCGACCGGCCGTCCTTGCGAAGCTCCTCCAGGTGCTCGTAGGCAGGGCTGTTTCGCTTGAACGAGGTATGCATGATGCGAAATACCGCGTTCTTGAGGAACAGATATGCGTTTAGCGTAGATGTCAGTGTCGGGGCGGTGACGATGATACCCTCGCTGGAGCCGAGGAAGAAGTCGAGGATGTTGAATCCCGATCCGGCCCCGAGGTCCAGGATGCAGAAGTCGACCTCTTGCGCGTAGAGCCTCCTGATGAGCATGCTCTTCTGAGAACTCTTGATGTTCGAAAGACCGGGAATTTCGGCGTCGCCGGGCACGAAAATGAGGTTATCATAGTTGGTACCCACCAGAATGTCCTCGAATTGGACGTTCTGATTGCTGAGAAATGTACCGATGCCCTGTTTTATCCCGCCGATGCCCAGAATGTGATGCAGATTCGAGGCGCCAAGATCCATGTCGACCAGGAGGACTTTCTTACCCGCTTGTCCCAACGCGATGGCCAAATTCGCGGCGATGAGCGACTTACCGACGCCTCCCTTCCCGCTCGCAATGGGCAGGACGTGCATTTATTCCTCCTCGATAGTACGGTCGGAGAACTTTGGGAGATTCTCCGTCTCGTTTGGCAACCTACGGTAGCGTGTATGACGATCTTCCCTATATGATACTAGAAACATGAAGAAAATCAAATCGAGTATCAGAATTGCGGCGGCGAAGACGCCGGTACCGGCGAGGGCGGCATACTCGGGAAACACACCCGGACCGATCGAGAGAAACCGGCCGATTCGTGTCATCACCGCCTCGGTTGTCAGTAAGAGGAGCAACTCTGCGGCGATCCCGGCACCCTTCGCGATCAGCAGCAGTGGACGGTAGGCGGCGATTCGTCTCGGGAAAGCGGCGACATAGAGAAATCCCGCGGCTACGGCCGGCTGTCCCGACCCGAGCCAGAGAAACACCGGGGTATAGTTGTCGCCCATCGCGGCGTTGAAACTGCCTGCCACGAGTAAATAGATGAAGGCATATCGGGCTAATTCCCAAATACCTCCTAAGGCTAGAAAAACTCTACGTATAATCATACTACCAGGGGAGTGTACGCATCCTACCTGTTTTACTCAAGGTCTCGCCGGCGATGGGTATCAGATCTACCATTGGTCGTCGTATTCTTGAAAAAATCTTCCTTGACATTGCCCGTACCTATCGAGATGATTAGAGATGGGCTCTGTCTTCGATTCTGTAGCTATACGAATCGGAACTCACAGATCGGAGCCGTCACAGAGGTATCGATGAGAAAGAAAGAACGTATCGTCTGGATAAGCATTACCGCCGTAGTCTTCTTCTCCTTCGCCGCTCTCGGCCTCGCACCGGCACGGCTGGACGCTCAGACCAACTACGACCAGTCGAAGGACTATCTGGACCTGTTCGAGCAGATATTCAGGTTCGTCGAACGCTACTATGTGGATGAGGTTCCGCCGGAGACGCTCTACGAGGGCGCGTTGAAGGGGCTGTTCGACAGCCTCGACGATCCTTACTCCTACTATCTTACGGCATCGGACATGGAGGATCTTTCCGATACGACCACCGGCAAGTTCGGCGGAGTGGGGTTGTACATCTCGAAGGCCGCCCCGGGAACCCAGGAGAACGTCCCCAACTCGCAATATGTCAACGTCGTATCGCCCATCGAAGACACACCCGCCTACCGGGCGGGAATTCATGCGGGAGATTATATCACCCAAATCGATGGAGAGCCGGTGGACGAGTTGAATAGCGACGAGGTTGTCGATCGACTCCGGGGGGAGCCCGGCTCCGACGTCGTCGTGAAGATCCTCCGAGGCAAGGATATCCGATTCGACGTCACCATCACCAGGGCCATCATCGAGGTGCCCACGGTGAAATATGATATGATGCCGGACAATCTCGGCTATATTCGCATAATCCAGTTTACTCCGTATACCGATGACCGGGTGAAAGAGGCCCTCGAGTCGTTCAAGCGCGACCGGTTCCGGGGTTTGATTATCGATGTTCGCGGCAATCCCGGCGGGCTGCTCACCTCCGTAGTGTCTACCGCGGATTTCTTCCTCTCCGGCGGTACCATCGTGAGTACACGATCGCGGATACCGTCCGAAAATGAGGTGTTCACCGCTCGTCGAGCGATACAGGTAAACTCCAGCCTGCCGATCGTGGTACTTATCGACAACGGCTCCGCCTCGGCCTCCGAGATACTTGCCGGGGCCTTGAAGGATACCGAGCGTGCGACCCTGGTCGGGACCACTACATTCGGAAAGGGGTCTGTCCAGCAGGTCCATCCGGTCGGTGCCGGCGGGTTCAAGCTGACCATGTCCAGGTATTATACCCCCGGCGGGAACAACATCGACAAGATCGGAATCGAACCCCACATCACAATCGAAGAGGACGAGTTCTCCGAAGAGGAGCAGCAGGCCTATCGTACCCTGCTCGAGGAGAATCGGATCTCTCTCTTCGTCGGTGCGAATCCCGATCCTTCCGAGGCCGAGATAGATGCCTTCATCGCTGATCTGAACGCCGAGGGCCTCGTCCTGGAAGACCGGATTTTACGCCGGCTGATCCGGCAGGAGATCCATCGGAAGATGGATTTTCCGCCGGTATACGATCTTGACTACGATATCGCCCTGCGGAAGGCGGTGGAGGTAATCGAATCGGAGACAGCATCTCGATAGCCGGGCGGGTAACTAGCAGGAGAGAGAACCGCAAAACTGGATGTAATAATCGATGAAGTATCTGTTCGTGCCGGATTCCATCGCCGCGGACGGGAGGGTTACCCTGACGGGTGAGCAGTACCACTATCTCACGAAGGTGTTGCGCGTCCGAAGGGGGCGGCGACTCGTCGGAAGAGATGGGAACGGTGTTTTATACGACCTCGTCGTGGAACGAGTAGACGGGCGGGCGTGCACCGTACGAGGCGAGCCGCGGTCGAGGGTGGTCTCGGAACTTCCTGAGCTCATTCTGTACCAGGGGCTGCCGAAGGGTCGGAAGATGGATACTATTATCAGACAGGCAGTGGAGATCGGCACGACCCGGATCGTACCGGTGGCCTGTGAGCGGAGTGTTCCCGAGTATGAGGATGCGGGCCGGAAGCTCAACCGGTGGAACCGTATCGTCCGTGAGGCCTGCCAGCAGAGCGGTTCCGCCGTCGTGGCGGAGGTGTGCGAACCGATACGCTTCGAGGAGATGATGTGTCATCCTCCCGACGGCAGTATCCGGCTCGTGTTTCATGAGGGAGAGGGTGACGAAGCGGTACTTGATCCGCGAAGCCTTCACGAGTATCTTTCGGAGAATCCGAAGCGAACGGTGATTCTCGTCGGACCCGAAGGCGGATTCTCACCTCGTGAGATCCGGATCCTGCTGCGAGAGGGATATAAGCCGGTGCGCTTACGGACAAACGTGTTACGAACGGAAACGGCGGCAATATATGCACTGTCCGCCGTTCAGGTAATCTTGACGGAGAGGGAATCGTGGCAATCGAAGGACCCGTACGCACGGCACGGATAGATCTTCTCACCGTGCCGATAGATATTCTGCCGGAGGAGTCCATCGAAGAGATCGTCCGGTCTATGACTTCGGATCAGGGGAGACACCAGATCGTCTTCCTGACACTCCGTGACCTGCTTCGAGCAAAACGTAACAACGAATACCGTCGGTGTGTGCTATCCGCATCGCTGGTCATTCCTACGACCCGCAGTCTACTCTTCGGTGCCAAGTTCCTGAAGAAGCAGATTCCGGTACGGTATATGCCCTTCGATTTTCTCATCAAGTTGCTGGGTGCGCTCGAAAAACAGTCGCTTACCGTCTACCTATTCGGAGGGAGGCCTCGGCCACTGCAGGTTGCGGCCGGTAATATCAGGGATTCCTTCCCCGGCCTGACTATCGTCGGGCGGTATTCCGGGTATTACCGTAAGGAGATAGAACAGGATATCATCCTGGCGATCCGGAAGGCCTCGCCGTCACTCCTCCTGACCGGCACCGGCATTCCCGGAAACGACCTCTGGATACATCGAAACCGCAAGGAGTTCAATCCGGGCTTCTACCTCTGGGCCGGAGATAATTTTCATATCTTCTCCGGAGACAAGCCGAAGCCTCCGAAGGAGGCCTGGGAACGGGGCGTCGAATGGATTCCCGAGACTATTCGGAAACCGTGGCGGATAGTGCGGGTGTTCCGGTATGTCTTCTACGGAATATTGCTGCTGATAGATAGGATCTCCGGCCGCTGACTACTCGGCAATTGCTCCACGGCCGAATTATTTGCACATCGAAGCGATGTATATCGAATTATCTACACGTCGTAGAGCTTCAGGTACTCGTATAACTCCTTGAGCCTATCCTGCATCCTTCCCGTGATGATCCGGCCTGCCATGTTCCGGAATACCGGCAGCAGGAGCAGTAGTCCTGCCGCGTCGGTGGCGAATCCCGGGATGATGACTAGTACGGCCCCGAGAAGATTGCCGGCCAACTCGATAAACTCAGCGGTGGGGTAATATCCGTCCCGTACCTTGGCTCGTGCGGTATGTGCGGCCTTGGCGGCTCTCGAATACGCCAGGAACAAGCCCAACAATCCGGTGGTTGCCGCGACGGCCAGGGTCACATAGATACCGACTCTTCCGGCTATGATATACAAGAGATAAATCTCACCGAGAGGTATGAGTGAGTAGAGGAGGAGGAGGTTGAACGCCTTGAGCAGGAATCCGGTATCGAAGAACCGAATCAACGCCTTCATGTGTAACATACCAGTCAGTTCGAGTGGAGAATCCGGATATTCTGACCCGTAAGCACCGGGATGCGCGTCCCGTCGGTTTCCGTGCGGATTCCTATGATCTTTCCCGTGATTATCACGTTCGTATCGAGCGGAATCAGTGCTTCCGAGGGGCGCCTGGGCGGACGAGTGGGGATCCGTTCTACGTATTCGGATCCCTCGAACCGGACGACGCATCTGTACATGCGGATATCCTCGTATCCGACCCATTCGGCACTCACCAGCATGATCTCACCGACGAACGCCTCGGGTTCCGGGGTGACCACCATCCTGGATTGCACCGTGCCATAGAAGATCACGTATTTTTCCGATTGGGCAGCTACGTCGCCCTCGGCCGCCGCGAGGGCGGCGTCTTTCAGGGTCACGTTGAAGTCGACGACCGCCGAGAACTCCTCTTGTGCCCATACAGCCCATACAGGCAGAAGGATCGAAACGAGTATTACCGAAATCAGCTTGAACTTCATCGCATTACCTCGCCTCTATAGTACGCCTCCGGCGCGTGGTGGTCAACATGCACCTATTTTGTGTATGGTAAGGAGATACACGAATTTTCGATAATAAATTCGTTTGACAAAGATGGGGATGGTGAATAATATAAAAAGAGTATATAATTTCGAACGGTATCCCTTCGAAGAGGTCACATGAGCAATAACGATATTGTACCGGGATTTGATGACGAAAAGGATGACAGCCTCAAGATTCGACTGCAGAAGATAGATAGCGTCGACGGTTGTTTGGTACTCTACCTCACTGGATATATCGATACGTATAATTCGAATTTTTTCCAGAAAAGGGTGACCCGCGCCATCGAGGCGGGATATGTCCGTATGATCTTCAATTGCGGTGGGTTGAACTACGTCTCGAGTACCGGTATCGGATCGTTCACGGCATTTCTGAAGGCCGTGAAACCTCGTGGCGGGGATCTGGTGTTGCTGGAAATCCAACCGAAGGTGTATGAGGTTTTCCAACTTCTCGGGTTTTCTCAGTTTTTCAACATCAAGGATAACCTCAATGAGGCTGTCGAATTCTTCGGCGCGGAGGGGAAGAGCGGCGCCACCGATGTGTTTCCTAAGATATTTCAGTGTCCGATCTGTTCAAAGAAGCTGAAAGCTACCAAATCGGGCAGATTTCGGTGTTCCGAATGTAAGACTATTCTTGCTATCGATAACTCAGGGCAGGTGTTCCTGGGGTAGGTCGGTACCCGGTTGATTGGAGGTGTATAACGGAGAGCAACCGGCGCGGAATATTGAAATACGTTCCTCTGAACCATATCGCCAATTGTATTCCCCCTCTGTATTCGGAGCGGCTTTGAAGGAGGCCCTCAATGATCAACACGGCTAAAATCGAAGGCTACCTGATTAATATCGGAGTTTCGTTTGATTCACTGGACGAGGTTACCTGGATCATCAATGATGATGATCGGGGATTGAGAAATTTTCTGGTCATCGCCGAGGAGCCGCTCGTGATCCTGCGGGTCAAGGTGATGGAGCAGCCTGCGGAACGGAAGGAAGAGTTTTTTCGGCAGCTCCTCTCTCTGAATGCATCCGATCTGATCCATGGTGCGTATGCCATGGATAGAGACGATGTGATACTGATCGATACGCTGGAATACGATTCCATGGATCAGGAGGAGTTTCAGGCATCCCTGGAGGCGATGGGGTTGGCGTTGGCCCAGCATTATCATCTCCTTGCAGAGTATCGAGACACCAAGAAGCAGTAGTAGCAGTAAAGGCAATACCGGCATCAAGAGCAGGAAGCAGCAACGTAGGCAGAATACTCGGAGACGAGTTGAGATCCCCGATGAGGGGTATGAATAGAGTCGAGGAGCGTCCTATGGGACTTTTTGAAAAATTCAAACGGATGGTCAAATCCAACCTGAACGACATGATCACCAAGGCGGAGAATCCTGAGAGGATGTTGAATCAGCTGATCGTCGAGATGAACGAACAGCTCATCGAATCGAAGAAGAGTGTCGCGTCGGCCATCGCCGATGAGAAGAAGCTCGAGCGACAGATGAACCAGCAGCTCACCCAAGCAAAAGAGTGGGAGCGGAAGGCGGTGCTGGCGGTAAAGGCCGGAAAGGATGATCTCGCCAAGGAAGCACTCCTGCGCAAGCAGGAATATGAGAATATCGGCAACCAGTACAAGGTCCAATGGGAGGCTCAACACGCTTCCGTCGAAAAGTTGAAGCAGTCGCTCCGGCAGCTGCAACAGAAAATAGAAGAAGCCCAGCGTAAGAAGAACTTGTTGATCGCCCGGGCGAAACGGGCGGATGCGCAGAAGCGGATCCAGCACACCATTACGGGCATGTCCGAAACTTCGGCATTCGAGGCGTTCGACAAGATGTCTTCGAAGGTCGAGCAGATTGAGGCGGAAGCCGAGGCCATGGTCGAGATTGGAGATATGACCGGGAGTAGCCAGGACGATATCGAGAAGGAGTTCGCCGCACTCGAATCATCATCTTCGGACGCCGACCTGTTGCTGGAGGACCTGAAGAAGAAGATCAGGGGGGAACTGGAAGCGCCTGAAAGTCCTTCGGATGACACAACGTCTCAGAGTTAATTTCGTAAGCCCTGACGATCAGGTACGATCCCGGCTCGAAGCACACACCGACGTACTCAGAGCATATGATTTCTTTTTTTCAACCGGCCCGCGGTATAACGATCCGGTAGATGCGTACGTCCTTCCGGCGGATGGCTCCGATCTGAAACGTGCCGCACGGGCTCTCTCGGACTGGGCGTTTCGGCTGTATTATGGTGGAGTTGGTTTTCTCAGAAGCGCCTATCTAGCCGGTGCCGATGACTATATGAAGAATCCCTGGTCTCCCGATGAGTTGGTGTTTCGATTGTCGAAGGCCAAGGTACATCCCGCCCTCAGGTTCTCCTGGGGAGCCGTGGCGGTCCTTACCGGAGAGGTGGTTTCGATGTACGGCTCGACGTGTCTTTCGACGATCGAATCTTCCATTCTGTCGACTCTGATCAGGGAGAGAGGCCGGGTGGTTCCCAAACAGATCCTCGTAGAGGTGGCCGGTTGTACGATCGATCCCGGTTCCAGGACCATAGACGTGCACATCAGCAATCTCCGCAGGAAATTACGGGAGATCTCTCCTGAGGAGCATGCTCATTCGGTGATTCGATCGGCCCACAGAGGCGGGTATTTCATTCCGGAAAACCTTTGTTGAAAGCCTGTGGATAAACTCGTGGATACAATCCGTCATACCCGCAGATTGGAGAGGACACTGAATCCGGCAGTACGGCCCCCGGCACGGCACAATACGCATGTGTAGTTGTCCTGAGTAATTTATTATTATATAAGGAATTATAAAAAACCAACTACGTTTGGTATCACGACATAGCCTGAATGAATGTCCGCCGACACCTCCACGATAGTATAAAAAACTCTACTTTCCGACATTTACACTTGTGAATAACTTGTGAGTACCTCGGAGAGAAAAAACGCCTCGCGGTTGCCGCTCTTCGCCTGTAGAATTAATTGCTCTTCCATACGATTGTAGTATACAATCAAACCATGCTACTTATTCAATCTAATCGGAGTTTTCTGTATGATGGAAGCGATGAAATAGGCAGTCTGGAGAGATCCGAGTCTCTCGGTGCGGGTATGCAGATATTCGGTATGAAAGGTGTCAGGTAATCCATGAGTAGAAGTGCGACCGCAATTGAAAGAACAGATCCCAGAGGGCCCGGGGGTTCTCATCCTCTCGGCGATTCTCTATCGATTCCTGCGTTTTTTCTTCTCTTATTCCTGGCTATTCTGCTTGTATCTGTCGGAGTATATCTGTTGTATGGGTGGAGTCGCACCGAAGGGGTATCACCCGGCTGGTTTGCCGCGCTGCTGCCGATTGCCGTCTTGCGGTGTCTGCCCGGGGTGATGGTCACGGCGATCTTTTGTATCTTCTTTCGGCTGCATAGGCGGCCCGGAATCAAGGGGCTTACCCTTCTTCTTCTCGGGGTGACCGCGGCGGTGGTGTTGTATGGTGTATGGACCGGCATGTATGCGCTTGCGTCGTCGGAGAGAGATGCGCCCGAGAATCCAACCGTCGCCATGAGTCCGGGATATATCCACGTATATGCCGATGGCATCGTCTATGTCGAGAGTGTAGATGATACCGAGTTGCATGGGGTGGTCATGCGAGGCATCGAGCCTTCGGCGACATTCTCCGCCTTCACATCGGGACGGTTCATTCGAGAATCGATGCGCATTCGGGCTGCCGGTTCTGTGGTCGCAGCACCGTCGGCGGACGGCGGGGGCGGAACGCCGAATCTCGGCCCGAAGAGTGAAACGAGTACCGAAGTTACTCCGCGGGACGGCATGGAGGCACGGCCGGAGAATCCGTTCTTCGATCCGTTGTTGACGCCGCCCGGTCCGTTCGAGGCGTTGACGCGTGATGCCGAGGTTCTGTACTCCGGTATCCTGGAGTCCTATCTGCATACACGAACTATCTTCTGGTTTTCCATCCTCTCGCTGGTGGTATACTCGATCGGTTCGCTGTGTCTCTTCGAGATGACCCGCTGGCCGTTGTTTAATCTCATGATTTCGTTTCTCACCTTTCGGTGTATGTTCTGGTTGTATGGGCTGGCCGGTAGTGACTATGGGATAGAACTGGCCGAAGTTTTGGGAGGCGCTGCAATGGGAGCGCTACTCGCCCCCGGACTCCTCCTGTTGTGCGGGGTGGTCTTTATCTGCCTCGATATCGTGCTCATCTCGCACCGTACCGGGGGACGCGTATGAATCCTGCTTTGAAGCGTCTGGCGGTCATCTGGGCCGTCGTCATGGTTTTCGGCTATCTGGTGTGTACGGTGTCGGCACTACGGGCCTTTCCCGAGGAGTCGATCCATGAGGCCTTTCGCATGGGATGGATACTCGATCGGGCCGGAATCATGCTGCTGCGCTACTTCCTTCCACTCCACTGCACCGCCGTACTCCTCTCCTATTCTCTCTTCCATCCGAGCAGGATGACACAGATGGAGGGCGGGGAACCCTTCTACCGCATGGTATCCGGGGCCCTGGTGTTCTTCCTTATTCTCACCGCCGTGTACACCGTATTCGGTGAGGGTGTCGAACCGGCCATGCATGTGCGCCTCGAAACGCGTTCATTCCAGACGGAGACTGCCGAAAGGGCATACGATCTCGCCATCGAAGCCATGGAAAATGAGCGGTATCATGACGCCGAGATCAACCTCATCAAGTATCTCGCGGTCCTTCCGGATGACCTGGCCGCGCGGGATATGCTACGGGAAGCGAAATCCTTCGCCGCCACTCTCGAGCGTACCGCTGATGCCGATGCCGAGACCGCCGGAAGCGGGGAGTTCGAGATGTCCGGTGAGGCCGTCGAGTATTACCGACGGGCTCAAGAACGCGAGGAGGCAGGTGACCTTTTCACCGCGCACTATTATGCGAGAATGGCGTATGAGATCGATCCCATGCTCGAGAAAGCGAAACGTCTTGCGGTTCGTCTCTGGGATCGGATCGAAGAGCAAATCCCGGACCCGGAGGAGAGTGACCAGGCGGCACTCTTCAGGCGGAAGATGGAGGGATACCGGGCATTGACGCAAGAGCGGGACCCCATACGGGCGTATTATATCTTCACCGAGTTGCTCTCACGGTATCCGGGGGACAGGGACGTGAAAGAGTATCGGCAGCGGAGCATCGCCGAGGTGAGACGGCTCGCCTTCTTCGTCGATGAGATTGAGCCGTTTTCTGCCTTTCCCGGGCAGACCGATATCCTGTTCTTGAATCGCAGCACACAGGAGATGCGGGAATTCGTGTTCCTGAAAAAAGTTGTGAACACCCGGGATGGAATCTTTCTGTTCGGAATCGACGTCATCGCCATAGATCCGAGCGGGCGAATCCGGTATCATTTCAATGCGCCCTACGGGAAAATGGAAAATCGTACCGTACTGATGTCGTGTCTGGATAGAACCGTACCGGATCTGCGCTATGAGCCGGTATACTATGCGGGAGAACGGAGTTTGGAGATGTCCACCATCCTGCCGCTATCCCCTCCGGCGGATAAACTCGGCCTGTTGACCGTACGGCAGGACTATTTGTCGGTGGTGGGCATTCCGCAGCTGTGGACCGTCATGGATATCTTCGAGACGTACGGCTATCGAGGCGAACCGATCGAGGCGGAGATACTCGTCCGAATCATCGAATCGTTTACGTTTCTGATCCTGTCGCTCATTGGGGTTGCCGTGGGGTGGGGATTGCGCGTACGAGTCGGAACATTGCCGGTGTACGGGCTGATCGGCATCCCGGTGATATTTCTCCTTGTTCTTTTTATCACCGGGGTGTACGAGTTCGTCTCAAGGGTGACCTGTGTGGCTTCGGTTCGGGCCGCGGGGTTTTGGCCCGCCCTGATAGTTCTCGTGTTCGTACAGGGCGGGCTCATCCTCGCGGCACTGATCGCGCTTGCTCTGCAGACATCTGCACCCGCTGAAGAGTTCTCCGAACAGGCGGAGTAGGGACGGAACCCATTCGCATGATGAGTAGATCGGATATCGAATCACTCCTACAAAGGGGCCGTCACTATCTCGCACCACATCTGGGGAAGGCGGCCGGTATCCTGATCGGCCTGTTCGCCGGCCTCGGCATTCTGGGTCCGGTGTTCGGAGTCGTGATCGGATACTTCATCGACGAGGCGCGGATGTCCGTCACCCTGCGTCGGCGCATCGCCGGCTTCGCGAGTTCTCCCGCCGATGTTTCACTCGGCGCAAAGGATCTCTGGGTGGCGGTGAGTACCGCTTTGGCGGTCGCTATCGTTGCCGCCGGGACCGATCGGATCGATGCGCGATACCGACTCCTGCTCGATGAGATCAGGGAGGTACTCAACCTCTCCGGCAGGCACCTTCTCATCGCCGAAACGATAGTCAAGAGCGCGGTCGGGGACGGGCGGAAGTTCGGACAGCCGATCGATATCGAGGGAGTCGCCGCTCGGATGGATACTCTCGAGGGCGACAACGTGAAGGTATCTGCACTGGTACTCTGCATGCGACTCGCCACGAGACACACGCAACCTACCGAGGAGCAATCCGGTATCCTGCGGCTGGCGGCCTCGCGGATGGGACTGGATTCCAACACCTTTTCGGCGGTCTGGGCGGGGTTCGTGGCCCCCGATCCGAGTGCGTACGAGCTCCTCGGTGTCCCCATCGATGCAGATACGGCGCACATCCGTCAGGTGTATAAGCGCCTGGCCGCACAATTTCATCCCGACGGTGGTATTGCGTTGACGGCGAAACAGGTGGCACAGTCGGAGGAGGCGTTCAAGAAGGTTGCGGATGCCTATCGTACGATCATGAGAGAGCGTGGTGAGCGATCGTAATGAGAGCGGCGACCTCTCCGTATCATGAACATCTGGTGATCCTGGCTCCCAGGTTCTGAAGCCGACCACACAGGTCCACATACCCCCGCTCGATCTGATAGACGTTGTTGATTACGCTCTTGCCTTCGGCGCACATGGCCGCCAGCACCATCGCCATCCCGGCACGTACATCCGGTGATACCAGTTCCGAGGGTTTCAGCCGGGAGGGACCGCTGACCACCGCCCGATGGGGATCACACAGAATGATTCGTGCTCCCATGGCGATGAGTTTGTCGACGAAGAACATCCGCGATTCGTACATCTTCTCGTGTATCAACACCGTTCCCTCGGCCTGAGTGGCGACGACGGTGAGTATACTCGTCAGATCCGCAGGAAATCCGGGCCATGGGGCATCTGCTATTTCGGGAATCATCCCGCCGAAATCCGGGATGATCCGCAGTTCCTGCCCGGCCGGTATGAGTATTGAATCGCCGTCGGTGTCCCAATGGATCCCGAGTTTGCCGAAGGCGATCTTGGCCATCCGCAAGTTTTTCGGCTGGGCGTCCTCTATCTCCAATTCTCCCCGTGTCACGGCGGCGAGGCCGATCAGCGAACCGACTTCCATGAAGTCTGAGCCGATGGTGAACTCGGTGCCGCCGATTGTCTCGACTCCCCGGATGTGCAGGATGTTCGATCCAATGCCCGTAATGGAGGCGCCCATGGCGTTGAGCATCTCGCATAAATCCTGTACGTGTGGTTCCGATGCGGCATTTCGGATCGTCGTCGCTCCCTGTGCCAGCACCGCGGCCATTACGGCGTTCTCCGTGGCGGTTACTGACGCCTCGTCCAGGAAGATGTCCTCTCCCACCAGCTTGTTGGCCATCAGGTGATAACTGCCGTCGACCTCTATGCGCGCGCCCAGCTCGGAAAACGCCAGGAAGTGCGTATCGAGCCTGCGTCGGCCGATTACATCGCCCCCCGGCGGGGGCAGTATTACCTTACCGTTTCGTGCCAGTAGCGGACCGGAGAAGAGAATAGATGCCCTGATCTCCCGGGCGAGTTGCGGGGGTATTTCGGCACTCTTGATATCGGATACCCTGATATGGTATTCACCGGCACCTTTCGGTTCGACCTCGCCTCCGAGGTAGCCGAGAATCTCGAACATGACACGAACATCTTCGATGTCGGGGATATTCCGCAGGGTTACCGGCTCATCCGTCAGGAGGCACGCCGCAATACAGGGGAGTGCCGCATTCTTGTTTCCACTCGCTCGAACCTTTCCCCTGATGGGAAAGCCGCCTTCTATGATGTACTGACTCATATGGACACTGTACCGTATCGATGTCGGCTGTTCAAGGAAGTTTGAAATAGAATTGGCTCCCACCGAAGGGATTCTTCCGCATGAAGATCTCGGTCTGAAGCAGCCTCTCTTTTCTGTTTTCGTAGATGATTTTCACCCGGGCGTGGAATGCATACGATCCGCCCTGCCTCCGGGTGAACGGGTTTTCGTAGAATTCGGGCAGGACCACGGCGATGATCGGGTTTCGGCCGTATCGTTGTTGTGAGGTACCGTCTGTTCCTGCTGTCTCTCCAGGCTTCCGTATACCGAAGGCAACAGATGCGAGTTCGTATGGTGTCATCCCTGCATAGGGTTCTTCACGTAGTCGATTCGGGTCGAGGGTTAACTTGACGAATGCGTCCCAGTCTTCCCGGAGAATCATACGTTTTGCGGTCTCGAGGAACGCCTTGAGATTACGCACGATGTTTATGGTGCCCTCTCTCAGATATTCGGAGCCGGTCCACCGATACCACGAGACCAGGGTCTCATATCCCGTTCCTTCCTCGAGAACACGTTCGAAGAGCAAGATGTCTTGATAATCATCATCGTCGATGTCATCCACTACGAACGAGACGGCAGCCGACTCTCGGAGTGAGAATGAAGTGTACTCTTGGGGTGAACTGAAGATTGTCCATTTTGTATGTACCCCGTCCTGCTTCTGGAAGGAACCATAAACGCATAACGGTGTTTCTTCGATTGTATGAATCGACCGTGCACCGAACTCATCGAGTACGGGATACGAGCCCAGCTCGATAACGAGAATGCGTCGTATGCCGCGGCCTTCTTGCTCGTACACGACGATGGAGTATGTAGGTATGCGGGTCTTCGTGTCGAGCATGCGACCGAAATCGCTCAACGTGGCGTAACTCCTGCCTTCGGTCGACGATTCGTCTATCGATAAGACATACGCCTCCGCGTACCCATCCCGATCCAGGTCGCGGATGACCGCCAGGGGGGACCCCGATCTGCCGACCGGTGCAGGCCCCGTCGAATCTGCCATGATCAGCGTTTTGAACCGTGCTGCAGGCAGCGGATCGGCCCGTGGAGTGTGCTCTTCCTCGGATGTAACCGGTGGCTGTTCGGTTTCCTCCGGCTCTACCGGCGGCTTCCTCTGTTCGTCCTGTTCATCTCCCGCCGGTGTCTCGATAACAGATGTTGCCGGTGCAGCCGCGGATGTCGATTTGCCGGACTGTGCGTCCTGCCGTCTCCGTACTCCCGCTTCTTCCAATGTACCCGCCGCATATCCGACGAAATAGGTTCGGACGAATAAGACCGAGGCAAAAAGAATGAAGAGCCGTGTGGTCTGCCGCAAGAATCACTCCTAATCAACCCCATCTTAGCAGGGAACCGCTCTCGATTCCACAGTTTTTTTATAGAAAATACGGTATTTCTGGAAAATGAAGTGTCGGCGCATCAAATATCCTGAATCGTCGGATGCATTCGGTGCATTGAAACTATCGTGGTTGTGGTATACGGTACATTCCCGGTGCTTTCTTCCCGATAA
>CAZAKE010000025.1:36316-38426 GCA_964485495.1 uncultured Spirochaetales bacterium
AAGGAGAGTGGATGACGTTTATCAGCACACGAGGCGGATGTGAACCGGTATCGTTCAGGGAAGCGGTCTTCAAGGGGTTGGCCCCCGACGGCGGACTCTTTGTTCCCGACGAGACGCCGGACCTCGTAGCGGCGTTCGATCGGTTCGGCCCTGAGACTCCCTTTCTCGAAATCGCCTCCCGGATGGCCGGAAGGCTTCTCGCGCCCGAGGTATCCGAAGAGACCGCCGACTCGATCTGCCGGAGGGCCTTCGATTTCTCCCCAATCCTTCGCGAGGTGTCCGACCGCCATGCGATCCTGGAGCTGTTCCACGGACCCTCCTGCGCATTCAAGGATTTCGGTGCGTCGTTCCTGGCGTCGTTCATGGAGGAGTATCTGCGGGAATCCGACGACAGCGCGGTAATCCTCACCGCGACCTCCGGGGACACCGGCAGCGCCGTGGCCAGGGCGTTCTACGGCAAACGCAACCTCGATGTCGTGGTGCTCTATCCGTCCGGCAGGGTCAGTCCGCTCCAGGAGAAGCAGCTCACCACCCTGGGCGGGAACATCCATGCCCTCGAGGTGAAGGGGGCCTTCGACGATTGCCAGCGGCTGGTGAAACAGGCATTCGTGGATGGTAATCTTACCGGGAAAGTCCGCCTCACGTCGGCCAACTCGATCAATCTGGGCCGCCTCTTTCCGCAGTCCTTCTACTATGTGTGGGCGTGGGCTCAGGCACGCGGAGACCTGACCGGCGATGGGAGTCGACTCACCTTCTGCGTTCCCAGCGGGAATTTCGGGAACCTCACGGCAGGGGTGTATGCGTGGAACTGGGGATTACCCCTCTCCGGATTCCTCGCCGCTACCAACGCAAACGACGTGGTTCCCGAATATCTGCAGACCGGAGTATTCTCACCCAGAGACTCGGTGCACACCTATTCGAACGCCATGGACGTGGGGAACCCGAGCAACTTCGAACGGCTCCTCTCCATCTTCGAGGAACGCGGCGAGGAGATGAAGACCCTCGTCCGCGGCGACATGGTGACGGACGCTCGGACCCTGGAGGTGATCGCGTCCTATCGGCAGGATGCGGGAGCGTTCCTGGACCCTCACACGGCGGTGGGCTACGAGGTGGCCGAGCGGTTTCTGCGGGGAGATCCGGAGTCCACGGTGATTACCCTGTCGACCGCCCATCCCGGCAAGTTCCTGGAGGTAGTCGAAGAGGCTACCGGAACCCGGCCGCCCTTGCCGGCCAGGCTGGCCGAGGTATTGAATCTGCCGAAGCAGGTCGTGGAGATCGATAGGACCCCGGCGGCGCTCGCGGAGTTTCTGCTGGAGCGGTTCGCCTGACCCTCCCCCGGCGATATCATTCTACATACAGCCGCACGAGTTTCTTGCCGTCCGCGGACCGGTGGGGATTCCGGCGGTTTCGGAGGAACGCCCGGAAGGTCTTGCAGGCCTGGTAATAATCATCCGGCCCCTTGTAGCTGGAGGAGATATCGCAGCGGAATAACTCGAGCAGTTTCGGGAAGTAGGGAGAGTCCATCTGTCGGGCCGTACGGTATACCGGTAGTTTCGGCAGGTAGGCGGGCAGCATATGTTGCGCCACCAGATAGCACACCTCCCGGTTCAACTCCCGAGAAAACTCGAGCCGTTCCAGGAACCGCCGGGCGATTACCGAACCGATTTGAGCGTGACCATCGAAGGCGCGACCTTCGGCCTGTTCGGACTGCGGCTTACCGCAGTCGTGTAGCAGGAGGGCCAATGAAAGGGCGAGATCGGGTACTTTACGGTACTTGAATGTCTCCAGCGTATGCTCCCAGCCGTTTCCTTCGGGGTGGTACTCCTTGCTGTGATCCACCATGTTCACCGCCTGCAGCTCCGGCCAGTGTTGACCGATGAAGCCCGTCTCCATCAACAGATCGAGCCCCCTCCAAGGGGCTGCCGACCTCAGTAGGCAGGTGAGAAGGTGCCGCTGTTCCATCGCCGACAGCGGTTGTGATCCATGCACGCCGAACGGGAGGAGGTCCGTGAGATCCTCGACCAATTGGTATTCATACTTCGAGACCAATAGGGCTGCCTCTACTACCGCCTGCCATCCGCCGGAAGGATTCGACGGGACCGGGAGGGGG
>CAZAKE010000026.1:0-37679 GCA_964485495.1 uncultured Spirochaetales bacterium
CGTTGCCGCCGGCGAGGGCCAAGCCGATCAATTCCTCGAGCCAGGTGGTACCGGCGGTTTTTTCATGAAAACCGGGGTCCGCCTTTTTTACGGCATCCCGCATCGGTCCGTATATCGAAAACTTGTCGCTGCCGGAATGTATACTCAACTTCAGTCGGTCCGACAACCCAAACTCATGGACCGATTTCGCGATTACCGAAAGATCCTCTGAAAACTCACGCTCGAAGGCCGTCACGTCACCGACATAGTCGACTCCCTTGTTGAATCGGCCGGTAAATTTCGGAGCTATCGTATCCGCCGGAATCTCCTCCATGGAAACGGCGGCGAGGATGAAGAACAACTCGACCGGAGTTTGCGGAGAATCTGTCTCGTCCATCGAGACCTCGGTGATGAAGTTTCCCTCTCCCTTCTTGGAGAGAATTCTCCGGTAGATCCGACCCGCTTCCTGAACAGCCTTCAGATACTTTGCCGCGATCTCGGTAAGATCTTCCTCCGTGACCTTCAACTCACGTTCGATTCCCGGAATGTCCAAGCTGCCGGTATATTTTCGGCAGCGATCGAGAAATATTCGGACATCCTCCGCCGAAGCTCGTTTACCGGTAAAATCCGCCACATCCAGCGTGAAAAAATCGCTGGAATCGATGAAGGTATCAACAATCGAAAGGCCGATATGATCGGCGTCTACGAAATACGATCCGGCCCATCCGGCCGCCGCTACCGCCGCATCAGCCTCCGCCCTCACGTCATCGGGTTTGGTTCCGATAATCGAATGCTCCCGGTAGGACTTGTTCCACACCGGTGTGATGTCCACGCCTGCTTTCTTGGCCTGCATGACGGCCGCGATCTGGGCCTCTCCCTGCCTCCCGAACCGGTCTCCCACTCCAAACGAGTATTTACCTAATTGCATACCTATCTCCTTCTTTGGACATCGGGGAATACCTGCCGACGATCCCGTTTCTTGATCTACGATATCGCGATGCGACTGTTATAGTTGAAACCCAAAATAGTTCTTCGCATTTTCGTAGCATATCTCCCTGACCATAACTCCGAGAAGCTCGATATCGTTGGGCGCCTCTCCTGCTTCAGCCCACGATCCCACCATATCGCACATGAGCCTCCGGAAGTAGTCGTGCCGCGGATAGGAGAGGAAACTGCGGGAATCGGTCAACATGCCGACAAAACGACGCAGGAGCCCAATGTTCGCGAGGGCGGTCATCTGTCGGCGCATGCCGTCGATCTGATCGTTATACCACCAGCCGGAACCGAACTGCATCTTTCCGGGTACGCCGCCCTGAAACGAGCCCATGATCGAGGGGAGCAATTCGTTGTCTCTGGGATTCAAATTATAGAGGATGGTCTTCGGGAGTTCATCGGTAGAATCCAGCGCATCGAGAAATTGTACCAACGGAGCGGCGATCTCGCCATCCGCCATGGAATCGAACCCGGTATCGGGGCCGATTTTTGTATACATCCTAGAATTATTATTACGCAGTGCGCTCATGTGAAGCTGCATCGTCCATCCGCGGCCGGCATCGAGTCGGCCGACATGCAGCAGCACCGCGGTCTTGAATTTCAGCGCCTCCTCGGGTTCGACGGCGTTACCGCCGCGCGCCTTCTTGAAAACGGCATCCAATTCCGATTCACTCGCAGGGAGGTACATGGGCCGCAGTATTCCATGATCGGAGAGCCGGCATCCCTTGGAATGAAAAAACGCATGTCGTCGGGCCAGGGCCTCCTTCAGATCCGAGAAGGATTGTATCTTCACTCCCGCGGCTTGTTCCAACTTTTCGAGATAGACCGGATACTCATCCCACTTTTCGACAGCCATGGCCTTGTCCGGGCGCAGCGCAGGCAACACCTGGATAGCAAAACTCGGATCCGCTGCGATAGTATCATGGTGCTCCAGCGTGTCGATCGGATCGTCGGTGGTACACACCAGTCGTACGTCAAACCGCCGCAGTATTCCTCTGGTGGAGAACTCCGGCGTCGCGAGTAATCCATTACAGTGGTCCCAGATTTGCTTCGCCGTATCCGTATTCAATACCTTTCCGGTGATACCGAAGGGGCGTTTCAACTCCATGTGAGTCCAGTGATAGAGCGGATTCCCGATGGTGTACGGAACCGTCCTGGCCCATGCCAAAAACTTGTCGTAATCATCGGCATCTCCGGTACAGAACCGTTCCTGCTCGCCGTTGGCGCGCATGGCCCTCCATTTATAATGATCACCCTTCAGCCATATCTGCGACAGGTTCTCGAACCGCAGGTCCTCCGCAATCTCCGCCGGAGGAAGATGACAGTGGTAATCGATTATCGGCAGCTTCTCCGCATACTCGGTATAGAGCCGCCGTGCGGTTTGCGAATTCAATAGAAACTCTTCTCCCAAGAACTCCTTCACGCTATTCCTCCTCCCGGTAGTTCCCCTTGGTAGTAGGTCTCGAGCATTTCACTCACGATTACATCTCTCGGCCATACCATCGCCGGACCTCTCGGAATACCGACAAGACGCGGCTTGCGCGTACCGAAGATTCCCCGAAGAGGTCAGATGTTGTGCACCAGGTACCCCCCGTCTACCGGCAGCGTCACGCCGGTGACGAACCCGGCGGCGTTGTCGCTGACGAGAAACAGAAGTGCTCCGCTGAGTTCCTTGACGTCTCCGAACCTTTCGAAGGGAGTGTGGTCGATCACGTCCTGCCCGCGCGGGGTGAGATCGCCGGTTTTCTCGTCGATCAGGAGCGCCTTGTTTTGCTTACCGATGAAGAAACCGGGAGCAAGGGCGTTTACCCTGATGCCGTGAGGAGCGAACTCCTTGGCTGCACCCATCGTTAGATTCATCACTCCGGCCTTTGCCGCGTCGTAGGCCCAAACACCTGAGAGTGGAATATACGAGCTCATCGACGCCAAATTCACGATGTTTCCCTTCTGCTTCTTCTCGATCCAGTACGCGGCCACCTCTTTTGTAGGCACCATGAGGCCTGCAATAAGGTTCAGCTTGAGCACGAATTCGAACTGGTCCATGTCGGTTTCGACAAAAGCGGACTTACCGCGATTGCCACCCGCGGCGTTGATGAGGACGTCGAGAGATCCAAACTTTTCTACGACTGCTTCGATTCCATTCCTGACGGAGTCTTCCTTCATCGCATCCATCTCGATGGCCTGCATCGTCTCCGCCCGGTGACCGTTCTCGGTCAAGCGCTCTACGGCGGCCTGTGCGAACTCGAGCTTGATGTCCCAGAGCGACAGATTGGCCCCCGCGCTCAGGAGGGCCTCCGACATGGCCCCGGCGATTGCGCCGCCGCCGCCGGTTATGGCAACGGTCTTACCCTTCAGACTGAACATCTCATTCAAAAAATCCATACTCTTCTCCTTCAATTTTCACAGCCTACCCCCCGATTGGGAGTGTAGTACGCGATATTCCGTGTATCACGGTGTTACATAGCGTTTCTTGAACCGGACGAACTTCGGCAATCCGTCCTCGATTACCGGCGCTACTTCGCCCTGGATGAGGGGACGAGCGTAGCGAACGAAATCGTCGGCGATCGAAAAACCGTCGGCGTTGATCCACTCCTTGGGGAACATCTTCTCACCGTTCGCTACGTCCGAGAGGGTTGCCAAGCCGGTCTCGCACGTATACGGGTCTTCGGAGACTCGTTCAAGCGTTATCATCTTGCCGCCGACACCGGCGACCGCCTGTCGAACCGCCTCACGACCGACCATATACGCCTCGTCCGCATCGGTCTTCGAAGCGAAATGGATGCCGGTACGCTGTATCGTGGAGGGCATCGCGAATCGAGCCTTCACCTGCACCTCTGACTCCACCAGGTTCTTGACGAAGTTGGCCGCACCGCCGAGTTGTGTATGACCGAAGGAATCCTTGGCGAACTCTCCCCGTTGTTCGGCGATGTAGGTACCGTCGGGCCATTTGGTTCCCTCGGAGACTACGATCACGCAGCGTTTGATGGTGTCGAGGTAATGGTTGACCCTGGCGATGAACTTGTCCTTGTCGAAGGGAACTTCCGGCATGAGGATGAGATGGGGGGCATCCTCTTCGCAGCGCTTTGCCAGGGTCGTGCCGGCGGCGATCCATCCTGCATTCCGTCCCATGGCCTCGATTACATTCACCGTGTCGGTTGTGTAGAGGGCCTCGGTATCACGTCCCGCCTCCATCACCATGGTTGCGAGGTATTTGATGACACTACCGTACCCGGGGCAGTGGTCCACGCAGGCCAGGTCGTTGTCGATGGTCTTCGGCACGCCGACAGCTCGAAACTCGTAATCAGTCTCGGCGGCAAGCTTGTTGACCTGATCGGCAGTGTCCATCGAATCGTTGCCGCCGATGTAGAAGAAGTACCGAATTCCGTACTTCTTGAACACCCCGAGGATCTTCTCGAAATCCTCTCTGGAACGGACCTTGTATCGACACGAACCGAGTGCCGCGGCCGGAGACGTGCGGAGTCCCTCGATCGCCTCGGCAGCCTCATCTCCCATGTCGAAGATGTTCTCCTGCAGAACTCCCAGGATGCCGTTATGTGCGGCATACACTTTCGGGATCGATTCTTCCTGAAGAGCCGTCTGGATGATACCGCAGGCACTTGCATTGATGACCGCGGTGGGTCCGCCACTCTGGGCTACGATGCAATTTCCCCTCATGATTCCTCCGTCGTCATTGTATGTCATATCGATTGGGCACCGAGAACCTCGATGCCATGCTTCTTCAACGCCTGATCCTCGGTGAAGGCATCATCGGTGATGAGAACGTCCACATCCTCCGCGTTCGCAAACACCGAGAAGGCGGTTACGCCGAATTTGCTCGAATCCGCAAGTATAATGCGTCGTCCGGTCACATCGAGAACCCGACGCTTCAACTGCGACTCTATCACATTCTGAGCGGTGAAAACACCTCGGTCGGTAAAGCCAGTGGCCCCGAGGAAGCACGTCTCGACATTGAAATTCTTGAGAGTGTCGAGTGCGATGGGACCGAGGAAGGAACCGGCCTCTCTGCGATAACTACCGCCGAGAGAGAAAAGCGATATTCCTGCCGCCGACGACAGTTCGACCATGACGTCTAGGGAATTCGTCAGGACCCTCAGGTTCCATCCCCTGATCATTCCCGCCAGCTGAAGACAGGTGCTGCCGGAATCGATAAATATCGTATCGCCCTCACGGATGAACTCCCTGGCCTTTCCCGCGATATCCCTCTTGGCCGCTACATGGTCGAGTCGCCGTGAATCCAGATTCCTGAGCAACCGGCTGTCTTCGGCAAGTCTGGCCCCGCCCCTGGTGCGGACAAGGTATCCCATCTCCTCAAGAATCGTGAGGTCTTTACGAATGGTCACCTCGGAGACACCGAGCCTGTCGGTGAGTTCGCCCACCGTGACTCGCCTGAGTGATGAGAGAATGGATAGAATTTCAGTGTGTCGAGGGATGTTTTCCAAGACTACGTGTTTCTTCCCGTTGGTTGTATTCACTCGTACCGTACTGTGTGCCGTAATTTCACTTTCTTTCGTTATTCAGAGTATAACGAAAGAAAGATGCTGTCAATCCGTCCGTTCCTTCTATTTCAGATGGAACAACTTGACCGGTCCCGAGAATCTGTGATATGAATTTACGAACGAGTGCGTATTTCGAAAGAAACAGAAAGATTCGATGAGAATCGCGTACCAAAATTCAATGCTGAATTAATGAGGGAATAGGGAAATGAGTGACCCGGCAAGAGAACTGAAAGAGTTTACACCGAACAGAGAGTTTTTTATCGGGATCGATTCGGACGGCTGTGTATTCGATTCGATGGAGATCAAGCAGAAGGAGTGCTTCTGCCCGGCGTTCGTGAATGTCTTCGGCATGCAACCTGTATCCAAATATGCACGGGAGACCCTGGAATTTGTGAATCTCTACTCCAAGACTCGCGGTGTAAACAGGTTCATCGCCGTGCTGCGAGTACTCGAACTCCTAAACAAGCGTCCGGAGGTCAAGGCGCGGAACGTTTCGATTCCTCCGATGCAGGGGCTCAAAGATTGGGTCGATAGGGAATCGAAGCTCGGAAACCCGGCGTTGGAGGCCGAACTGGAACGGAACCCCGATCCCGATCTGAAACTTGCATACAAGTGGTCAATCGAAGCGAATGAAGCAATCTCGAAGATCGTCCATGACATTCCGCCCTTTCCATTGGTACGAGAATGTCTCGAGAAGATGAATACCCGGGCCGATACGGTCGTCGTATCACAGACCCCCCTGGAGGCGCTCGAACGGGAATGGGAAGAGAACAAGATCGACGGTCTCGTGTCGATCATCGCCGGGCAGGAGATGGGAACGAAGGCACAACACATCGAATTCGCGGCCAACACCAAGTATGATCGCGAAAAGATCCTCATGATCGGCGACGCCCCCGGTGACTTCAAGGCAGCCAAGGCCAATGACGCACTCTTCTTCCCCGTGAACCCGGGACACGAAGAAGCCTCATGGGAACTGTTCTTCGAGGAAGCACTCGACAGATTCTTCGCCGGGACCTACGCCGGTGCGTATGAGGAACAACTTATCAAGAAGTTCGACACCTACCTGCCGGAGCACCCGCCATGGAAGGAGGTTTGAGGCATGATGTTTTACAAGACCGGATCGCCTGACGCGGTACTTACCGTCGATGATGTGCGTGCGGGGTTGTACTCCGCGTTGGATGCCCTGGGGAAGAAACGCAAGGTTCTCGCCGTACCTCCCGATTTCACGAGGTTTCACTCACAGTCCGGACTCCTCACCGAGTTGGCGTGGGAGTACTACGGTGACACCATGACCGACGTTCTTCCCGCCCTCGGCACCCATACTCCTATGACCGCAGAGGAGATCACCACCATGTTCGGCAGGGTTCCGCCCGATCTCTTCCGCGTCCACAGGTGGCGCACCGGGCTCTCGACGCTCGGTACGGTACCCGGCAGCTTCATCAAGAAGATCACGGAGGGCAAACTCGACTACGATTGGCCGGCTCAGGTCGATACACTTCTCACCGAGGGAGGATACGATCTGATCCTCTCTATCGGCCAGGTGGTACCCCACGAGGTGATCGGAATGGCCAACTACAACAAGAACATCTTCGTAGGAACCGGCGGCCGTGACGGCATCAACAAGAGCCACTTCATCGGTGCGGTTTACGGAATGGAACGAATCATGGGCCGGGCGGACAATCCGGTACGGGAGGTGCTCAACTATGCATCGGAGCATTTCGCCGGAGATCTGCCGATCGTCTATGTACAGACCGTAATCGCGCGCGAGGATGACGGCTCTCTGGCCATCAAGGGACTCTTCATCGGAGACGACGTGGAATGCTTCAGGGCTGCGGCGGAGTTGTCTCTCCAGGTGAATTTCACCATGGTGGAGGAACCGTTGACGAAAGTAGTCGTCTATCTCGATCCGGCGGAGTTCAAGAGTACCTGGCTCGGCAACAAGAGCATCTACCGGACCAGGATGGCCATCGCCGACGGTGGAGAACTCATCGTGATCGCTCCCGGAGTCAAGGAGTTCGGCGAGGATCCGGAAATCGATGCGATGATACGGAAATACGGGTACACCGGCACCGAGAAGGTACTCCGGGCCGTGGAGCAGAGCCAGGACCTCAGAGACAACCTGGGTGCGGCCGCACACCTGATCCACGGATCGTCGGAGGGACGCTTCTCGATCACCTATTGTCCGGGTCACCTCTCCCGTGACGAGATCGAGGGAGTCGGCTTCCTGTATGAAGATCTCGAAACCGTATCGGGGAAATACGACGTGGCGACTCTGAATGACGGATTCAACTCGGTAAATGGTGAGAAGATCTTCTTCATCTCGAATCCGGCAATCGGACTCTGGGCCCACGAGAGCAGGTTCGTGTAACACATCGTGGCACATGAGGAATTGAAGGAAGATAGCTTTTATCGAATCGACAGGAGGATAGAGATGAGTGAAAAGGCTGATATCGGCCTAATCGGATTAGCGGTAATGGGCCAGAATCTCGTACTGAACATGAACGACAAGGGATTTTCCGTAGCAGTATTCAACCGGACGGTCTCGAAGGTAGACGACTTCCTGAACGATGCCGCCGCCGGTCGCGACACGATCTACGGGGCTCACAGCATGGAGGAGTTTATCGGGCTCCTTTCAAAACCGAGAAAGATCATGCTGATGGTGAAGGCCGGAGAGGTTGTCGACAAGTTCATCGAGATGGTGGTCCCGCATTTGGACGAGGGAGACTGTATCATCGACGGCGGGAACTCACACTTTCCCGACACGATCCGAAGGTGCGACACACTCGCAGAGAAAGGGATTCTGTATATCGGAACCGGTGTTTCCGGCGGCGAGGAGGGCGCCCGTGTGGGGCCATCCATCATGCCCGGCGGGAATCCCAAGGCGTGGTCCCTGGTCAAAGAGATCTTCCAGTCGATTAGCGCACACGTAGGTTCCGAGCCGTGCTGTGACTGGGTCGGCGAAGGCGGAGCCGGACACTATGTGAAGATGGTTCACAACGGCATCGAATACGGCGACATGCAGCTTATTTGCGAGGCATACCAGCTCATGAAGAATGTCCTCGGGATGAATCATGCGGAGATGCACCAGGCGTTCGACGAATGGAATTCCGGAGACCTGGACTCCTACCTCATCCAGATCACCAGAGACATCCTGGCGTTCGAAGACGAGGACGGTTCACCGTTGGTAGAGAAGATCCTCGACACCGCCGGACAGAAGGGTACGGGTAAATGGACCGGGATCAGCGCCCTCGAGCTGGGCATGCCTGTGACACTCATCGGAGAAGCGGTATTCGCCCGATGCCTCTCGGCACTCAAGGATGAACGGGTTGCGGCAGCCAAGGTACTGCAGGGCCCGGATACGACCTTCTCCGGTGACAGGAGTGCATTTATCGAAGATATTCGTCGCGCACTCCTGGCCTCCAAAATCATCTCCTACGCACAAGGATACATGCTCATGCGCGAGGCTGCGAATGAGTACGGTTGGAACCTGAATTACGGCGGCATCGCCTTGATGTGGCGCGGCGGCTGCATCATCCGGAGCGTGTTTCTCGGCAGGATCAAGGAGGCATTCGACAAGAATGCCGACCTACACAATCTCCTTCTGGATGCATACTTCAAGAAGCTGATCGATGATTGTCAGCCGGCATGGCGTCGTGTTGTCTCGAAGGCGGTTGAACTCGGGATTCCCGCACCGGCTTTCTCGACCGCACTCGCCTTCTACGACGGGTATCGTTCCGAACGGTTACCGGCCAACTTGCTGCAGGCTCAGCGGGACTATTTCGGTGCCCATACATATGAGCGCCTCGATAAACCACGCGGCGAGTTTTTCCATACCAATTGGACCGGAAAGGGGATGGACAACGTATCGGCGGGCACCTATACCGTGTGAGAGTGGACGGTGTGCTCCGAATAGACGGCCTCTTTTAGTCCCGATAGTCCCACTACTCCCAATTGTGAGCCGAACGGTGTGAACAGATGCGGCACCTTCGACGTTCGAAGGTGCCGAGACCCTCGGAGAGCATGATTCATTTCTGCGTACATACCACGTTACGATTCCGAAGCCCTCCGCGGCATGCTCCGGCTCGACTCTGCCGTGCCCGGCGTGTAGAGGTGTAACGTTCCGGACAGATCCGAACGTATGCGATCGGCAAGACCGTCGGCATCGAGTCCGAGATCATGCAGTAATTCGCCCCGGGGCGCATGCGACAGAAAATCATCGGGTACTCCGAGTGTACGCACCCGAGTACCGAGACCGGTTTCGGTTGCGAAAGCCCGAATCGACTCCCCTACTCCGCCTGATATCACCCCATCCTCTACCGTATAGACCGCCTCGTATTCCGACATGACCTCGATCAGGTACCGCCGGTCCAACGGTTTGATGAAGCGTAGATTGTATACATCGGCTTCAATGCCGGACTCCAGGAGAAGAGCCGCTGCCTCGAGTGTTTCCTTGAGAAGACCACCGGTGGACAGGATCAGGACCGTGCCTCCGGTCCTGCGTACGAACACCCCTCTCCCCGGTTGTAACGGTTCGATCCCGGAACCGGCTCGCCCGAGGCATCCGGCTTTGGGATAGCGCAAGAGCACCGGGGTACCGAGAGACAATCCGAAATCGAGCATCAAGCCCATCTCAACGGTCGAACCCGGGGCGAGGATCGTTAAATGGGGCACCGATTTGAACAGGGCGATATCGAAAACCCCCTGGTGGGTCTCTCCGTCGTTCCCGACGACCCCCGATCTGTCAATCGCCATCAGAACCGGAAGTCTCGGCAAGGCGATATCGTGCACAACCTGATCGACCGCTCGTTGCATGAACGTAGAGTAGACTGCGACAACCGGCTTCAAGCCCGACTTGGCCAGACCCGAGGCAAATGTCAGCGCGTGCTGTTCCGCGATCCCCACATCGAAGAACCGTTCGGGGAATCTGCGCCGGAACCGAACGAGTCCCGTTCCGTCCGCCATGGCTGCGGTGATGGCCACCACCCCAGGATCAGATTCGGCCTTTTCGACGAGGTTCTCTGAAAATGACTCGGTGAAGGTAAGATCCTCCTTCCGCTCGAGTTTTCCGTCTATGATAGAGAATGGGGAAACACCATGGTAGAGTGTCGGATCTCCCTCGGCGTGGGCATATCCTCGGCCCTTCGTCGTGACGACGTGGACGACCACCGGTTTGTCTAGCTTTCGCACATTCTCGAAAACATGGGTAAGGTGGGAAATACAGTGACCGTCGATGGGACCAACGTATTCGAATCCTAAATCTGAAAACACATTCTCCTTGAAGGATACCGCCTTTATTCCCTTTTTCAGCCTGACAACGAGATCGAAGAGGGCAAGACCGAATAGCGGAAGCCGTCTGATTCCTCGATCGATCCGCTCCCGCAGATCCTGGTAGAATTTTGTCGCAGTCATCCGACTGAGATACATGGAAAGTGCACTCTGTATCGAAATGGACGAGAGGGCCCCGACATTTGGGCTTATGGACATGTTGTTGTCATTAAGGACGATTATGATGTCTTTTCCGATGTGTCCGGCATGATTAAGGGCTTCGAAACACATCCCTCCGGTGAGTGATCCGTCGCCGATGACGGCGATTACCTTCCCGGACTCGCCTCGAAGCCGCTGCCCCACCAATAATCCCAATCCGGCGGAAATCGACGTCGAGGCATGCCCCGTCTCTATGAAATCGTGCTCACTTTCGGAACATTTCGGAAATCCACTCAGCCCGCTTTTCATTCGAATAGTGGGAAAGGCATCTCTTCTGCCGGTAAGGATCTTGTGCGTATAACACTGGTGTCCGACGTCCCAGATGATCTTGTCGGCGGGGGACTCGAAGACACGATGCAGCGCGATGGTCAATTCTACCGCGCCGAGGTTTGAGGCAAGGTGTCCGCCGTTCGTACTCACAACCTCGATGATATAGTCCCGTATCTCCGCCGCAAGATCCGGAAGACTGGCGGCGTCAACATCCTTCACATCCTGCGGGTTTTCTATTCGTGAAAGGATCGGATATTTCTCCATACTCGTATTCATTACACGGCCAAAATCATGATGAACCCGGATCCGCCGGAGCCGACTGATCCACGGTGGATTCGAATAGCAACGACAGGAACCGATTAAGATACGCGAGTAGCAGTCGGCGTTTCGCTTCCGTATTCAGCCTCGTGGTCGGTCGAGTCGTTGCCGTACCCTCTTCAGGCTGTGTCGACGCGACGGCGTCAAGCGCAGGTTGGTCTGCGGTAGCCCCGAGACCTGCCGCTTGGGGAACATTCTCGTCGACGAAACCCTCATATTCCGCGACCTCCTCCAAGAGGGAGGCGAAATCCTCCTGCGAAATGACGGGAGCACCGGTTTCGTTGAATGTGCGATATTCCACTATCGAATCGGCCAGCGAGTCGAAGGCGACTCTACCCGTATCGTCGATATCGGATGGAGATACCCATCCCGAGACCGTTATTCGTTCGGTATTCCCTCCGACGACCCGGCTCTTCTCTCCCCGGACAAAGGCCGCCCCCGTGTCGTCAAGGGATCTTACCCGGGCTGCGATCTCGGCGTCGAGTACGGCTTCGGTTTCACCCTTCAGACTTCGTGAAGTTTGTGCCGAACCGGTCGGCAAGAAGTCGAACAACCCCTGTGTCTCTCCGCCGGTAAACTCGATGGTAGCGGTTCCTGAATCGGTCCACACCGAAGAGAGCTTGATACCCGATTTGTAGTCGATCGTGACGAGAATGAATTGGCCGATCTGTATCGTTCTGCCGGCGGTGATATATCCGCCGGAGTCTGAATCCCACAGACTCTCCGCCATCGATACAGATGAGGTGAGAATCAGTAGCATGAGAGCGAACAGTCTCATTAGGATTCGACTCCAGTCGGTATGAACGGAGATATCGCCGTTTGCATGGCTATCCCCTATTCCGTTGCTCTGCCGGAATATCCGGCACACGAGATGCCGGTCTCTTCCATACAGTATTATTTTTTCTTATGTCGATTCTTCCGCAGTTTCTTCTTGCGTTTGTGGGTAGCGATCTTATGCCGCTTCTTTTTCTTTCCACATGGCATCGGCTTCTCCTTTCATGTTCTCGCAGACCGCGTCATTCGGACGTCAAGAACACAGTGTTATTTCACATACAACCTATACTATCACACTTTCGGCCGGATCACGAGGTCGATCACATATAGGATGCAATTCGTGATTAGAGCGGGTAGTATGCTAATAATTCCCCCCTCGAGTCAAGTATCAGCAATTCGGCGATTGATACCAAGAGTGTTTATGGGTATAGTACAGTGAATGGAATCGATTAGTGGTAAAGTGAAAATCTCCTATTCCGATTCGGAAATCAACACGATACTCAAAGAGAACCATACCGGCAATTGTACCCACACGGCCTACTTCAGTCAGAATGAAGACTTCTTCCTGAAACTCTCGACTCCTTTTACCGTACCACACTTTCCGATTCATCACGATATTCACAAGACGGCGCCTAAGAAAGAATACATCCAAGCGCTGAGGCTCCTCATGTCCCAACTCGTTCAATCGGTTCCGTGGGTATTCGAAGACCTGATCTATTTCTTCGACCCAAGCGAGATCCTGCGTCCGTGTTTCTTCCAGCTCTATAAACTGCAGGACCGGCATTTCCTGTATCTCCTTCGTCTCGATCTGATGTTTCGCACCCTTATCGACACTGTCGTCGACAACGGAACCAACGACGTGACTCCCGAATTTCAGACTGAACGGCTCTATGCGGAATCGTCGTTCATACCACTCGACGGAGTCGAGATCGTCGACGGTAAGATTTCGTCATTCGAGATTTGGCAAACCATCTCGGAAACATGGATAGGTGAAACCGGCCGCGGCTATTTCCTTCAGGGTATCTGGATGGACCAGGATCTCACCAAGTTCTTTACGAAACTTTTTTTACCGAAAGGTAAGCGGCTGTACCCGTACTACCCGCTTGCCTGTAAATTTCGTACGGTGTGCATGAATCTCCTCGACATTTCGCTGCAAGGCCGAAGAGAGTCGCTTCCAATTCTTAAGAAAGCCATGGACTTCTTGATTCCGGGCTTACGCCGCATCGAAGATGCGCTGCGAGCCGAAGAGTTTTCGGAAAAAATCCCGGTCTTTTCCGAACTCTATGCCGAACTACCGGAAGCATATAGAAAATTTTGGATGGACTTGACCATACGACCCTATCTGAATTCTCAGGACATGCGGGAGTTCATTGTTGAATTTTGATCTCAATGATCCCGGTTCCCTGAATGTCACAATCATGGGGCTTGGTCTTCACGGAGGAGGGCTCGCGTCGGCTGTGTACTTCGCGGCAAGAGGTGCGAACGTCGTCGTGACCGATCTGCGTGACGAACAGGTGCTCCGCCCTTCACTCAAAGCATTGGAACGATATCCGATTCGATTCGTCCTCGGCCGACACGAAGATCGAGATTTCAAAGATGCCGATATACTCGTCAAGAATCCGGGTGTACCGAGGAGTTCTCCCTTCCTCGATCACGCAAAGCACATCGAAACCGATATCTCGATCTTTCTCAAAATAACGAACCCGAGAATCATCGCCGTCACCGGAAGCAAAGGCAAATCTACGATCAGTTCTGCCGTCTATCACGTGCTGCATCAGATCGACGGGAGATCTCGACTCTGCGGAAACATCACGGTCTCACCCCTCTCGTTCTTCACGGACCCGGATACCGGAACGATCCACTCGCCACATGATGTGATCCCTGCCGACACACCGGTGGTGATGGAACTCTCTTCATGGCAACTCGCGGATTTGCATAATTCCGGCGTCTTGTGCCCAGAAGTTGCGATCATTTCGAATATCCTCCATGACCATCAGAACAGATACTCCGGGCTCGAAGAATACGCCGCCGACAAGGCCGTCATTTTCGAAAATCAGACTCCGGAGCATATTCTTTTCCTCAATTACGACGATCCTTTCGGATCAAAATTCGCCGAACATGCCGACGCAAGAATCGGATTCATCTCTTCGAAGACACTCCCGAACGGCATTGAAGGAGGATGGCTCGAGGGACGGAGAGGGTTTCTTCGGCTACACAAAACCGCGGTAAAGAGTGCTACGCACGATGGTACTGCAGCACCCGCCCTGCCGATTGAGATATTACCGGACGGACCTGAATTACCCGGAGTTCACACCCGCAAGAATCTTCTTTTCGCGGCTTGCGGCCTTTCCGCATTCGGAATATCGCCGAAGGAGATCATGCGTACGCTGGGAACATTTCCGGGAGTAGCGCATCGACTCGAGTTTGTCGGGGAGATAGACGGTCGCTTCTTCTACAACGACAGCACGGCTACCATTCCGGACGCGGTGGTCGCCGCAGTCGATAGTTTCTCGAGACCCGTCCGGCTCATCGCCGGTGGAACCGACAAGGCCCTGGACTTCGAGGAGTTCGGCCGCAGACTCCCGGCTACCCGAGGGATCTATCTGCTGGCCGGAAGCGCGACGGTGAAGATTGAACCGGTACTCGCGAGAAGCGGCGTCTCCTATCAGGGACCATTCGATTCTCTGCCGAAAGCGGTTGAACAGGCATTCTCGGATTCAGAATCCGGCGATATCATACTCCTCTCTCCCGGTTGCGCGTCCTTCGAGATGTTTCTGAACGAATTCGACCGTGGAAACCGCTTTACGGCCCTCGTGCATGCCCTTTCGGAAGGAAGAAAGTCATCAGCTCGATGAAAATTCGGCATGTGTACCGAGCACCGCATCCGGCCGCCATCTGCCGAACTACGATTTTTACCCCATAACAGAATCATCCGAAATAATGCTTTTTAAAGATCTTCACAAATCTATAAATATCCACCATTTAGCGTTTAGTTGACTTTCGGATTTTGTCCACTATACTTCAGTTGAAAAGCGAACCCCAAAATACGGAAGGAGAGAATACCATGATCAAGAGAACCGGTGTATTCGTCTGTCTGCTTATTGTATCCGCGGCCATGGTGAGTGCGGCCAACATTCCGTACGTAGACGTAGAGAAAGCCCAAGCGGATATCGAAGAGCTGCAGGCGGAAAATGAGGAGATGTCCCAAGAGATCCAAGAGATGACGTCGGAGAACGAGAGCCTTCAGACCGATATCGAGTCGTGGCAAAAAGCAGTGAACGAACTCGATTTCATCCTCGACAAGGTGAGAAAGAAGAGCTCCGAACTCGCAACCATCTACTCGACCATCGTCGACGCGGCGACGAAAGATCGGGCGAAAGAGACGATCAGCCGCAACAAGACCCTCAAGGCCGACCTCGATTCCAAGAAACGCGAATTGACGAAGGCCATCGAAGACGCCGAAAAAACCATTGAGAAAAATTCAAAGACTGTCTCCGTCAATACATCGAAGATACAGCGCAACAAAGACGAGATAAACATGCTGACGGCCTCTATCGAGAAGTCGAAGAACCAGATCGAAGTCCTCGGCATCTATATCGATGAGGTCGATACGGTTCTCAACGAAGCCGAATCGGTGTTGGGTACCACCGCTTCCGCCGGTACCTCGGCTTCAGAATAGCGATATTGATCTCTACACCACGAGCCGCCGTTGATCCTTCGGTCCACGGCGGCCTTTCTTTATCCGAATGTTCCGTGTATGCTGCTTGGGAAGGGTGTCGGAGGATGATCGATTTCGCAATCTTTCATTCGAACGAATCGGTTCCCTACCGCTTTCGGATTCGTTTAAAATAGTACGACCTGCTCATCTCCGCCAGACGGACGCCTAGATAGGGAATTGCCATTACCGGATAATCCCAACATCCCGCCCGGTGGAGTATTGTGCCCCCGAAGCCGGTCTTGAATCGATAGAGTCCGTGCATCGGATGATCGGGATCATCGTCAGGAGGGATCCCGAATAGGTCGTACCGGGTACAGCCCGAACCGAGTGCCTTCCGTATCGCCTCCCACTGGAGTGCATATGTCGCCATGAGATTTCTATGTTTCGATGATGAGGCTCCGGCGAGGTAGAGTGCCTGTTTCCCGAATATCACGAGGATCATTCCACATAGAACCTCGTCCTCGTGAGAGGCCAGTAGGAGCGTTATTTCAGGAGCACTCCCCTCATACTCCCAAGAAAGGGTGAAGAGGCTGCGGTAGTACTCCTCCGAATGGACGACTATCCGATCACGTACCGCGGTCTCTCGATGCAACTCGTACCATTCGGAAAGGTCGTCTCGGCCCGGAGCCGCATCGACTCTGCCCGAGTATACGGACACACCCTTTCTGTCGGCCAGCCGAATGTTGTAACGTGTCTTACTCTTCATGGATGCAAGTAACTCCTCCTCTCCTATTCGGAGATCGAGGACCACGGTATCCGCCGGCTGTACGTCTACCGGGGCCTTCCGAAGCTTACTCTTGGCTGATGTCACGGTTTCCGATACATCCCAAGGGAGGTCGAAGCGGAGGAAGACGCACGGTTCCTGTATGTGCTCCGTCAGTTGAGCCGCAAGCCGGGCCAGAAACTCAGGCTCCATGGGATGGTGCGGCCCGTGGGGTATATACGCCATAGCCACACCACCGACGGGTTTCACCAATACGAGAAGCGGGATTCCGTTTACCTTGAACCCATACGGCCGCCAGCCGAACCGACTCTTGAAAACGCCCCAGAATCCGGATTGAAGGAGCGTCTCATCACCTTGAATTTCGGCTACCGAGACGGGTTCGACGTATCTGTCCAACCTCGCAACCACCTATCCTACTTCACCCTCGATGACTCGATTTACCATGACCTTCCTACCCGAGCATACGAGCGGTCTATTCCCGACGAACAACGTCTTGTTCCTGACCTTGATCGGCACCTCAAAGAACTCATCGATGGAAATTTCCGAGGGACTTTCCGGTTTCAGGTCTTCGTATTCGCTCACTGAGATGAGATCCCCCGGCCGAGCATCGTCCAGAAAGATCACCTCCAACTGCTCCTCTTCATTCGAATCATTCGAATTGTCGGTAGCGGCGAGGAGCATTCCCCGGCTCTCTTCGCCCCGAAGTCTCGCGGGCTTCAGATTCTTCACGAGAATGATATTCCGGCCGGTCAAATCGGCTTCTGAATAATAGGGAACCAATCCGGAGACGATCTGTCGTTCCTCATCACCCAACGAAACCCGTTCTATGTAGAGCTTGTCGGCATTCGGGTGTCGTGCAACTTCGACGATCCGCGCAACGCAGAGTTCTACCTTCTCACTGAAGATCTTCTCCGGTATTGAGGTAGGAACCACGCTCTCTCGTTCCGCCTGGCTTCCGGAAAATTTCTCGCGAAGTTCGGTAATCCGGTCATCTTCGAGTTTGGAAAAGAGAATCTCCACATCGGAAACAGAGAATTCCGCCGTCCATGTTTTCAGTTCCGTCCACATACCCTCTCCGGAGCCCAGCATTGCCATGATCCTGCCCGAGGTATCGGGCAGATACGGGCGTATCATGATGCCGAGGTGGCGTACCAGAATCGTGAGATCGTATAGTAACGCCCCAGCCTGCTCGGGGTCCTCTTTGACCGTGCGCCATGGTTCGCCGTCTTGAAAGACCTTATTTCCAAGACTCGAAAGAGAAAAGATCACTCTGAAGGCGTCCCGCAACTCGGCACGTTCGAGGTGTTCGGAGACTCTGGACACCATTTCGTCAACCGAATTGCGGAACGTACCGTTGTGAGAACCTGTCGGTTTCGGCAATTTTCCTCCGTAGAAACGCGTGAGAAAGGAGAGTGTCCGATTCACGAAGTTAGCGAGGTTACCGATCAGTTCACCGTTTACCTTCTCCTGAAAGTCGCTCCACGTGAAGAGTGCGTCCGATTTTTCCGGCCGATTATAGAAGATGTAGAATCGCCACACATCGACCGGGATACCCGTTTCGCGTGCATCGGTCCCGAAGACTCCGATCCCTTTGCTCTTGGAGAATTTCCCGCTCTCGTAGTTCAGGTATTCGGTAGAGGACATATGATGCAGCAAGGTCCACTCTTCACCGGAACCGATCAGCGTACTCGGGAAGATGACCGTGTGAAAGGGGATATTGTCTTTGCCGATAAACTGAAACAACTCGACGTGCGCGGGATTCCGCCACCAGGATTCCCACTCATCGGTGTGATTCGCCGTGATCGAAATATAGCCGATAGGCGCATCGAACCATACGTAGAAGACCTTGTCTCTGTATCCGTCTTTGGGGACCGGAATACCCCACTTCAAGTCACGGGTGATACACCGCTCACGCAGGCCGTCACGGATCCAGGACTTGGTCATCTGCACCGCATTCCTCGCCCAAAACCCTCGCTCGGATGCCTCGGACAGCCACTCTTCGAGCTTGGGCAGGATCCGAGGAAGATCGATGTACAGATGGTCGGTGCGGCGAAGCTGCGGTTCCTTACCGCATACGCCGCATCTCGATTCTTTCAGCTCGGTAGGATCGAGCAGCTTTCCGCAGTCTTCGCACTGGTCGCCACGCGCCTCCGTGTAACCGCAATGCGGGCAGGTGCCACGAATATATCGGTCCGCCAGGAACCGTGAACAGGAATCGCAATAGAGCTGATCGATAGTCTGCTCGTTGATGTATCCCGCCGCATCGAGTGTCAGGAACAGATGCTGCGTGATCTCCGTCTGTTTCCGAGTCGATGTCCGGCCGAACCTGTCGAAGGAGATGTTAAACCACTCGTAGATCTCCGAATGGATCGCGTAGAACTTGTCGCATAGTTCCTTCGGCGTGATACCCTCTTCGAGTGCCCGGGTCTCGGTAGCGGTGCCGTATTCGTCGGTTCCGCAGATATAGAGCGTCTCATACCCTCGCAGCCTGCAAAACCTGGCAAACACGTCTGCCGAGAGCACCTGTATCAGGTTTCCGAGGTGAGGAATATTGTTGACATACGGTAACGCGGATGTGATTAATCGTCTCTTCATATTCATTTTCATAGTCATGGTCATGGTAGCACCGATAGTATCCCGTTTCGTCGGCGAAGGTCAACGTAAAGTTCCAGGACTTCGTTTTCACCTTGACTTCGAGACCGGTCGAGAGTACCCTTAGACTGTGGTGTAGCCACAGCATAGACTATAGTGCAGTCGCATCATAGAACTAAGGAGGAAATATGGCGGAACGAAATGTAACGCCGGGAGGGTCGATGAGCATCAAACCTCGCGTCGTCGTCCTTGCGGTGATCGTCATCGCAATCATCGCGACGATAATGTCGAGCTTTTTCGTCGTCGACCAGACCGAACAGGGTGTCGTACTTTTTCTGGGTAGGTTTACCAGAATTGCCGGACCGGGGCTTAACTTCAAGCTCCCCGGCATAGAAAAAAACTACAATGTTCCCACGCAGGTCGTCCAGAACATGTCGTTCGGATTCAGGACCGAGAGAGCGGGAGTAAACACCGTCTATTCCAGAGGTGATTTCCCGGAAGAATCGATCATGCTGACCGGTGATCTGAATATCATCGACGTGGAGTGGATCATTCAGTACCGTATCGTCGATCCTCGTGCCTGGCTCTTCAACGTAGAAAACAGAGAGAAGACCATCCGAGACATCTCACAATCGGTAGTATCGCGATTAGTGGGTGACCGGACCATCCTCGACGTCATCGGATCGGAGCGCTCGAATATCGAACTAAAGGCTCAGGAACATATTAATACAATACTGAAAAGTTACGGCTTGGGCATCAACGTCACCACCGTAAAACTGAGAAATATCGTCCCTCCGGTCGGCTCCGTACAGGACGCGTTCGAGGATGTCAACAAGTCCATCCAGGACATGGAACGGCTCGTTAATGAAGGCAAGGAAGCATACAACCGAGAAATTCCTAAGACCCGTGGAGAGGCGGCTCAGATGATTCAGGTCGCCGAAGGTTACCGGACCGAGCGCATCAACGAGGCCGAGGGTAACGTCGCCCGCTTTACGTCGGTCCTATCCGAATACTCGGATAGCAAAAACGTCACCTCCACACGCCTGTACATCGAGATGATCGAGGAGATCTTCGCCGGTGAGGAGGGTACCGATCTGATCGACAAGAATCTCCAAAACTTCATTCCTTTCAAGCCCCTTCAGGGCACGGGAGGCGTACAATGAAAAAACTTGTCACCACACTGGTCATCATCGTCATTTTGGCGATCATCTTCTTCGCACTCGGCCCGTTTTATATCATTGAAGAGGGTCAGCAGGCCGTTGTCACCCGCTTCGGCGCCGTCGTCAATTCGGTACGCGACGCCGGACTGAAATTCAAGATGCCCGTCATCGATACGGTCGTCAAGTATCCCAAAAGGATTCTGTCCTGGGATGGAGATGCGCAGCGAATCCCCACGGCCGAGAATCAGTTCATCTGGGTAGATACCACGGCACGGTGGAAGGTCACCGATCCGCTCCTGTTTTATGAATCGGTCACACATCTCGAGCAGGGATACGCCCGCCTCGACGAGGTGATCGATTCCTCCGTCCGTACGATCATCGCCGATAATCCGTTGAAAGAAGCGGTTCGGAATACGAATATCATCAATACGATCGCACGAGAGAAAAACACGCAAGGCCCACAGGACATCGACGCGCAGAGTGACCTCGGGCAACTCACCTTTACCGATGTGCAATTCGAGGGCATCACGAAAGGGCGTGTCTTACTTTCCGATGAGATGTTTCAACGCGCGGCCGCTATCACTCCTGATTACGGAATCGAGCTGATCGACATCGTCGTCCGTCAGATACGCTACTCCGACGATCTCACCGAGAGTGTCTATAACAGGATGATCAAGGAGAGGAATCAGATCGCCGAGGCGTATCGGTCGTACGGTGCAGGCCAGAAAGCCGAGTGGCTGGGTAAACTCGACAATGAACGCAGGAAGATCACCTCCGAGGCCTACCGTACCTCCGAGGAGATCAAGGGTGATGGCGACGCCCAGGCAGCCCGGATCTATGCGGAAGCCTACGAGGCCGATCCCGAATTCTTCGAGTTCTGGAGATCGATCGAATCGTATCGCAAGATACTGCCGAAGTTCCAGAAAACGCTGACTACCGACATGGAGTACTTCAAGTATCTCTATGACAACGAGTGAACAGACAACGAGTAACCGGCGGAGACGTCGGCCGTTGTCGTAGCTGTTTATCGTAATTCTTTTCAACCCGCAGGACCTGATGGTTCGTGCGGGTTTTTATTTGTCTTCTCTCCTGCCGGTCCGGTCCTCCGGGATGAAGGCGGCCGTGTTCTTTTCGGTCTCTGAAACCTCGATCCTTGAGAATCGGTGGGAGGGAAATTTTTCTCTGAGCTCGAGATAGAGGAAATAGGCGATACGTTCCGCGCTCGGATCTCCCTCTTTGAAAAAATCGTGGTCATTCATGAGAGAATGGTCCAACTCCGATATGATCTCGCGGACCGCTGTCTTCAGGATACCGAAGTCGAGAAGCATGCCGCCTTCATCCAATTCATCGCCCAGCACGCTCACCTTCACCCGATAATTGTGTCCATGCAGATTCTCACACCTACCGTGATAGTGTTTCAGGAAATGAGCCGCCGCGAAACTCTCCACCACCGTTACCTCGAATGTGCCTCGATGATACATCAGGCGCCTCCTGTCGGTTCATTCTGTACTCACGACTCGTTCTACAATGCACCGCATGTTCGTCCGAAATCGAATCGTGTACTACCCGCGAGACCACTTGATCCACGTGTTCTTTCATTATACATTGAGTGTAAACATAAGAGAACCAAGAAAACTCGATGGAAACAGTATGGATGACGGAAAGAACAAGCTGAAGATACTTCTGGCGGAAGACAACGCCATCAACCAGGAACTCGTTATGGTCTATCTAAAGATGAGCGGCTACTCTTGTGACACGGCCGACAACGGAAAGATCGCCCTGGAGATGTTGAAAGCCGACTCATACGATGTTCTGTTACTCGACATACAGATGCCTATTCTCGACGGCGAGCAAGTGCTCAAGGAGGTGCGTGCGGATGAGGATCTCAAGGACCTTACCGTCATCGCACTCACCGCCAACATCCTTCACGGAGAGGAGAACCACTTTCTCGAGATGGGCTTCGATGAAATCGTCGCCAAACCGATTCAACGAAGAGAACTCGAAGAAAAGCTCGACAGTATCGTCAATACACGCCGATAATGCATGCCGATACTGCATGATGGATGAGGCGATACGAAAAACGGTGTATCTTGCAATTCCCGGCCCGTTCGGCACAGCCCGTTACAAGTTCAGGCGCAATGAGACCACCGTCAGACCCTTCGATTCTATCTGGCTCACCGTTGACTCGAGTCTGATGTTCACCTTGCGGCATGCCTCATCCAAGTACGAGAGATAATACAGTCCCAGTTCGGTGGAGTCACCGGAGGCCGGCAGCTGTCGATAGAAGTCCAACAGGCTGTTCTCCCGTACCCGTATGTTCTTCTTGTCGTTAATGAGCCGCTGGATGTTCTTGTATTCCGTCTCATGATTGTAGATCGTGACCTGAAGCCGGTTATGGTTTGAAACCGCGGTGGACGATTCTTTGAATTTCCAGCAAATATAGGTCCGGTCGTTTCGCCGTGTTATCTCCTTCAATAACTGTTCTCGAAGGTCCGAATCAAACATAACGCGATTCGGGTCGACCTTTCCTCGGTAGACCTCATCGGCGTACCGTTTCAGATTCGCATTCTCGGCGTGTCCTATCAACTCCAGGAGCATTAATCCGAGATACTCGGCAATACGAGATTTCTCGATATATCCGTAGAGCCTCTCGCGTATGGAATATAAAAGAGCCTGATATTCCGACTCGGTCCGAAACTTCATGAGAACGAATTGTATGACCGGTGAGAGCATGTCGACGAATCGCTCCGACATCAACCTGAGAATCGCCCGTTCCTCCTCCGACAGGGTCTTGTCGTGACGAATCCGTACATGAATCGGAGTGATGATCGATTTATACGCATCCTCGTAAAATCCGTTTCCTCGTTCCTTGATCTCTGAGATGACCGCCTCGTTGATACGGGTACGTTCTGAGATTGCTTTGGTTGGATTCTGTCTGTTCCAACGTACGATCATGTCCGAGTTCAGGATCTCGGCGAGGGTTTCGTTGTTGAATTGTTTATAGAGCACGCCGAAGGTAATCAGCTTGGATATATCGAGGATATCCTTCCTCTTCGATAGAAACTCATATCCGGAAATTTCCACTCCGGAGACGTAGTCGATACTCATCATTCTTTGTAGGGAGGAGGGAGCGAAATTTTTTAGCGAAAGGCCATACCCATCCGTATTGTCCGCCATCCGGTACTTCTGCAGCTTCCTGCCGTTTCTGAAGAAAAAGCTCGTTCCCTCCTCGTTCAAGAAAACAAGTACCGGAAGGGCGATTGTGCTGCTCTTCCCATTGGACCCGGACACTCTGTACTCCAGAACCGTGCCGGGCTACCAGTGATTCCAGGATACGATACGATCGAGTGATTTTCTCTGTGCCGGAAAGGGCTTTTCCTTCGGATATCCGATCAGCAACAACATCACAACTTTCATGAGATGTGGCACCGTCAGTATCTCCTTCACATCACCCTCATCATACGTCGTGACGATGCACGTACCCAGTTGTTCACTCTCTGCCTGCATCATCATGAAGGATACGGCTACGGTAAGGTCGATAGGATACGAATATTGCCCGTTCGGCATTCGGTAGTCGACGTTGGTCGTACAAGCCGCGATGATCGCCCGTGCCTCACCGACATGTTCTTGTCCAAACGCTGCGTCCTGCAATCGCCTTCGGATGTCATCGTCGCTCACGACGATAAACCGCCACGGCTGCCGGTTCTTCGCCGAGGGAGCGAGTCGTCCGGCCTCCAGCACCCGTTCAATCACCGTCCTATCGATTGACCGATCGGAGAAGGATCGAATACTCTGTCGCTGAGTGATTTGCGGAATGACATCCATTTCATTACCTCACTTTCAATATCGGCTTCAAGTATACTAAATAAAAGTGAGAATTCCGGCAAGGGCATGTGATCGTGGTCCCGTGCCGTTTTCGCATGCGTCGTTACGAGACCGGTTGATTGACGAATGCCGATTGGTCACGTATGGTTCTACATGGCCATGAGAAATCGACCGGAAAGATGGTTGCTGATCACACTCCTACTCTGTTCTCTCATACGATTGTTCGCGGTTGATTTTCCAGACGGTGACGTGATTATCGACGATTTTACCAATCTGCAGGCCACTTCACCCAGGCGCGAAGGATCGGATACCGAGGGAGACGCAATCGACTATATCGTCGAGGTTGCGGAGTCGCTGAGCCTCCGGAGTTCGATATCAAATTTCGACGCCGTTCCCGGAGGGCATTCCTTCTCTCATGCCGTCGAGATCTTCATCCGGGGAGAACTCGATGACGAATGTGTGCTGATCATTCCTCTCGGTAGTGATCTCGAAGGAGAACTCGGTGCAGACGGTACGATCAATCTCGCCGTCGGACTCGGGATTCTACGTACCTGGGCAAACCACGTACCTCCCATCGGCATTCGGGTACTGTTTATGGGCGCGGAATCCGGATATGCGTCCGGCACCGAGACTCAGTATCCCATCGGTACCGCACACTTCCTTCGAGACTACGCACCCGATTCCGAGGCGGTGGTCCTCTATCTTCATCTACAATCGATTCCGAGTCGTCTTCAGATACGAACCGGAGGGAAAGGGATCGTATCTCCGTATTGGCTCATCGATCGTTGTTCCGACGCGTTGAAAACGGTCGGTCTCTTCCACCTTATCCTCGGGAACGAGACGCAAGTCTTCAGATTGGGCCTGAGTGATGAGAAAACGGTCATCGAGCCCTACTTACAGGCAGGATACCCATCGTTGAGTTTCGAAGGTCAGTATACCGACGAGACACCGGAGGCTGATGAGTGGGTTTCCGATTTTCTCCGCTTCTTTGTTAACTTCCTCTACCGATTCTCCGGTGGTTTCGAAGAAACCTGGGATACCCATTACCTCTTTTTTCAAATCAGGTACCGTTCGCTCATCATCAGCGAACGGCAGTTCTTGATCATGATTCTATTCGTACTTTCCGGGGCGTTACTGTACCCCCTGGTTGCGGTAAAACGCTTCAGGAAGTATCTTCATGTAATCAGGCGGAACGTACTCACCCTTCCGCTGCTGTTCATCGCAATGTTTCTCTTTTTATTAATTGGTACACTGGTCGGGGACTCGATCTGTACCATCCGGAACATGCCTTCGTTGTGGACAAACCGACCGTTTCTCTTTTTCCTGATCAAGATGGGAACCGCCCTCACCTTCTTCTCCTTCAGTTTTACCATCATCAGGCGGCTTCCGTTCTCCCGCAGCTCCAGCTTCTACAGCGCGGCAGCCCTGTTGTTTTTCCTCATCGATATCGTCCTCTTCGGCGCATTCGACGTTTCCATGTCCTACTATTTCATCTGGGCGTTCGTCTGGTCTTTTCTCTTCTCTCTCACGCCAAATCGATACATGAAGTCCGTGTTTCTCTTGATTTCGTTCGCTTTTCTCGTCAAGATCGGATACGACGTGTTCAGCATACCCGTTCTCGGAGTCGGCCGCTTCTTACTTCTCTCACGATTTCCCGGAAATCTTCTGATGTCGTTCATTCTCCTTCCTTTTATGCTGATGAGTATCAGGCTGTCTCTGCTTTTCATCCGTCGAAGCCATTCCGGCAGGGGCTTCCTTCGTACACTATCCACCGTCTTCTTCGCGCTGGCGACAACTGGCGCCGGTATCTACGCGTTTTCATTTTCTCCGTACTCACCCTCGAATCCCCAACCGATAGCCCTCATCGAAACTATCGACTATACTCGGCATGAACGCTCCCTCCTGATAGAGAGTCCCGCGCCATTAGGAGAAATATCGATTGAGGGAGGTCCCTATGACCTCTCCTTTTTTTCGGCCGAAAGGAACCATGTTACGGAAGATACCGTGCTTCCTCAGCTCGTACAGACCGAACTCTCCACCACTCCGTTCTTAGACCGAAAGCAGGTCCTGCTCCGAGTTTTTCCTGAAGAAGAACCGTATCGGATCCGCTACACGCTCTCTTCCTCAGACAATTTAGTGATCTATGACGCCAACTTCCCATTCGAATACGGACAGGATAATTCCTCGGCTCGATTCTCTATCGGAGCCCATCCGCCGCTTCCAATTGAGATCGAGTTTACTGTACCCAGAGAGACGGTGTGTACGGGGCGAATAGATCTGTTGTATGACCGCTTTCCCTACCCGATTCGAGTCGACAAAGAGATGATTGAATTAGACACGAATTTCAGGATCATTACCGAAATTCAGATCGGGGACGAATAGACGAGACTATGATGAATATCGAGGATGGTACCATCGGGCGGAAAGGCCGGGTCATCTTTCATGTAGACCTGGACGCGTTCTACGCCTCCGTAGAACAGTCCGATCATCCCGAGTACAGGAATATGCCGGTCGTCATCGGGGCACTGCCGGGTCACAGGGGTGTCGTCTCAGCCTGCTCCTATGAAGCCAGAGGATACGGGCTACACTCCGCCATGCCTATCTCGGAGGCATATAGACGATGCCCTCAGGCTATCTTTCTGCCCGTTCGCATGTCCAGATACCAGGAGATTTCCAAACAGATCATGGATCTCTTCTCAGAATTCACTCCCGAGGTTCGTCAGATGTCCGTCGATGAAGCTTTTCTGGAGATGACGGGAACCGAACGGCTCCTGGGACCGCCTGAGTCCGTCGCGCGGAAAATCAAGGACACAATCCGAGATCGATTCACTCTGACCATCTCGATCGGCATTGCCGCGAACCATTTCCTGGCCAAACTCGCCTCCGAATACAGCAAGCCCGACGGGCTTTTTCGGGTCCTGCCGGACGACGCCTACGGTTTTCTCGACTTGCTCGAGCTGAAGGATCTATGGGGACTCGGATCGAAGACCCTCGAACGCCTCCGAGAACTGAACATTGATACGGTATCCAAACTCCGGTCGATCCCCCTGGACACGCTGAAGAGGTTCCTGGGGCACGCTGCGGGGATCTATCTCTATAATGCCTGTCGCGGAATAGACGGCGGAATGTTTTCGAGCAAGACGAAATCACACTCCATCAGCAGTGAACGGACATTTCCGCAGGATACCGCAGATATGGAGACGATCAAGGCATCGATACTCGAGATTGCTCATGAGGTATTTTTCCGGCTCCTCTCAGAAACAGGTAAGGTAAAAACCATCGTAGTCAAGGTACGGTATTCGGATTTTACTACCCACTCCATCCGGAAAACCTACCGACACTATATCGCTTCCGGGGAGGAGGTATACTCATCCGCCCTGGAGCTCTTCAATTCGAAATGGCGTCGCGGAGCTCCGCTTCGGCTGGTTGGCGTAGGACTATCGGGAGTGGAATCGGACGAGGAACCGGAGCAGACGGAGTTATTCGTAGGGGAACCGGAGAAGCAGAAGGCCCTCGAGCGAACGGTACTCTCCCTCCGGAGCAAGGGATCATCGGTCGTGAAGGCCAGGCTACTGCAAACTCACCGGCATACGGCAACCGGTCACGGTGCCGGCGAGCCCCCCCCTAAATCGTAACGATCTTATCGGACGAGGACTCATCACAGTAGATGGTCTCGTATCGGCCGGAATGCTCCGCACCCTCGGAGCCCGGCTTGAGCCGTGAGGCGAAGAAGTAGATTATGTCCCGCATATCCTCCAACGATTCCGACATGGAGTATCTATAATAACACTCGTATTTCTGGAGGATCTCTACGCGTTTGGGATCTCCGGTTATCTCCGGATCGGAGAGTCGCCTGAGCCGGGACCGCAATCCGCCATACCAGACGACACCGAATAACATGAGGTTCAATTTTTTCTTCTCATCCATGTAATACAGTTCGAATATTCCGGCAACCGATGGAACCTTGGTAGTTATCTCGTATCGATCGACCTTCGTCAGTTTCGACCAGTGGATCGCATAGAATGCATCCTCTCGCACCACTTGTTTGCTTATCGCGGGTTTCATCGATACACATCCTACACTAATCCCTGAAAGTATTCACCATAGGCCGAAGGGGTGTTGTCATATGACCAATGCACGGATTACAATGCCGGCGGCCGAACGGCACTACGCTTCACGAACGAATCGACGCGCGGATTCTCACGGAGGATCTCATGAAGACGACAACGCTCCGACTCTTGCTTCTACTTCTGTTTACAACATTCGGAACCGTTCTTGTACCGGGCGAGAACCTGCACCGTGTCATCCCGCTCGATTCCGAGATGTACGAACTCACCGATGCCATATTTCTCGAACAGGGAAAGCTGTGCCCTTCTCAATCGCGACCATGGACCGAGGACGAGTTGCTACTCTATCTCAAGAAGGTCGATTCCTCACGGCTCTCATATACAGGGTACCGCGCGTGGGTACGTATACTGAAGTACCTGCGGAAGGATCTATTGTTCGGCGACCGTGACGGTCTCGGATTCTCGGGTTCCGTCGACCTCTATTTCGAAGCCTTTCTCCACGATCCCCTCGAAAAATCGTCCGGATACACCGATGAGGGGTACGACTGGCTTCATGGGTATGAAGAACGAAAGCCGGTTCTCGACCTCGAATTCGAATTGTGGATTTCCGAATTCCTCTACCTCACGGCCGTTCCCACCGTGAAAGAGGAGCATATGACCGTCAGCAGCCCGGAGACTCCTGCGATTGCCGAAAACCACTTCAACTGGCCTGACTTCGAAAATCCTCAGATCGACCTGTATTTCCCGTTTCGGACACTCTTGTCGACGGGAGGATCACACTGGAACATCCGCTTCGGTCGAGACTCCGTGTCATGGGGGCACGGAAGCACCGGCAACCTCCTCCTCTCGGATTATTCGGACTTTCTCGATTTCGTCTCTTTCAGCACATATTGGGACGCGTTCAAATTCACCACCCTGTACGCGGTGATGGATCCCTACCTTTGGGATGGGACGGACATCACCTACAGCGCGTTTTTCGGTCATCGATTCGAGTTTACCCTGTTCGAGAGGGTTTCTCTGGTCATCAACGAGGCGGTCACCTTTGGCAACGAATACCCGTCTCTCATTCGCGACATGAATCCGATCATGATCTTTCACAACTGGACGATACCGGAACGTGCCAACTCTCTCTTTACGATAGAGGCGGCAGTTCAGCCTTGGCGATATTTTACCCTCTACGGGTGTTTCGCCATGGATGAGTTTGCCACGACCTACGAGGAGGACCGCACGGGCGGGGGCGGACCGGGCACATACGGGTATATGATCGGCGCAGAAGCGGTGGTGCCTGCAGGGCCCGGATACGTGAAGATGACTGGTGAGTGGGTCATGACGGATCCATGGCTGTATAATCGAAGGACGAGTCCCTACTACACGAATGTCCGACGGATCTGGTCTCTGGTCACCGATCAGTATGAGTATATCGTGAAACCGCTCGGGTATCTCTACGGTCCCGACTCGATGGTGATCTTCGGCTCGCTCTCCTATCGCGTGCCCGCAGTATTCGACACCGGCGTCGAGTGTACCTACCTCTCCCAGGGGGAGATCACGCTGCAGACGCCGTATGCGCCGGCCCCGGGCCAGAACACCCCCACCGGGATCCCGGAGAACTCAATCCGGTTCAAGGTATATGGCGAATTCCATCCATGGAGATTCATCACCATCGGAAGTAATCTGTATATTCGTGTCACCTGGAACGTCGGCCACATTCAGGATCAGAAATCATCCGACATTGAATGGACGGCACATTGTCGGCTAGGAATATGAGTATCATATATTGGAATCTACTATGGCGTTGAGAATCGTACTGTATCAACCGGAAATTCCACAGAATACCGGCAACATCGCCCGAACGTGTGCCGCCACAGGCTCTGAACTGCATCTCATCAGACCCTTGGGGTTCAAGACCGACGACAAGCATTTGAAGCGAGCAGGACTGGATTATTGGCATCTTCTATCGATAACCTACCATGATTCCCTCGAGTCCTTTCTCGGAACCATTTCCGGCCCCTATGTGTTTGCCACGAAGACCGCGGCTCGAGCCTACTCCGATTTCCGTTACCGGTCGGATACCTGTATCGTATTTGGCCGCGAGACGTCTGGACTCCCGGACCACCTATTGCGAACGAACCGCGATCGGTGTATACGTATACCCATGGTTCGCGGTGCCCGTTCTCTGAACCTGTCGAATTCCGTGGCAATCGTCGCCTACGAAGCACTCCGACAACTCGGATTTCCGGCACTCGAGACGGCACATACATCGGCTACGACCTGAGGGATCTTCGCAATCGTTATTCCTGATAGTTTAGCGAATCACAATTGCGCGTGTTTATTTTACGGGAGGGTACATGAAGCGTGTCGGCATCATAGGATATGGAACCATGGGGGAGGCGATAGCCACGGCACTGCATCGGAAGCAATCTCATTTGGAGATAATAGCCTTCGACAACGCGGAGATTCGGTTGGATGCGGTATCGAGTTCGGGATTTTGCAGACCCGCCTCATCGGCGGCAGAAGTCTTCAGATCAGCCGACACCATTCTACTCGCCGTGAAACCGCAATATCTCGGTGATCTGGCCCAAGATGTTGCCGACTCCTCCCGCACATCGAATATCATATCCATCGCCGCGGGTGTCTCCGTAGCAGCGCTTGAGCGTCATTTCAACACCAGTTCTATTATCCGATTCATGCCCAATCTCGCCGCTAAAACCGGTTCGGCGCTGGTTGCCGTCTTCATGCCCGACGGAGTCGATGCGGAGTTCCGACGAGCGGCACTCTTCGTCGCGGAAGCCATCGGTACGCCCATGCAACTGCCGGAACATCTCCTGGCACCCGTCACCGGGCTTTCCGGCTCGGGAATCGCCTATGTCTTCGAGCTAATCCATGCCATGGCGCTCGGAGGAGTCAAGAGCGGCATCGCCTATCCCCAGTCCCTCGAGATCACCATTCAGACGATTCGCGGAGCGGTCGATCTCCTCGAGAAGGAGAAGGAGCATCCGATTTCGCTCCTCAGCAAGGTAACATCGGCCGGAGGCACCACCATAGAGGGAGTCCACAAACTGGAGGAGAACCGGTTCGTCTATGCGCTGATCGAGGCAGTTCAGGCTGCGGCAAATAGAGCAATCGACCTGGAGACATGAGTGACTTCATCCTCTCAGAAACACACGGATCATCCTCCCCGGGCTGATGCAATTCCGCCGGAGATTCTCCCTATAATTTCAACGTTGCCGTCGCCTTCGCCGGATCCCGTCCGCCTCGAGAGACGACGACTCTCGCACAACGAAGCGCTCTTCATCATCGCTGAGCTCGGTACCGGCCACAACGGGGACATCGGCAAGGCCAAGGAGATGGTTCACGCCGCGAAGGAGGCGGGTGCCGACTGTGTGAAAGTTCAGATCGTCTTCGCGGACGAAATAATCCACCGGCGGACCGGTAGTGTGCCCTTACCCGGCGGACCAACTCCTCTATACGAGGTGTTTCGCCGCATCGAACGAGACACCACCTTCTACGAACGCATTGTAGGAGAAGCGAGGCGATGCGGCGTGTGCCCTCTCGCGACTCCATTCGGAGCACGAAGTCAAGCGATGGTGGCGGAGCTGGAACTGCCTGCGGTGAAAATAGCCAGCCCCGAACTCAACCACTTCGAATTAATAGACACGGTCAACGGGTACGGACATCCGGTGTTCCTGTCCTCGGGGGTATCCACTCTTGCCGACATAGACAGAGCATTGTCGAGACTACGGGTGCCAACGGTTCTGTTTCATTGCATAACCGCCTATCCGGCCCCCCCCGAGCAGTACAATCTTCTCCTCATTCATACCCTGAAGGCCATATTCGGTGTGTGGACAGGCGTGTCGGACCACAGTATCGATCCGGTCCTTGTTCCGGTACTGTCGTCAGCCCTTGGGGCGGTAGCGATCGAGAAGCATCTCACGTTGTCTACCGCCGGTGGCGGGTTGGATGATCCCATTGCACTTACGCCGACTGCGTTCACCCGGATGTGCTCACGATTGCGTACCGCATCCGCGATGCCGGCCGACGAGGTGATATCGGAACTCACCGCCGAATTTGGCGAAACGGCCGTACTCGCCGCAATGGGCGACGGAGTGAAGAGGCTGGCAACGGCGGAACGTGAGAATTATGGTCGAACAAACCGTAGTATTCATGCACTCGTCGACATCGAGATTGATGAAATCTTGTCACGCGAAAACACCGTCGTGCTTCGAACGGAGAAAAGACTGAAACCCGGCTTGACTCCGGAGTATTACGCCGATATTCTCGGCTCCAGGACTCGCCGGAGAATTCCTGCCGGTGAGGGAGTCACCTGGAAGGACCTCCTGACTAAATGAGGTTCATATTGGCAATTTCGCGCAGCAACTGCTCTTTCGTAAAGGGCTTGGTCAAATATCCTTCGCATTGAGATCGAAATGCCTGTATTATATTGGCCGCATCACCGAGTGCTGTGGTCATGAGAACCTTGACGCTATTCAGACCCTTGATGCCGTGGCTCTCTTCAGCCCTTCGCAGTTCTTGCAACATGACCTGCCCATCCATACGCGGTAGCATGATATCCAGGCATATGAGGTCGTATTTTTTTCCCTCATTCATTATGCGCTTGAAGGCGTCGAGGCCCTCCTGACCGTCGGATACCGAATCGATCTCACCGAATTCCTCGAGATACTTTTCCAACAGTCGCCTACTCGCAAAATCGTCCTCTACAATTAAAATTCGCACAGAGAGCCCCCTTTCGATTACGGCCGATTACGGCCGATTACTAATTACTACCGATTCACTTATGTACTGCTAATCTGCTGCCATGTGTACGGAAACTCCGAACGGTATCCCTTCGGCATCATAGTACATATCGAAGAACTTGCCCCTCTGTTCAACGTCTTCCTCATCGAAAATTACGGTCGGAAATGACATATTAAACTTCTGTGACTGGCCGAACACCGCCCTGAGGAAATTCCCGCCGATGACATTGAGTATTTCAAGCAGACAATCATCCTTCTCGTCCGGGGAGAGATTGTCCCACTCGTCGGCATGTACGTTTTCTACCATAGACCGTTTCAACTCTTTCGGCAGGTATAGGAGACACTTCCCTGCATGGGGATCGAGAAATTCGAGGTAGAGTATCTGGCTATACCCGAGATCTTCGGTCCGATCCTCCAAGGGCATCACGTCAAGGAATACCATGTCGCTGAATGTGTCCTGCAGCGCCTCCGTCATCGCGTTCTGTATCCGTTGTGTATCCATCTCTATCATTCCTCCATGAATTCCAGGACTTTTGCCGGCGAGAGTGGTTTCTTGATGATGTATTGCACCCCGGAATCTTTCAACTGAGCCTCGAGGGTGTCGTTTCCCATGCTCGAAATAACGACGATCGGTACCTCGCGGGTTCCCTCGTGCAGCCGTATCTTCTTGATGAATGTAGTTCCATCCATCTTCGGCATTTTCAGGTCGGTAAGCACGAGGTCCACCGTATTTTCTTCGAGGAATGAGATAGCCTTTAGGCCATCTTCCGCTTCGCTGAATTCGACATCATGGAATCCGGCCATCTGAAAACACCGTTTGATAATCATCCGCGAAGTCGCGGAATCATCGACAATCAGTACTCGTTTATATGCCATCCTCTTCTCCTGTCTTTAAATTGTCCACGTCTCCTTGGAGTTGGAGATTAAAACGGATCCGTCGGACACCACGATCGAAACCGTCCGACTGATTTTCCCTCCGACATCCTCTCTCACGACACCGAGGCCGCTCTTCCAGAGAAATCGCTTGATGGCGATTACGTTCCTTCTCCCGATATCGAAGGTTTTATTCTCATCCATGATACTTGCCCCGCCGGCTAATTTAATCTTCGAGCGTCCGAGTACGCCACCGGCTTTCGCAAACGTTTCAAGGAATACCGGCATTCCCGTATCCACGAAATAGCCCGGCAACCGTTTCGCCTTATCCGCGTTCACCTTGGAATCCGGAAGTGCGATGTGAATCAACCCTGCGACCGTATTCTGCGGGTCGTACACGATTACAGAGACGCATGAGCCCAGAGCGTATGTTTTTATCTCATCCGAACCCGTACGCGATACCTTGAATTCGCCGATTCCTACATTATAGCGCATTACTTCATCCCTCGAAGATAGCCGATCAATTCATCCGTTATCTTCTCCAATGAAACCAGTTTCTCGGCACCACCCCGCTCATACGCCTCCTTGGGCATACCAAAAACGACCGATGTTGCTTCGTCCTGCGCAAGCGTACGGGCGCCGGCCTTCCTCATCCGAGCAAGAGCGTCGGCACCATCTCGTCCCATCCCGGTGAGGATGGCGCCGATCGCATTCGGTCCGACATTTTCCGCGACCGAATCCATCAACACCTCCACCGAAGGACAGTGGCCGTTCACCTTTTCTCCCTCTTCACAGCGAACGAGGTAGGTACCGCCGGAACGTACGACCTTCATGTGGAATCCCCCGGGTGCGATGAGGACCCTACCGGTGATCACCCTATCGCCGGATTTGGCTTCTTTTACCTCGACCTTGGAGATCGAATCCAGTTTTTCAGCGAACATCTGCGTAAACTTCGGAGGCATGTGCTGTACAATCACGGTACCGGGCATATCCGCCGGGTATCTAGTCACCACTTCACGGATAGCTACGGTGCCACCCGTGGAGGCACCTATCGCCACCACCTTGTCGGTACCGCCGACCAGGACTCTCCGTGCTTCCTCTGTTCGAGGAGCCTGTTTTCGGCCCTTCCACGAAGCGACATTCACCGCGGCCGCGACCTTCACTTTTTCGCGGAGCTCACCGATCATCTCCTCCAGCCTGTTACCGAAACTCGATGACGGCTTGAGCACGAAATCTACCGCGCCATATTCGAGCGCCTCCAGAGTCGTCTTCGCTCCGGGTGCCGTGAGCGCGGAAACCATGATTACGGGTACAGGAAATTGCGGCATCAATCTCTTCAAAAACTCGACGCCGTCCATTCTCGGCATCTCGATATCGAGGGTGAGTACATCAGGTTTCTGAAGCACTATCTTGTCCCGTGCGATATACACATCCGGAGCCGTACCGATCACCTCGATATCCGGATCACCCGAGAGACCTGTGCTGATGATGTTCCTAGCTAGGGCGGAATCATCGACTATCAATACTCTAATTTTCTTCATTATAGTATCCTGTAATTATCTATCGACGGAGTATCACCTACTCATCTTTCTATAGGCCGCCGGCTGTACATAAGAGAATAACCGCAAGTCGCGATTCAACGTCTCGGAGTGACCAATGAAGAGGTATCCATCATCATCCAAATGTGCATGAAACTTCTCTATCAGACGATTTTTTGTTTCTGCGTCGAAATAGATCATCACATTCCTACAGAAAATCAGATGGAACCTCTGTTTGAACGGATATCGCTCATTAATGAAATTCAGCCGTTTGAATAAAACCAACTTTCGCAGGGAATCCGCGACTCGAAACGTCGTGTCACTCTCCTGGATGAAATACCGTTTCCGAATGTTTTCAGGAATCCCTGCGAGACGCTCGACGGGATATACCCCTTTATCGGCAGTCCCGAGAGCGCTAAGAGAGATGTCGGTGGCCAATATCAGGGGCATATCCTTAAAGAAACTACTCTCGAGATTTTCCCGGAGTACGATCGCCATAGTATACGCCTCCTCGCCCGAAGCGCATCCGGCACACCAGATTCGAAGGTCCTTCGATCGTGTCGCCGAAAAACGCCTCTCCATCTCCGGCAGCACCGTCTTGGCGAGAAGCTCAAAATGATCGTTCTCCCGGAAGAAATATGTATGGTTGGTTGAGATCTTATCAACCAGGGTCAGCAAGGAGCCGTCACCGGAGTCGTTGAGAATCGACTCATGGTATTCCGAAAAGGATGAGAGTCCCATCTCCCGGATCAGTTTGTTCAATCGACCTTTTACCAGCACCTTCTTCTTTTCGGTAAGATTGATCCCAAACCGGGTATACACGAGTTGCGAGATCTTCCTAAATTCCTCTTCCGTCAAATCGATCAAGTTGTCCGTATGCACACCTCAGTCTACACAATATTGGAGTAAGGCTCCGGCATCGATAATGAGACAAACGTCACCGTCTCCCATTATGCTGCAGCCGGATATGGCCCGTACCTCCCCCATATAGGCCGGCATGGCTTTGATCACCAATTGCCGATTTCCGATTATCTCATCGACGAGAAGCGCGGCATATTTCCCACTCACCGTACAGATGATGAATATACCCTCCTCCAAACCCGGCGCCTCACCGGAGGCGTTGAAAAATCGATGGAGCTCGATAATCGGCATCAGATCGTTTCTCAATTTCAATACCCGTTGACCCCGCTCCGTCTCGGTGATCTGTTTTATGTCGGCCTTGTGAAATTGCAAGATGTCTGTAAGTGGAAGCGAGTACAGCATGCTCCCCACTCGGAAGGTGATGCCGTCGATGATCGCCAACGTCAATGGAATGCGCAGGATAAAATCGGTACCTTCGCCGGGATAACTCCGGATATCTATCCTTCCTCTCAACTTCTCGAGGTTCTTTCGAACTACATCCATCCCTACGCCACGACCGCTTATCTCCGAAACTTTATCGGACGTTGAGAATCCAGGCTCGAAGATCAACTGCCAGACTTCTTGGTCGGAAAGCTCCGCGTCTTCCTCTATGATTCCCCGTTTGATCGCCAGCTCGAAGATCTTGTCTCGATTCAAACCGGCTCCGTCATCCGAGATGGTAATCCATATCTCATTTCCTTCATATTTTGCATCCAATGAGATGTTCCCCGTCTCCGATTTCCCAACCTCTTGCCGCTTCTTCGTACTCTCGATTCCGTGGTCGATTGCATTGCGAATGATATGCACCAAGGGGTCGGAGATCTCCTCTATGACGTTGCGGTCCATCTCCGTATCCTCACCGGTTATATCGAGATTGATTTTTTTATCAAACTTACGCGCCAGATCTCTTACAAGCCTGCGCATCTTATTGAAGAGGCCATCCAAGGGAATCATCCGGATAGCCATGGTTATTTCCTGCATCTCCCTGGTGATCTTCGCTAGGTATGTGCCGGCGCGTTCGAAATTGGGTGATTCCATCCCCTGGAGATCGGGATTATTGATAACCATCGCTTCCGCGGTTATCAATTCCCCCATTAAGTTGAAAAGTTTATCGAGTCTCTCCGTATCGACCCGTATGTCCTTACGCTTTATCGCATATTGCGAAGACGATACCGCGGTATCCTTGTTCTTGGTCT
>CAZAKE010000027.1:0-11407 GCA_964485495.1 uncultured Spirochaetales bacterium
ACGTCCATCAGGATGCTTTCATCTATCTGCCGCATGACTACCCCCGGTCCTCGAAAAGATGACAACTCACGAAATGATTCTCCCCTACCTGGTATCGCTTGGGTACCGCTACCTCGCATCTTCCGGAAATCCGCTTGGAACATCGAGGCGCGAAGGGACATCCGTCGGGAATCGAATATCCGTCCGGCACCGTGCCGGAGATGGAGGTGATGGTTCCTCGGGGTCCCCGTAACTTCGGGATCGATGCGAGGAGCCCCTGGGTATACGGGTGAGTAGGCTTGTCGAAGATGGTGATAGTGTCCGCCTCCTCCACGACTCGCCCGAGATACATGACGTAGACTCGATCGACCATATGAGCAACCACACCCAGATCGTGGGTGATCAACATCAGGCTCAAGCCAAGCCGGTCGCGCATCTCCTGAATCAGTCGAAGGACCTGCGCCTGGGTGGTCACGTCCAGGGCCGTGGTGGGCTCGTCGGCGATCAAGAGGTGCGGGTCAGTCGACAGAGCCATGGCGATCATGACCCGCTGACGCATGCCTCCGGAGAGCTGGAACGGATACTCGTCGACCCGCTGCTCCGGATGGTCGATGCCGACCAGTCGCAGCAGTTCGATACAGCGCTCCCTGGCCTGTTCGGTGAGAGAAGGCTGATGAAGATAGATATTCTCGGAGATCTGATCGAACACCGTATGCACCGGAGAGAGCGAGGACATGGGCTCCTGGAAGATCATAGAGATCTCACCACCTCGGACGGATCTGATCTCATCTCCCTCCGGGTCGAGTGAGACGATATCAACCTCCCTGCCGTCCTTGCTCTTATATCGGATAGAACCGGAAGAGATTTTGGCGGTTGACACAAGCAGTCGGGTAATCGAATAGGCGGTCACCGTCTTACCGCAACCGCTCTCACCGACGACACCGATAGACTGGCCCTCGCCGATGGACAGATCCACCCCATTCACCGCTCTTACTGTTCCCTCTTCCGTATTGAATATGACCTGCAGGTCCTTCACATCGAGAATACTCACCGTAGGTCTCCTTTTAGTACGGATCGGCGGCGTTCCTGAGTCCGTCGCCCAGGAAGTTGAATGCCAGCACGAAGATGATGACGAAAACCGCCGGTATCAGTAACCACGGAGCCTGCGCGACGGCGTGGATATTCTGCGCCGCCTGTAACAGCACCCCCCAGCTGATTGCCGGAGGCCTGATCCCGAGGCCGAGGAAACTCAGGGAGGTCTCGGCCAGGATCATGCGGGGAATCGCCAATGTGATGGACGCGATGATATGGCTCATGAAAGAGGGGATCAGATGCCGGCCGATGATGAACGAAGTCGAGGAACCGGCCAGACGGGCGGCGATCACGAAATCCTCGGTCTTGAGAGACATGATCTTACTTCGGGCAACCCTCGCAAGCCCCGTCCATCCAGTAATTGAGAGGATGATGGTGATGAAGAAGTACACCTTGATCGGTGACCAGGCCGAAGGCAGGGCCGCACTCAGGGCCATCCACAGGGGTATCTGTGGAAAGGAGCGCAGTATCTCCATACCACGCTGGATCACCCGATCGACCGTCCCGCCGAAGTATCCGGAGATTCCCCCCATGACCATTCCGATGACGAAGCTCAAACAAACCCCGACCAACCCGATGGTCAACGATATTCTGGCGCCGTGAATCACCCGGGAGAATAGATCACGTCCCAGCGCATCGGTTCCGAAGAGAAAGATCTTGGCTCCCTCCTCTACTCCGAAGAGGTGCAGGTTCCCATCGAACAGACCCCACATCTTGTAGGGATCGCCCTGCACGAATAACTTGAGGGCATGGGGTGTAGACGTGTCCTCGGAATAGATCCACTTCAGAGTCTCCGGATCGCTGATGCGGGTCAGTTTATACACGAACGGTACGATATGGAATCTACCATCCTCGTCGATGAAGTGGATTGTGGTAGGTGCCGAATGGAGCATCTTCGTGTTCGGTGCATCCGGATCATATGGCGCCAGAAACTCTGCAAATGCCACCACGAAGTACATAAAAAGAAGGATAATCCCACTCACCACCGCAACCTTATGCTTGGTGAACTTCCGCCAGATCAGGCTTATCTGCGAGGCATAGTATATATCCTGCGCGGCGACCGGCCCATCGACAGCACCGACGGTTCCATCTAAGACCGCCCGGTCATCCGTATTCGGTTGTACGCTCTCGGCCATACGGTACTCCTATTCGAATTTTATTCGCGGATCGATGGCAACCAGGAGGATATCCGAGATAAGAGTTCCTATCGTAGTGAGGGTCGCCAGGAAGAAGATGAATGAACCGGCTAGATACATGTCCTGATTCAACAACGATCTCAGTAGGAGCGGACCGGTTGTTGGCATGTTCAAGACCATCGCCACGATGGTGGCCCCCGAGATCAGGAGCGGCAGCTGCCAACCCACGGTGCTGATGAAGGGAATCAACGCGATCCGAACCGGATACTTGAAGATCACCTTCCACTTCTTCAGCCCCTTAGAAAACGCGGTAACCACGTATGGTTTTTGGAGCTCGTCCAAAAGATTATTCCGCATGATTCTGATGAGACCGGCCGTGCCTGCGGTGCCGACTACGACCATGGGTACCCAGATATGTTTCAGGAGGTCTACAAATTTGGCCCAATTCCACGGCGCCGCAATATACTCCGGGCTGAAAAGCCCTCCGGCACTGATCCCTGCCTTGTACGCGAAGTACATCAGGATCAGGGCCAGCATGAAGTTCGGTGTAGCCAATCCCAAAAACCCTAGAAACGTGAAGAAGTAATCACCCGGCGAATATTGCTTCACCGCCGAGTAGATTCCCACCGGGAAGGCGATAGCCCAGGCGAATAAGAGCGACAGGAGCGACACCGCCAGGGTCAAAGCCAGCCGTTCGCCGATGAGGGCACTTACCGGCTTCTGCCAGTCGAAGGAGTAACCGAAGTCTCCCCGTATAAATCCGGATATCCATGTGAGGTATTGGATATGCATGGGTTTATCGAGGCTGTATCGCATCTTCAGCGCGTCTATCTCGGCTTGATCAACCTCGTATCCGCTTGCAACCAAGTTGGCCATATAGGTCGTCAGATAGTCTCCGGGAGGCAGCTGGATGATGATAAACGAGATGACGGAGATGATGAACACCGTCGGAATAATAGTGAGTACCCTTCGAATTATATAGTGTCCCATACGCTACAATCTCTCCCCGACTCCGTTGAATTACACGCACATGAGAGTTTGACTCAATACTTTGTGAAAAGACGGGGAACCTTACCATAAGATTCCCCGCCCTGTATTTTATAGTATTCGATCGACGATATAGTGAGTTATTTCTCGTACCACTGGTCGCCGGCAAACGGCATGAACCTGCGATACTCCCATCCCCATATACCATCGGTTGGTGCATTGCCGATATTATTCCTAACAATTACCGGCCAGGGACTCAAGCCCACCGTTCCGATGTGCCACAGATTGTTCACGCTGGTGGTGAGGAATTCCTTACCCAGCTGCATATACTCATCCGTGCCGGGCAGTTTGGTCTGCCAGAGGTCCATCAACTCGTACACCCTCTTGGCATCTTCGCTAGGTTCCACCCCGGATTCACCGTCGGTGGCGATCCAATCCTTCCAACCCTGAGCCGCACCCTCGGCCCCGGCGGGACTCATGCGGACAGTCGACTGTTGCATCCCGAATTCACTGGCATTTGATTGATCCCAGACATAGCAGTCGGCCTGGTTTGCTGTACGCCGTTCGACCGAAAGGGAGCGCTCCATCAGCTTGTAGATGGCATTTACGCCGACCGCCTGCCAGTAGCGCTGTACCAGCTCGGTTACCTTATCACGCTGTTCGCCTGCCACCACGATGATTTCGAACGAAAACGCAGATCCATCGGGAGCCGTGCGGTATCCGCCCGAACCCATCTTCATGCCCATCTCGTCGAGTAGTGACTTCGCCTTATCCGGATCGAAATCGGCGTAGTGCTCGCCCATCCAGTCCTCATAGAAGGAGGTCTCGGGGGTGGCGGTTGCCTGTCGAGGTACGGCTCTGCCGAAGAAGAAGGTTTCGTTGATCTCCTGCCGGTTGATGGCAAGAGAGAGGGCCTGGCGGAACCGGACGTCGTTGAAGACTTGATTCTTGACCGGATCTTCGCTGGATAGATTCAAGGTGTACCGGACGTTGGATCCATAGGAGCTCGGGAAGAGCATGGCACGGAAGTCACCCTTGATCTCGGCTTCTTTGTAAACCGGGAAGTCTCGGATCGACAACCACTGACCGCCGGCGGTCAGTTCACCGGCCATTGCCTTCAAGCCGAATACCTCTGCATTTTCGGTGATAATCTTGATCTGCTTATCCATATAGGGGAGCTGATTCCCCGCGGTGTCCACCTTCCAGTAGTAGGGGTTGCGGATGAAGTACTTGGTTCCGGTGGTGTCCACATCGCTCAGCATCCACGGATAGATGGTGGGCAGATCGAGGTCCTCCTGTTTCTGGCCATAGTTTCCGCGGAAATGGTGCAGATATAGCTCATACCAGGTATCGAAGCCCTCTTTTTTGGCGAGCTCCATGACATCCGGATTGTACTTGACGTGATACTGCTTCATGTAGTGCTTCGGCTGGTAGCACTCGAACCTTCCGACAGAAGCCAGGTTCAGGATAGGCGGATACGGTACCGCGAAGTGAACCTTGAAGGTGTAGTCGTCAACGACTTCGATCTCCAGAAATTCTCCGCCCGGAGAGAGGTCGGCGGCGTTCGAAGGAGTCAACTCATCGTTCAGTTGTACATCTTCGTACCAGTATTGTACGTCTTCGGTTGTGAACGGATGACCGTCCGACCATCTGAGTCCTTCCCTCAGATGGAAGGTGACGGTCTTGAGATCATCGGAGAATTCATAGGACTTCGCCAGGTTCGGAACCACGGTCGTCATGTCGGGCAGGAGCCGTGCGAGGAATTGCACACGTGCCTGCCAGTCGTCACCGCCGCCCCAGGAAGGACCGGTCGCCCCGGTTGTGATGGTTCCGCCGTACTTTCCGATCTCATCCTTCGGCTTCACGACCAGGATATCCTTCGGAAGACGTTCCTCTAACGGAGGGATAGACCCCGCGGCTACCTGATCGGCCAGCATGGGGGCTTCCTTGAACGAGTCGATAGTGACGGTGCCGGTCTCGTCTGTGAATGCCGATACATACTCATAGGCCATCCCGGTACCGGAAGATGCAGTCGTAGTTTCGGCTTGCGCCTCCGCACCTGCATCCGTGCCTTTGTCCTGTTGTCCTCCGGCGAAGACCAGTGCGGTCATCGTCATAAATACAAGCAGAACATACAATGTTTTCTTCATGTTTTCCTCCTCATGGAAAAAATTGATTCCTGCCATCTTCCCCGCACTTTCGAAAGCTGTCAAGAACGAGTTTTATATATTGGGGACCGAGAGATCAGGTCGAAGAGATAGTCGAAATGTGACCCATATGTGGAAAAAGCACGCCAATTGAAGTGATGCGGGATTCGGAATATACTTCACGCATGAAGAGGAAGGCGCTATTCCAACTTACCGCTAGAATCAGCTTTCTCATCGCCGCCCTTCTTCTTGCGTCCGGTACATTTTCATACTTCTTCTCCATTTCGAAGATGCGAGATAGTGCATTCCATAACAACATCGAGGTGTTGCGTCAGACCGAATACCTCGTATCCACCGCATTAGGCGTCATCGTGCGCAACGCCTACAGCGCCGCAATCCATCAACGGGTCGTAAATGCCGTCCACAGCGACTGGGATGATCCGGAATATGGACCGGATGTGGCCAGAGCCGTGAATCTTCTGCGTGAACGGGTCTCCTCCTCGTACTATATCCATTCGATGTGCATCTACTCTCGACTGAACGACCGCGTCATTTCCAATTCGGGAATCTTACCCCTCACCCGATTCCCGGACAGAGAAGCCGTCGAAGCCTTCTACCGGAGTGATAAGATGTCCGTCTGGAAGATGACCCAGGGGAATTACACAGGATTACAGGGGAAAAAGCCGGTGATCGGGTTCATGATTCGAATACCCATCGAGCTGAACAAGGCCCCCGGAATCATGGTGGTGAATGTGGACGAGGGACTGTTGTATCAGACGGTACTTGCGGTGAACCAGCGGTTTCTCGGGGAAATTTTCGTCCTTGATGAGGAGGGGGTCATCATCTCTCATGGTGACAAGGCCATGTTATCCTCCCGATTCGACGACGTCTCACTCCCATTCAAAGAAGACGCCTCGGTAGGATACCTCATACACGACGGTGGTACTGGACGCTCATTCGTGAGTTACCTCACCTCCCCCTACACCGGTTGGCGATATGTGGCCATCAAGGAGTATTCCTCCGTGGTCGGCGAGAATCGGATTTTGATAATCATCTATATCGGGATCGCCTTCGGGTTCGTCCTCGTCGGCGTCGTCGTCTCGATTATCCTCTCCCGCAGGTACTACCGTCCCATCGGCGAGATCGTCAACCAGATCTCAGGCATCACCTCTGACACCCCGGCATCGAAACGGAGCGGAGAGACCAACGAGTTTCAGTATATCCGAAGCTCCATCCGCCGGATGTCGGAACGGGTCGAGCAGAGCCGCACCCTTCTGAAGGAACATTTTCTCATCGATCTGCTGATCGGGCACCATTTCGACAGAGAATCACTGGAACGTCAGCTGCAGTATTATGGGATCAACATGACGCTCCACAACTTCATCGTGGCGATACTGCACATCCATGATCGTGATTTCGACCACCCGGATGACGAACAGCTGATTTTATACACCGTCGGGGCCAAGGCTGAGGAGATTATCGGTTCACGCTGCCGCGGAACGGTCATCAACCGCGGGTGGCACGAGTTAGCCCTCATCCTCAATTTCCCCGATACTCAGGAGGAGGCGGAGGCCGTACGGATTGCTGGTGACGTGGCCGTTGTGCTATCGGAGAATCTCAGCGCCTCCCTGGACTCAACAGTGGTAATCGGCATCGGCGGTTTCTATGCCGATATAGATGAGATTAGCAAATCCTACCGCGAAGCACTCGAGGCGCTACGATACGAAGGCATCGCCGGCCGAGGAGCGATCATACGTATCGGTGATATCCGACACCAGGAGTTCTCTCACGCCGCTTTTACCCATATCGAAACCGCGAAGGAACGATTGCTCAAGGACTTCAAGGCAGGTCGATACGACACGGCCAAGGAGGCCGTGGAACTACTCGTGAGGAGTATCATGGAAGATGATACTCTCAACGCACCGTTCAAGAGCGCCGCCCTCTTCAGCATCACCGGTGCCATTATTACAGAAATCATGAATGGCCACAGCCATTCCAAGGATATACCGCCGAAAGACCTGGACCCCGCCCTGATCTTCAGCCGAATGGAGTCCACAGAGACCCTCATCGACTGGTTTCGAAATTTGATCGACGCCGGCCGAGTTCCCGCCGATACGGCCTTTACTACCAGCACTACCGACACCGCCGATTCAGTCGAAAAATTCCTGCAGAAAAACTACACCGAGCCGGTCGACCTCTCCCTCGTCTCTGAGAGAGTTGGATTCAACATCAATTACCTAGGCCGCATCTTCAAGGACCACACGGGTAAGACACTGTATGAATATCTCACCGATGTCCGCATCGAGGCGGCCTGCACGCTCCTGACCGAGACCGATATGCAGGTCGGTGAGATTGCCCGGGAAACCGGCTTCTCGAATAAGCGCAATATCGCCCGGGCATTTAAGCGGCATCTCGGGGTAACGCCCAGCCGGTACCGCACAAAGGCCGCACTTAGACGGCTGTCAGAAAAGACCAATTAGAAAGTGCTCACATGATCTGGGGGATCTACGAATCCGCCCGACTTGGGTGATGGGTGTGGAGAGACGGTTCCGGTAGGCATCACCTCGTGGTATACTTATATCCTTCAATTTTAGAAGAACTAGCGCGGAGGTGTTCTATGAATATCGGCACGGTTACGGAGATCAAGACCCACGAATACCGGGTCGGGTTGACGCCGGCGGCCTGCGGCGCGTATGTGTCTGCCGGTCACCGGGTCTGGGTGCAGTCCGGTGCAGGGATCAACGCAGGGTTCACGGACGGTGAGTACAGTGACGTAGGCGCGACGGTGGTGGACGACCCTGCACGGATCTTCGACTCCTGCGACATGATCGTCAAGGTGAAGGAGCCCCAGCCGTCGGAGTATGGACTCTTCCGGGAGGGGCAGATCCTCTACACCTACCTGCATCTGGCCGCGGAAGAAACCCTTACCAGAGCTCTACTGGATGCCCGGATCAAGGCTGTGGCCTACGAGACCATCGAGACCCACGACGGCAACCTGCCGTGCCTGAAGCCCATGAGCGAGATCGCCGGCCGCATGAGTGTACAGGAGGGGGCGAAGTACCTGGAGCGGCCCTTCGGCGGCCGGGGCGTGCTCTTAGGCGGCGTTCCCGGCGTCAAGCGGGGGCGGGTGGTTATCTTGGGCGGCGGAGTCGTCGGCACCAACGCCTGCAAGATGGCCGCGGGACTCGGAGCAGACGTGACTATCCTGGATCTGAATCCCGCCCGACTGGAATACCTTGACGACATCTTCGGCGGGAAGGTCACCACCCTCTACAGCACGCCACTGAACATCGCCGAGGAGGTGGTGGACTGCGACCTGCTGATCGGGGCGGTCCTGATCCACGGGGCCAAGGCGCCGCACCTGATCACCCGCGACCACCTGACCGGGATGCGCGACGGTTCGGTGATCATCGACGTATCGGTCGACCAGGGAGGCTGTGTACAGACATCCAGGCCGACAACCCACGACGATCCGACGTTCGAGGTGGACGGTGTGGTACACTACTGTGTCGCCAACATGCCGGGGGCCGTACCGGTCACCTCCACCATGGCCCTAACCAGCACGACCCTCCCCTACGGCCTCTCCATCGCCAATACAGGCCTCGAGGAGACAGTCAAGAAGAACAGTGCCGTCGCCAAGGGACTCAACATCTACAACGGCAAATGCACCTATCCCGATGTGGCCTCGGTCTTCGGGATGGAATATGTGCCCCCGGAGAAGGCGCTCCCATAACAGGGCTATTGCGGTCAATCCTGTTCGGTCGGATCCTGCGTGGGAACCGGGGGAACCCGCAGGACGGCATTGTCTCGTGAGAGGCGGTAGAGGATCAAGAGCAGCGCCGTGCCACCGATAATCATGCCCAGGCTGTAGAGCTGGCTGGGAATTAGGTTCAGCGCTGACTGCAGCAGGAAGACCGTCGCCGGTTCGGAGGAGAGCCGCACCGCGAAGTCCTCGGCGCTGATGGGCATGCGAAAGTAATCGACGAAGAAGCGCATGACTCCATATCCCAGAATATACAATCCCAGGAGGAACCCCTTGAAGGGGCGCCGCTTGCGAAAAAAGAACCAGAGGATCAGCCACAGGAGGATGCCTTCGAAGAAGGCCTCGTACAGCTGCGACGGGTGCCGGGGTAGATTCACCCAGCCGCTCTCAGGCATAGGAACTCCCGTTCGTTCGGCATACTCGCGCACCCAGGCGACCCTTGTAGGAAGCCGCTCCGCTCGTGGAAACACCATGCCGAAGGGCAGGTCGGTCACCCTGCCCCACAGTTCGCCGTTGATGAAGTTACCGAACCTCCCGAAGGTGAATCCCGCCGGAATCCCCGCCGAAACCATGTCCGCCCAGTCCAACAGGTCGATCTTCTTTCTTCTCGCGTAGATGACCACGGCGATCACACCGCCGACCACGCCGCCATAGTAGTTCATCCCGGAGAATCCGATGAACCGCATCTCCGGATCGAAGGGCCAGAAGATCAGCCACGGCTGCTTCCAATACATGCCGCTAGGCTCAAAGAAGAGTCCGTAGAAGAGCCGGGCCCCTAGGACCAGACCGATGATGCACCAAAAGAAGAAGCCCGTGATGGTGTCGTCTTCGATCTCCAATGTTCGTTCCTTCACCTGATACTTGAATAGCAGATAGGTGACCGAAAAGGCAACAAGATACATGAGACCGTACCAACGGAGGAGGGGTAGCCCCGGGATTACCTCCGGCCGAATCCATTGGGGAAATTGAATAAACGAAATCACACACTCACCTCTCGTATCGGAATTGTCGGAAGTACCGCTCGTGAGAAAGTATACTCATAGGAAGGGCTTCGCAGGGAGTCGATCAGTCGGCGTACATCGGCAAACTCGGTCTCTATCATGCACTTCGAGAGGCCCATCTCACGGACCGGCCAGGCACGCATGCTCTTGTACGATCGCGATGCAGTGGCGTCGGCGATGAGCACATCCAAAAAGTCTCCACGCATAGAAATATTTAGAAACTCGTATATCTCTGCGACTACCTGCTCAGTCCGTGTCGTCAATTCATCGAACATGATCGCGTTCCAGGATTTGGGGTTCTTTCGAGTCAAAACATCGAGGGGATAGAGGAACCACGAACGCACAAGGTCGATGATAAACGCCTTGTGGGGGTATTTCTCCAGCGGATCACAGAAGAAATTCCACGCGAAGGAGAACCAGCCCACCACCGACGGCACCACCTGCTCGGGAGTGCGTATGAGGTACAGCACCTTCGCGTCCGGAAAGTGCTCATAGAGCGAGACGACCTTCGGACACAGCGACGGGTTCTTCGCCAGGTACCGAACACTCCCGTTGCGCCCGGTTCCGGCGTGCGCAAATAGATGCCGGCGGATACAATCCCTATAATACCGCATGCTCCTCCGCCGAATCCGCGGCGATATCTCGGTATCGAATCGATGGAATTCCGGAACTCCCTCCGTCACCGGATACATAAACCGGGTGAAGAGGCAATCCCAGGTGAGGAGAAGGACTCCCTCATCCTCTTCGGGCCGGAAGAGACCGGTCTTGTGTATCGAGACCTCTCCGACCGCACGGGCTTCAAGCCGGCGGACGAACCTACCCAGTGGCGCACCGATCCAGGCGTCCACCACGACGAGTCCCCGATAGAACTTCCGCTGGGAGACGGAAGGGGCGAAATACACCTCCCAGGCCTGCATACTGGTGAAGGTGGCGGTGTCTTTACTCAAGAGGCGCTGGAGAAAGGTGGAGCCGCTCCTGAAATTGCTAAGAATGAAGACCGGCTCTCTGATCTCCTGCCGCCGGTAGCCGCAAAAAAATATCTCATCCAGCAGAAATCCGATGCGAGCGGTGATGAAGACATAGCCGTATACGAGAAAAAAGAGGACCAGTTTCCGGATCCTGGAGAGGGTCATTCGATAATGGGTTCCCCGGGATCGGAATAGTCCTGTGAAGATATGATGGAAAAACAACCGATAATTGAAGTACACCACGAGGCCATAACGGTACGCAAGATCCGTTACCGGAATGTCAAGATTCGGTTAAAATCGTATGAGTTCGTCGTTATTCTCTTTTTATTTATCT
>CAZAKE010000027.1:11507-18258 GCA_964485495.1 uncultured Spirochaetales bacterium
CTTTTCTCTGGCGTCGACAAGGAACGAAGTCGATATCGCGGAAAAGGAACTGATAAACGTCTTGCTTTCTACTTACTTTTCGAATTACTGTCGGGGCTTGCTTGGCGGTTTACCGATCCTCTGATATCATACCGTCATAGATGGCAGCCTCCCTCTACTGGTACGACCTGGAAACCTTCGGCCGTGATCCTAAATTGGACCGACCGGCCCAGTTCGCCGGCATCAGAACAGATGACTCGTTTCAAGCCGTCGACGATCCGCTGATCCGGTACTGCAGGATCAGCGAGGACTACCTGCCAGATCCGGGGGCGTGTCTCGTCAGCGGCATAACACCGCAGGAGACGATAGAGAAGGGAATCCGTGAGCGGGAGTTCATCGAGGAGATCAACAACGAGTTCTCGAAACCCGGGACCTGCGTGGTGGGGTATAATAACATCAAGTTCGACGACGAGTTCGTCCGCAACGGCCTCTACCGCAACTTCTTCGATCCATATCGGCGAGAATATGAGAACGGCAACTCACGATGGGACCTGATCGACCTGGTCAGGGCCATGCGAGACCTACGGCCGGAGGGGCTGGTGTGGCCGGAGAAAGCCGACGGCAGGCCCTCCTTCCGCCTTGAGGAACTCACCGAGGCCAACGACATCGGCCACCAGAACGCCCACGACGCCGAATCCGATGTTCGTGCCACCATCGAACTGGCACGGCGGATCCACCAGAAGCAGCCCAAACTCTTCAAGTATGCCTTTAAGATCCGGCAGAAAGAGGAGGTGAAGAGGCTCCTCGACCTTCACGCCAAGGGCCCGGTAGTCCACACTTCCCGGATCTTCACCGGCAAGCACGGCTGTACATCCCTCATCTCGCCGCTGACGGTCCACCCGAGCAACAGGAACTGCATCCTCGCCTTCGACCTCAGGGAGGACCCCAAGGAGCTGATCGGGCTTACGGTTTCGGAGCTGCGCCGCAGGCTCTTCACCCCCGACAGTCAGCTCGAGGAGGGCGAACGGCGAATCGGCCTGATTCGTGTGTACGTGAACCAATGCCCTTTCGTCGCCCCGGTCTCGGTCCTCGAGGGAGTCGACCTCGGCCGCCTAGGAATCGACCCGGAGTCCTGTCGGCACCGGGCCGAATTCCTGCGACAGGACCCGCTGCTCACACAGAAGATGGCCAAGGTGTTCGACGAGGAACAGTACCCGGAGATCAAGGACCCGGACCTGCAGATCTATTCCGGTGGATTCTTCCTGGACGCGGACAGGCAGAAATTCGACCGCATCCACACCGAGGAACCCGGACGGCTCCTACACCTCGGCCTCAGTTTCGAAGACCCCCGGATTCCCGAGATGCTGTGGCGCTACGTGGGCCGGAATTATCCCGAGACGATGAGCGCCATGGAGCGGAAGAAGTGGCTCAGCTTCTGCGCGGGACGCATTTTACTCCCCAAGGGCAGGCGTGCCGTCGATATGGGTACATATCAAAAGAAGATAGATGCCTACCTGGCGGACAAGGAACTCAGCCCGAAACAAAAACGGGTAGTGACGAAGCTGTCCGAATACGCCGAGAGGGTAAAAGGTGAGATTCTGGAGTACGAGTCGTAGACACGTGTCAATCCGACTGCGGCAGTATCGCCGGCAGTTTCTCCAGAGGACCGACTGTATATCTTGTGTCGATAAAGCGGCCTGCCTTGACCAGGACCCTCCCGGGGCCGCACTCGAAGGCGGCTTCCGCCTCCATCCGATCGATCCGCCTCATGGCAGCAGGCCAATCGAAGGGGGAATCGATATTCCGCTCGATCTCGAGTACGGCATCCGCGACGGTTTGTATAATCCGCCCGGTGAGTGAAGAGACCACAGGCACGGCCGGGTCGGACAGGATGCACGAAACCGTGGCCGTCTGCTCTAGACATCGGACGACACAACGCGCGGCCGGTCGCAGCACCGAACAGTGGTATGGCGCGCGAAAAGGGAGGACCTTGGCCGAGAGGGCTCCTTCGGCGGTCGCCTTGCGTACGATCCGGTCGATCGCATCACGTTCGCCTGCCAGGACATAGTGGTACCGGTTGTTGCACCCAACGATCTCGACGACACTTCCGTGATTATGCGCAGTAAGACCGGATTCATCGGCAATCAACTCCTCGATATCGCCACGTTTCAATCCGACCACCGAAGAGGTAAGAAACCTGTCGGTGTCGATACTCTCTTCGATGGATTCGTACACCGTACGGATGATTTCGAGACCGGTTTCGAATGAGAGTACGCCGGCATGGTATAACGCGGCATACAAGCCCATGCTGTATCCCGCGACGACTGCCTCATCGATCCCGAGTCCCGAGCGGGTCCTGAGAAGGTCCGAGACGGCACAGCCGTAGGCGAACCACTCCTGCTGCACGGCCAACTCATCCCCCTCGACATAGATCAACTTCGCCCGGGGGATACGCTCCTCGAGGGGATGGAAGTGCGCGTGAAGGGGGGATCCCTTTTCCCGGAAAAGATCGACTCCGGTCGTAGCCGGACCGAAGGCGGGGAAGAGCAGGGCGATCACGGCAGGTCGGCGACGGCGTTCCCATGCTCTAGGATGAGCATCGTCATGTCGATGATATCTCCGATGCTGTTCACCGGATGTCTGACAACATATTTACCGACCGATTTGAGTTCGATCTCCAGTCCATATTCCTGCTTGACGATCTCAAGCAGTTCGAGGAACATCAGGCTGTCGCCGTCCAACTCCTCGATGATATCGGTCTCTTCCGTGATCCGATCGACATCGACCTCGCATTCTTCACTGAAAAATTCGATCACGATATCTTTCACGGTTGATCTGTTTACCTCAGGCATGTATCACTCCAGGTTGCGTTTATCTCTTGTAGTATATCTCATTCAAGATGATTATTCCGAGGTGGCTTCATCTGTGTTCTCGCGAATAGTCGGGATGAAGCCGTCCCTCAGGCCGATCATCCGACCGAGCCGAACACCAGGACCGCGTTGTGTCCGCCGAAGGCGAATGAATTGGAGAGTGCCACTTTCAGGCCGTTCTCACCCAACTCTCGAGCCATGTTCGGCACGTAGTCCAGATCGAGTTCAGGATCGGGAGTGTCGTAGTTGATGGTCGGCGTCAGTACTCCCCTCCTGATGGAGAGGACGGTCACGGCTGCCTCCACCGCGCCTGCCGCGCCGATGGTATGACCGATCATCGATTTTACCGAGGACACCGGAATCTCCGCGGATCTGGATCCGAAGACCGTCTTGATCGCCATGGTCTCGTAGAGATCGTTCAGCGTCGTCGACGTGCCATGGGCGTTGATGTACCCGACATCAAACGGCTCGATTCCGGAGGCACTGAGAGCGGCCTGCATGGTTCGGGCCATACCGGCCCCACCCTTCTTAGGCGCCATCATGTTGTAGGCCTCGCTGGTCTCGGCGTGGCCGAGGATCTCAGCATACGCCTCCCCGCCGCGTCGAGTCACCGACTCCTCGGATTCCAGAATCAACACCCCGGCACCTTCGCCGATCACGAATCCGTCACGGTCTGCGCAGAAGGGGCGGCTGGCGTTGCCGGGGTCATCGTTGCGCATCGACAGCGCGTACAGCGCGTTGAAACCCTCGATCTCGCTTCTGTTGACCGTAGAATCGGCCCCACCGGCGATGACTAGATCTGCCCGGCCGCCGGCGATCAACTCATAGGCCTGCCCGAGGGCGTAGGCCGAAGACGCACACGCGGTGGACACCGAGTAACTCGGCCCCTCGATTCCATACCGCAACGCGATCCAGGCGGGTACGGAGTTGGACATCCCCCTCAAGATCCGATCCCTGGGACCCGAGCCGTCGCTCGAATCATCCGACCTGCCGGTGTGAACGATCCCCATGATTACCGCACACCGGAGGGGATCCAGTGAATCGAACTCTACGCCGGCGTCGGCTACCGCATCCTCCGCACACACGTACGCCATTCTGGAAACCCGAGTCATCTGTCGGTAGGTTCGCCTCTTGATGCGTGCGGCCGACCATTCATCGAACTCATCAGGCAGCTGCGCCGCGATTCGCGTATCGAGCCCCGTGGGATCGAATAGGGTGATGGGCCCAACCCCACTCCGTCCATCCACGACTCCCTGCCAGGTGGCGGACGCATCAAGTCCCAATGAGGTGATCAGGCCTATTCCGGTAATGAAGACTCTCTCACTCAAATTATTGTCTCGGCTCTTTATATCTTATATCGTCTTATTATAACTCGTCTCATACGAATCGAATACTATGCGATCAATATACTATGCTCACCATTGAAAACATACGTAAATTTCTGCTTCGATGAACGGTGGAACGATCACACTCCACTGGTAGAATGGGAAAAAGTAGGGTACATATTACTTCTATATGAAACACTGTCAAGAAGCACCGGCGAAGGTGTCAACGGCGAAGGAGTATCTATGAGACGACCGAACATCATCCTCATGCTCTCAGACGACTCGGGATGGGGAGACCTCTCCTGCAAGGGCAACACCAACATACGCACCCCCAACCTGGACAGGTTGGCCCGTGAGGGAGCCGATTTCGACTGGTTTTATGTCACGCCACTGTGTGCCCCGACCAGGGCGGAGGTTCTCACCGGAAGATGGTTTCCCAGAACCGGTGTGAAGGGGGTGAGCAGACGAGCCGAGTGTCTCAACCTGGATGAAAGAACCATCGGCGACGTCTTTCGAGATGCCGGGTATCGAACCGGATACTTCGGCAAGTGGCACTCCGGCTCCGCATACCCATATCACCCCAACGGCCGCGGATTCGAGGAGTTCACCGGCTTCTGCTGCGGCCACTGGAGTCACTACTTCGACAGCACCCTGGAGCATAACGGCGAGGAGTTCAAGGCCGATGGCTTCATCACCGATGTCCTCACAAACCGGGCGATCCGGTATATCGAGGGGCAGAGTCGGGCCGAGGAGCCGTTCCTCTGCTATCTGGCCTTTAACGTGCCCCACAGCCCCTTCCAAGTCCCGGACGAGTGGTTCGACCGGGTGAAGGACAGGCCTATCACCATGCGGAACCGTACCCCCGAGGAGGAGGAGATCGACAAGACCAGGGCGGTGCTGGCCATGTGCGAGAACCTCGATTGGAACGTCGGTCGCGTCATGGATGCGGTGGCGAACGCGGGAATCGAGGGGGAGACGATCATCATCTACCTCACCGACAACGGTCCGAACACGGCGCGCTGGAACGGCGGCATGCGGGGACGCAAGGGCAGCGTCGACGAGGGAGGTGTACGGACCATGTGCTTCATGCGGTGGGTCGGCACCATCGCGGCGGGGTTGAAGATAGACCGAATCGCCGGCGCGGTGGACCTGCTGCCGACACTGGCCGACCTGTCGGGGATAGGTCTGTCGCCAGGTCAACCGCCGCAGGAAAAACCGTTAGACGGCGTAAGCCTGAAACCGCTGCTCCTTCAGCAACCTGGTGGTGATACCTGGCCTGACCGGATGATCTACCATCGAAGCCCCGACGGAAAACGAGCCAGCGTGCGGACTCAGCAGTACCGTGCAGGAGGACACGAGGACGGACTCTTCGAGATGGGCTCCGACATCGGGCAAGACACGAACCTGGCGACTGCCAGGCCTGATGAGCACACTCGACTCATCACGGCCTTGCGAGAGTGGCAGGAGGAGATGAACGACTACTACTCCGAGAGTAGCGACGATCGCCCGTTGCCGGTGGGATATCCCGAGTTTCCGGTAACCTATCTCGCGGCTCAGGACGGGCTTCCCGAGGGAGAGATCACCTGGAGCTCGATCCATCCGAACGCATCGTTCTTCATAAACTGGCGGAATCCGGCGGACGGCATCGAATGGGAGATCGACGTGCATACCGCGGGAGTGTATGCGGTGACGGTCATGTATACCTGCCCGGTCGGTGAGGAGAGCGCCACAGTGCATGCGGAGTTTGGCGGCTCGAAAACCAGCGGACGAATCTCGGAGCCCTTCGAATCCACGCTCGAAGATAATGAGGACCGTATCCCAAGGAGCGAGTCCTACGAAAAGGAGTTCAGACCCCTGGAATTAGGCCGCATCGATCTTGCAACCGGTCGCGGCCGTTTCCGCCTCTCCGCGGAGCATACCCCCGGCAAGACCGTCATGGACCTACGGGCGGTGAAGCTCGAGCGCATGAGTTGAAGAGGGGTAGTCGGATCTAATCGGTTGAATCCGGCCCCTGCTCCGGTCCAGGAGCTGCTTGCGATGCGGATATGCGGTGGGACAACAGGAAGAGTACCCCAAGCATGACCGGAATCCCCACGAGTAAGATGATACTCGCCGGGTGCTCCCATGCATCGAAGGCGAAGGCGAACACGATGCCCAGGGCGATGAACACATATCCGCCGTGCCGCCACATCCACGCCAGGACGACTACCGCCACGACCGCAGCCGTCGGGACCAGGTGGATCAGGAATCCCAGGAGCTGCCGGAAAAACGGCTCATCCCCACCGAATGCGTCCAGCGCAAACATACTCAGGAATACCGCGAACACGATGCCCAGAATCCTGGGTAGCCATACGATTACCTTTCGGCCTCTCTCAGTCATCCGTCATCCTCCTTGGAATCCCACGATCCATTGTGCAATAGATGTTCGAGCACACTGCCCCAGTCCGGGCACACACGAATACCGTATAGCTTCTTGGGAATATCCGTTCGTCCCGCCTGAAGCCAGATCACCCCGATCTCACGAGCCTCTCCGGATGTAATGACTGTACCACGATCACGGCATCGGGCCAATCGGAA
>CAZAKE010000027.1:18358-24729 GCA_964485495.1 uncultured Spirochaetales bacterium
ATCGGAATCGTGGAGGAGACCGGGTCCGGTGTCGAGCATCTGAAACCGGGAGACAGGATCGCGTTGAAAGAATCGCCGGTCATCGGTCGTCTCGGATATGGGCATATGGCGGAGTATGCCCTGCAACCCGAGGCGACCGCCGTGAAACTTCCGGCTGCTGCCGATCCTGTACGGTGGATGATCGAACCCGCCGCCTGCTGTGTAAACGGCGTCGACCTGGTATGCCGTGGGGGCACCCTGGAGGTATTCTCCTGGCATCACGAGGAGTTCGCCTTCGACTTCGGACGCTGGCACGAGAGAGGTATTACCGTGCTGAATACCTCCCCCGCGGCGAATCCACATTTTGGTGACTGTTTCCTGCAGGCTCGTGCCTTGATGGAGACCGGCCGCCTGGATGTCGGTGAGTTGGTGACACATGTCTCCTCCCCCGAAGATGCCCCCGAGTTGTTTTCCAAAGGCGTCGAGAAGCGTGACGGCTACATGAAGGGTGTCATCCGCTGGAGTTGAGGGACGGCTAAGGGCAGAAGGTGCAGTTATGACTTTTTCTGCTTCTTCTTTTTCTTCTTCTCATCCCTTTTTTCTTTCTCTCTTCCGGACTCTTTTCCGGATTCGGTTTCTGCGGTTGGAGCAGCGACCGTATCGATCTTCACCGGCTTACACAACATCGATTTCTTCGCCGCCGTTCTCCCGCACTTGGTGCAGAAGTAGGCGGCGTCTTTCACAAGTAGTGCGTACCCTCCGGGATCTTCTGCAGGTATATCTTTCTTCGCGAGTTTACACATCCGAGTATCGGAGTAATCCTTCTTTCCTTTCATAGTATCCCTTTCATGTCGACCGACACCTTTAGTATGTTGCTAGTATTTTAGTGGTTTGCGCTGGAAATTGCGAACGGCACGTATCGGGAATAGCCGTACTCCCGATGAAGATCACGCAATGTTCCATCTATTCTGTCTTCACCGACAGTGACGATACTGTCTTCCGGTCCCCTGTGGAGGCCGGAGAAGATTTTCAGAGCCCGATGTAACTCCCTCGGCCGATAATGGGATGCGTGACGGCGGTAGGCGTTGACGTACACTGCCTGCAGCCGCAGGCGGATCTCTTCTATTTCTCGATTCCTGCTCGAAAGATTTTCCGATCCGGCTTTCGGTGTCTCTCCCAAACTCTCTCCCGAGATTTCTTCGGAGGAGGCAAAGAAACCGCCGCCGCTCTTGGTACCCAGACGTCCGGCTGCGATCAGCTCATCGAGTTTCCCGACGAGGGGCCGATAGAATTCCGCATCCTCCGGTTCCTCCATGGAGACGTACCGCTTTGCCGCCGCGGCAACCACATCCACTCCGGCCAGGTCTATGAGCGCGAAGATGCCGTAGCCGTAGATCTCCCGCATGGAGACATCGTCGACGAGGTCGATCGAACCGACCCCACCGAGCCCCTCGAGGCTCATTCGGTAGGCATCGGCCTGAACATCCAGCATGATCCGGTTTATCGGGAAGGCATGGTCTTCGCTCGATTCCAGCGAAAGACACCCGAGTTCGTCGACAAACGCCCGCAAGCGGTCTTGCGTCTCCCCGGATGTGCCTTCATGAAATGTCAACTCCACGAGAGACGTGCCTGCCACCGGAGAAAAGAAGTGCATACCTCCGTGACAGGGGGACTCCGATGCCGAGAGGAGCGAGGGTGGGATAGAAGATGAGTTGGTCACAACCAGACAGCCGGCCGGGAGATGTGGGGCGGCCGCGGCGTAAAAGGCTTGCTTCTTGTGAATATCCTCGGAGATCGCCTCGATCAGGATATCACAGGTCCGCAGCCGGGCGATGTCGGACCCGATGTACCGGTCGGTCATACCGGTTGCTCCGGCGGCCCCACCGCGAGAGATCCGCCGTTCGAAACGCCTACGGCGACGCTCCTCCTTCGGATCATCCGGCTTGCCCAACCACACGATGGAGTAGCCGCGTTCAGAAAAAAAATACGCAAGTTCGGTGCCCATCTTCCCGGCACCGGCTATGCCTACGGTCCGGCTTCCGCTCTGGGCCGTCTGCGGCATCACCGAACCCTCATGGTGTAGCCGGCCTGCATATACTTACTCACCTCGGTGACGAAGCTCAGGATCAGGTCTCCCGACTCCAGTGGCTCCTCCCGAAGGATACGGTCCAGACAGATGAAGGCCATCGGCGGGCCGGAATATCCCATGGTGTCCAGTTTGGTGTAGAAGGTGTCGCGGGAAATACCGAGGGCCTCGCATTCGTCCTTCACCAGTTCGACGATGTGCTTGGCCGGCATGTTCACCTGGAAATACCGGAGTCCGTTGAGATCGATCCGATGACGCTGGATCATCCGCTCGAGCCCTCGGACGAATACGGTCCTGCCCTCCTCACGAAACTCATCTCGGAGCTGCCCTCGGAACATCTGCCGGAGATGATGGCGAGCATCACGATACTCCTCCAGGGGATTCATCCAGTACGCCGGCCTTCTGTTCCCCATGGCAGATTCTTTTGTGCCTCCGGCGGACTCGATATACACGGCATCGAGATACACTCCCTCAGGCGTACCCGCCAGAGGCTCTTTCGCCGAAGGAACTTCGGACTGATCTTCGCTGCGAAGGACCAGGGCACCGGCACCATCACAGAGGAACCATCGTAGGAACACATCCTCCTTCTCGATGAGAGGCTGATTATAATACCCCGCCCGGAGCTCAGAGGAGGAGATACCGGAGGAGAGAACCAGGGCCGTTCGGTATCTGCCGATCCGAAGAAAGTCGTATGCCGCCATGAGAGCCTTGTAAGCGGAGGTGCAGTTCGCGTGGATCCCCATCTCCGCACAGTTTCGGATCCCCAGTGCCTCCTGGATGCGTACAGACGCCGTCGGCATCTGATCCATATGAGCGCTTCCGTAGGCGATGAAATCGATATCACTCGGAGCCAATCCTGCGGCGTCCAGGGCTTTCCGAGCGGCCTTGACCGCCATGGTCACGTTATCGTCGGTGAACTGACCGGTCACCGGATCGAATGCAAAATGGCAGTACTCGATACCGAGAATTTCGGCCATTACGGGACCGGTTCGGTCGATCCACTTGCGAATCTTCGGCGGAGCCTCGTCGAGGGTTCCTAGCACCTCCTCGATCCGATCGAACGGGACAGGATCACCGGGCAGATAACTGCCGCTTCCGAGCACACATACCGGTTTCACCTTCATGGATCCATCCTCTCATCATTTAACGGTACACCGGCGATTCGGGCGACGGTGCGGACCGCCGTCTCGATCACCTCACCCCGAGAAGCGATGACGTCGACCAGGCCGAGTTCCTTGCCCTCCTTCGGACCGAACCGATGACCGGTGAGGATAAGTTCCAGGGCCTTGGCCCTTCCTACGATTTTCGGGAGCAGCAGAGTGCCGCCGCACCCGGGCATCAGGACGAAATCCGTCTCCGGCAGACCCATAACGGCACGCGGCCCGCACACCCGCACATGCGCCCAAAGGGCCAGTTCGAACCCAGACCCGAGGCATACTCCCTTGATGGCAGCCACCACGGGTATTCCCAGCTCTCTGATGCGACTGAAGGAACAGATGGTACGCTCGAGCTGTAACGGGACCGAATCGGCATGCCGGCCGGCGGTAGACCGAACGAGCTCCCCGATGTCGGCACCGGAAGAGAAGTGTCTCCCGGCGCCATGGACTACCAACCCACGGCAACCCGAACCATTAACCTGATCGAGAACAGATTCGAAGGTTTCGAAAAACGTACCAGTCATGACATTCTGGGGCGGCGCGTTCAGCACGAGCCGGCCGATCGCGCCGGTAGTATCGAAGAGAATATGTGGCTGCACTCATACGCCTCCATTCTCTCCTGTCTCTTCCGCCCGGCGCCGCAGATACTCGTCATGAGCGAGGGAGACAAACATCCGGGTCTCTTCGGCGAACGCCTCATCCCGATGTAATACAAAGCTGTTATTCACCGCCCGCACAACCGACCGCACCACCTTTCCGGACCGGCCCCGTATCAGAGCCCGTATGAACTCGATAGAGGCGGAGACCTCATCCCCCTTCGGGACGATCCGATCGACGATTCCCAGCTCTTCGGCCTTCCGGACGCCGATAGTGGTTCCGCACAGGATCATGGAGAGTGACCGGCCCTTCCCGGCATGAAGCGGCATCCTCACCGTACCACCGAGACCGGGCATCAGCCCGAGACCGGTCTCCGGGAAGGAGAAGATCGTATTTTCGGCGCATATCCTGAAATGAGCGGCCAGCGCGAGTTCCAGTCCACCCCCGAGACATGCTCCCCTCACCGCTGCCACCACCGGTACGGGCAGACCCTCGATGTACTCGAGGAGCTTGTGTCCCCGACGCATCATATCGGCCAGCCTGTCCGGATCCGCGGCGTTCTCGAGGAGCGTCTGCCTGTCGGCGCCGGCACAGAAGTGCCGGCCCTTGCCGCGAAGCACGAGTCCGTCCACCTTCGGCCTGCATTCACTCGCATCGAGGCTCGGATCCTCTTCGATCCAGCTCCGGAGAGTATCAAGGGGAACAAACTCCGGTTCCTCCAGGTAGTTGTGGGGCGGTGCATTGAGGGTGAGAATTCCGATGCCGTCGTCGACAGCCCACGCCACCTTTCCGCCCTCTTCTGTCACGACGGGGTATTCTCCGATTGTTCCGTCTCCGGTTCTCGCGTTCTTCCCAACACCGCGTCGAGTTCCGGCGGAGGATCGACGGGTTTGCGCTCCGGACCGAGGAGCACGGTCTTCACCGTTCCCCTGGCGGCCTTGGTGCCCGCGGTATCGTTGTAGATTCCATGCCGATAGATGATGTACGGCGGCTGGTATGAGACGTCGGAGGTGATTCGGACCCGATCGTAGACCTTCAACTCACGCATGTATCGTACGTGTACGTCAACGACGATCAGCAGGAGTCCGTGGGCATGGATGATGTCCACCAGTCCTGCCTCGCGGATGATCTCCCACCGGGCCTGTTCGAGATATTGCAGATAGACTGCGTTGTTTACATGGCCGAACGAATCCATCTCGTGGCCGCGAACGACGAAGCTGTATTCGAATTTCATCTTTTCTGAATATATCCTGATGGGGGGTATGGAGGCAATATGGTCGAACCCGACATCCATAGACCAAAGATGGCTTCGTGATTGCCCGTCATTCGGCGGCCGTGGTATGATCGGCCACAACACAGAGGAACAGCACTCTGAAAGGAGACTCGAAGATGAGCATAAACAAGGATCTCGAGAACGAATCCCGGGGAAATTCTGTGCCGAAACCCTCGGTATACGTAGTCGCCACCCAACATCTGGATGTCGCGTGGTTATGGGGACGTCATCCGGACGGTGAGGAGTTGATGCGGGCCTGCTTCATCCGGGCCGTGGAGATGGCCGACGCAGCCGAAGACACGCCCGGTGGGACGGTATTCACCCGGTCGACCCCCTGGTCCTTTCAGGTGCTGGAGAGACTCGATCCGGTGCTGTTCGAGGCGGTGCGGGCCCATGTCAAAGCAGGAAGGATCGAACCGTGCGGCGGCCTTTGGGTGGAGCCGGACAACGTGATCCCCTCCGGCGAATCGATGCTCCGGCAGGCACTGTACGGCCAACACTACTACCGGGAGAAGTTCGGCAGAACCGCCGAGGTCTGCTGGAGTCCGGATGTGTTCGCCCATGGGAATACCCTCCCGCAGATCCTCGCCGCCGGCGGACTGCCCGGATACTACTTCCACCGCTGTGTGCCCACCGATAATCGGGGGGAGCCGGTGCCGGTCTTCTTATGGCAGGCTCCCGACGGAAGCCGGATCCTCTGCTACACCGGCATGTGGCGAAAGGCTCCGGAGACCGCGGTAGTGAAAGGGGCGGAGGATCAGGCCGCACGCACGGGCATACCCGTGGGGTACATCGTCACCGGACTCAGTTCCGACCGTCGAATGACCATCGAACCCTGGTGGTATCCCCTGCCCTCCGAAGCCGGCAAGGAGCTTGGCCTGCCCGAATGTCGTTGGGCCTCCTCCGCCGACGTGCTCCACGCCTTGGAGCAATACCGGGACTCACTGCCCGTGATCGAGGGAGACCTGGGCGGGTACCAATATACCGGCACCTACACCTCGGACCAGATCACCAAACGCTGGAACCGCAAGCTCGAAGGCCGATTGGCCGACCTCGAGACGCTGGCTGCGATGGCGACGTACTCTCGAGTGTCGGACAACGCAAAGACAGACTCGACGACCGAACCGGCGACCGGATACCATCGGGAGATTACCGAATGTTGGCGTGACCTATGCGTGAACCAGTTTCACGATATCATCTGCGGTACCTGCTACGATTATGTACAGAAGGAAGCCCACGACCTGTACGAGGATATCGATTCCCGGGCCTCCCGGATCTT
>CAZAKE010000027.1:24829-37304 GCA_964485495.1 uncultured Spirochaetales bacterium
GCCCAGGGGCACTGTACGACAACGTCATGGAGAACGAGTTTGTCCGGGTGAAGGTAGATAGGGCCACCGGAGACATCACCAGCCTTTACATGAAGGACCCCGGTGTGGAGTTGATCCGGTCTCGGGGAAAAGCCAATCGGTTGATGATCTACGAAGACAGAAACGACTATCCCCACTCGCCGGACCATAGGTGGGATCCCTGGTATATCTCCTACACCGGCAAGACCTACGAACCCGTCGGGCTGCGTACGGTGGAGCGGATCGAGACAGGACCGGTGCGATCATGCATACGAGTCACCAGGCCGCTCTCCCTGGCACCCAATCATCCACTTACGCGGATCGTACAGGACATCGTGCTTTATCCTCATTCCCCGGTGGTGTATATCCACTCCTCGGGCCGGTGGTACGCCTGTGAGGCGATTGTGAAGGCCGAATTCGACCTATCCCTGAAGCCGGAGATCGTTACCTGCGAGATGCCCTACGGTGTCATCGAACGTCCCTTCGGCGAGACATCGGCCCGTACCGTGGATGCGTCATCGGCGGCGGAGGACCGGGTCACGGCCGGAAGCGAACGGCCGGAACCGGACCGGCCCATGCAGCGATGGATCGACGTGTCGGACAACGGCGTGGGATTCGCCATCCTGAACGATGGAAAATACGGCTACGACATCTCCGATGAGAGCCTGCGACTCAGCCTGATGCGCGCACCGCTCATGCGCGAGAACGAGGTGGCCGGTCTCGGGACGTTCGAGTTCACCTACGCCCTCTATCCTCATACTGGAGACTGGAGGAACGCTCGGGTTCCGTCGGCGGCAGAGGATCTCAATCGACCGCTTGTCGGCATGGCAATGACGATCGAAGCCGCCGGAGGCAGCCGGGGTCATTCTGTGTCTATATCCGCCGGTCCCCGGACCGACGGTCTGTCTGATTCCTTCCTTTCGCTGAACACCGCGGCGGTGGAACTCACAGCATGCAAGCAGGCCGAAGACGGCGACGGACTAGTGCTGCGACTATTCGAGCGGTACGGTCGGGAATGTGAAGCCGGAATCACCGTGCAAAGGCCCATAGATACGGCCGTAGTATGTGACGGGTTGGAACGACCTTTAGATACGGGGCACGGGAACAATAGCCGGGCATCTGAGATCACCATCGAGAATACAACCGACGGTGACGGTACACTATACTTGAGTTTCGGACCCTTCGAGATCAAGACGGTGCACATCACCTTCAGGTGAGACTTCGCGGTGGTCGACTCAATACGGATGTTCCGGTGACAGCGTCGATCATGCTGCGCATGTACCCGAGGAGGTATGCCTCGGTGCCGTACCGTCCGGCGTCGCTTTTCAGAGGACGGGGAACGTGATCAGGAACCACCATGCCTGTATATCCGGAATCTACAAGTATTTGCATGAGGGCGCGCATGTCGACATACCCATCCTCGATGAAGGTCTCGGTAAAACCAGGCATCGGTGAGCTGACGTTCCTGAAGTGGAGCTGGTGAACGTGGCCTGACCGCACGAACTCTGAAAGCGCTGCACCGATATCCTCGCCGTCACCGTCCGGACCGGACATCTCCGCCCAGCAACCTACACAGAAGAGAATCGATGAATACGGGCTTCCACCGGCGATCTCCATGGCGCGCCTGAACGCCGCGGTGCTGCGAAAGATCCTGGGTATTCCTCCATGGTCCACCGGCGGATCGTTGGGATGAAGCTGCAGTCTGACGCCGCATCTTTCGGCTACGGGAAGTACGGTTTCCATGAAATTGGTATAACTCCACCACATCTCCTCCTCTGAGTAGATGCGACCGGCTGCCGCCAAAGAGGAGTCACCAGCAGCCGCCGCCTTCACGGCATCCTGGAGACGGAAATCCCTGGTGACGCAATCGCGCAAGGAAACCTCACCGGTCTTGTACACGCCGCCGGTACACCAGGCACAAGTGGTATGCTCGATTCCCGCCCTCCCGAGATTCTCGATGAACCGAACGAACTCGTCGATATCACTCTCGCGGCCGGGTAGGTCAAGGGCGAAGGCAGGAGAGCTGTAGAGGTCATAGAGCATGATCTCGAAGAGCTCGAGTCCGGCTTGCTCAACGATAGACTTGATCTCACGGATCCGATTCAGATCGGCGCGGGCACGGCTGATCCGCACCTCCACCTGCTCGACTCCCATCTGGCGAAGGTATCTGAGGTGGTCGTTCGTCAGGTGTTCCTCTCTTCGATGACTGACTCCGAGTTTCATTCGAGGAGTATAGCAGATAGGAGAGAAAGATCAATCTGTGTTTTATGCCTTTTCTCTGGCGTTGACGAGGAACGAAGTCGGTATCGCAGAAAAGGAGCTGATACACGACTATTACTAAGGTCATAATTAAAAACTGCTGATGGTACACCCAACACACATCTCCGCATAGACGTCCCAACCCTATCGCCGTATAATCGAATAATCAATAATCAGACGATAAAGGCACACTTCGATTGCCGATGCCGAATAAGGAGAACCACATGCCGATACGCCAGTCCTACTGCTATCCCCTCTACAAGTCCGAACAGATTACCGATAGGGAACTCTTCGAGAAGACCAAGGCCATGGGATACCAGGCCGTCGAGATCTGGGATCGAGGGATGTTCCCGGACTATCGAGCCATCTTCGACGCCGCCCGAGAGGCCGGACTCGTCATCGCAAGCATGGGCGGGCACAACTCTCTCCCGGATGGGATGAACAAACCGGAGAATCATGACCGGATCAGAAATGAGATCGCGAAATCCATCGAAATCGCCGTCGAATACGAAATACCGGGTCTGATCTGCTTCTCGGGGAACCGGAATTCCGGACAGAGCGACCTGGAGGGCATGCGGGAGTGTGCGCGGGTGCTCCGCAAGGTTGCGCCGGCGGCGGAAGGCGCGGGGGTGAACCTGAACATGGAGCTCCTGAACTCCACGGTGAACCATCCGGGATACCAGTGCGACAGCTCGGACTGGGGATTCACCCTGTGTGAGATGGTCGGGAGCACTAAGGTCAAGCTCCTCTACGACATCTACCACATGCAGATCATGGAGGGAGACATCATCAGGACCATCCGCAGGGGGATCGATTACATCGGCCACTTCCACACCGCCGGTAATCCCGGCCGCAACGACATGGACGACACCCAGGAGCTCAACTACCGGGGCATCTGTGCGGCCATCGCTGAAACCGGATACGACCTTTACGTTGGTCACGAGTTCAAGCCCAAAGGAGATATCCTGGAGGCGCTGCAGTCGGCGTACGAGACGTGTGCCGTGTGATGACTACGTCGACTCACGCCAATGGATTCGAGCGTATACCCGTTTCACCGGTGTATTAGCGGTACATCTTTAGTGTATCTAAGCTGAATTCATAATCGGTTGATCAAGTTCGCAAGATATCCCGCACCGAAGCCGTTGTCGATGTTGACGACGGCCACGCCGGGGGCGCAGCTGTTGAGCATTGCCAAGAGCGCGGTCATACCGCCGAAACTCGAGCCATACCCAACCGAGGTGGGCAGGGCGATCACCGGCTTGTCCACCAACCCGCCGACGACACTCGCCAAGGCTCCCTCCATGCCCGCCGCGGCAACGACCACCTTTGCCCCCCGGATGATCTCGATCTTCGCGAAGAGACGGTGGATGCCGGCCACGCCGACGTCCGTCACCGATTCGACCCGGCTGCCCAGGTACTCGGCCGTCACCCGAGCCTCGTCGGCAACCGGAAGGTCGGAGGTGCCTGCCGCTACCACCGCCACATAAGATTCGGTGACGGACTCCGCGTCGGCCCGGCCGACCGAGACGGTACGGGCCAGGGGGTTCCACTCGGCCTCGGGGAAGCGATCGGTTAACAGGCCGGCGACCGCTTCTTCGACACGGGTCGCCAGGAAAGCCTTCCGCCTTTCGTAGAAGGCGGCGGCGATGGACACGATCTGATCCGATGTCTTGCCCGAACAATAGATCACCTCGGGACTGCCGGTCCGGGATTCGCGGTCCATGTCCAGCGTGGCGAAGCCGAGATCGGTGATCGACGCCCCTCGGATTCTCCGACCAGCCTCCTCAGGCACGATCGAGCCGTCCCGAACGGCCTGTAATAGGACTTTCAGTTCATCTTCGGTCATTTCGTAATACTCCTTCCGTCTCTATGTCGCTACCATCCTTTGAGGAGGCTTCCCGTCCTTCCACCTCCTTCGGAACGCTGGTACGGTAGCCATCCAGGTCGAGGGCGACAAACCGGTATCCCAGTGATCGGATCTCGCCCGCCACCTCATCCATGAAGCCCGCATCGAAAAAGAGTTCCCTGCTTTTACGGTCCACTTCGATCCTGGCCAAATCGCCTTGAGTTCGAACACGGACATCTCGGATTCCGCGCCGAATGAGCACAAGTTCGGCCTCTTCTATCCTGCGCAGCGCATCCTCCTCTACCGTAGTATCATGCGGAAGCCGTGTGAGGAGGCAGGCGTAGGCCGGCTTGTCCCACGTGGGCAGGTCCAGCGCACGGGAGAGGGCACGGATATCGGCCTTCGTTATGCTCAGCTCCGCCAAGGGACTCTCGATGCCGAGTTCCCGGAGTGCCTTCAGCCCCGGACGGTAGGCACCCAGGTCGTCGGCGTTGGTTCCGTCCAGCACGTGGCTGCAACCGAGTCGCGACGCCTCGGCCTGAATCCGCTCGAAGATGATCCGCTTGCAGCGATAACAGCGATCGGACGGATTGTCGGCGATACTCGGGTCGATCTCCATCTTTATCTCATGGAGACGGATGCCGATGGAGTCCGCCAGCGTTCGGGCTTCTTCCAGCTCCCACCGCGGGATGTAGGGAGTATCCACGGTGACGGCGACGGCGTCAGCTCCCAATGCCTCAACCGCTGCCGCGATCAGGTACGTGCTGTCTACTCCCCCGGAAAAGGCCACTGCCGCCATCCCCATGTCGCGGATTCGATCGATCAGCGCGTCGTGTCGTTCCTGGCGATCCTGCATATCGGGCTCTCTACCGCTATCACGTCCCATCGGTCTCTCCTGCATCTCCTACCACCCGGCCTACAGCGCATCCAGGGCGGCCCTCACGACGGTGGTGTAATTGACACCTGCCTCGGACGCCAGACGTCTGCAGTCCTCGTTCTCCGGCTTGGCCTTTATCTCCCGGCCGTCGTAGAAGGCGCGTTTCACCCTCACCTTACCATATTTCGTGTTCACGATCGTTTCCTCACGGCGGAGGAAGGTCTTGGTCACCACCCGCTCACGCACCCCCAAGGTAGTGGTGTGCAGGAAGAGGATCTCCCGAACGGCCGCCAGTTCACTTCGGGAACAGAGGGTACTCAGGATGACCGCCGGGCGTGATTTCTTCATGATGATCGGAGTCATGTACACGTCCTTGGCCCCGACCCCGAACAACAGCTCCATCACGTGTTCATATACCTCGGGATTCATGTCGTCGATGTTGGCCTCTACCAGGACCGCCTCGGTGGTATCGGTGTCGGTCACTCGATCCCCGACAATCTCACGCTCGACCAAACAGAGTCGAACCACGTTGGGGGTCTCGGCGTCCTTGGTTCCCAGGCCGTAGGCGACCTTCTCGATGACGAAATCGGTGGTGGTGACGAACTCGTCCGTTACAGTCTTCAGGATTGCGGCTCCGGTAGGCGTAGTGGCCTCAAAGGGGACTCTCCCGGTATGCACCGGGACGCCCTTCAGTATCTCCGAGACCGCCGGCGCTGGTACCGGGAAGAGGCCATGGGCACAGCGCACCATGCCGCCTCCGACCTCTACCGTCGAGGCGATGACCCCCTGCACACCAAGGTGCTGTTTCACATAGTCGAAGCAGACGGCCGCGCCTACGATGTCGATGATGGCGTCCACGCTGCCAACTTCGTGGAAATGCACCGCATCGATCTCGTTGCCGTGGATCTTGGCCTCGGCCTCGGCGATATTCCGGAATATCCTGAGGCTAACGTCCTTTACCTCCTGATTCAAGTCACTCGAACCGATAGCTTCACGGATGGACGCATAACTGCCCGTATCATGATGGTGGTGTGCGGCCCCATGATCCTCGTCATGCGAATGGCCGTGTTCCTCATGATCATGCGTGTGCTGATGGTCATGATCGTGCCCATGAGAGTCGTGATCATGTGTGTGTGCATCGGAGTCGGCATGACGATATTCGGCGTCCTCCCCCTCCAGCATCACGTCAACCTTGGTACCGGTGACACCACGGCGGATGTCCTGCCGGACCTCGATCCTGTAGCCCGATACCGGTAACTTCTTTAATTCATCTTTCAGATACTCTTCCGGCACTCCCAGGTCAAGCATGGCACCTAGGTTCATATCGCCGCTGATTCCGCTGAAACAGTCGTAGTAAAGATATTTCACAGTTCTCTCCTCCTCTTCGACAGACACCTTCTTCGACACAACGGCACCGGTATACGCCGGTATAAAAAAAGCCACGAAGGATTACCGCTTCATGCGGGTACGCCTTCATGGCCTTCTCCGGTATTCATATAGCCGATACACCGGTTCTCAACCGGTTACCGTCGTCCAAAAAGTTCTATCGTATTGTAGTTGAATGAAGAGTCTTCATGGCTCTGAGATCACCTATTCGTATCACATACGGCGGCGGGCTGTCAACCGCCGAAGCATCTCTCCTTGAGCATGCCCACCGCGTGCTCCACCAACTGAGAAAGAGGGTTCTGTTCGAGTCCCACCAAGGTGAAATGCTGCTGTGTGACCGGTATGAGCAGCTTCTCCGCCGGACTGTTCATGACGGCCTCGGCCATGGCCGGCGTGATCTCCCCCATCATCGAGTTGGGGATCACCGCCCCGAGAGGAGCAATAATGTACTCAGCCTGGGCAACGGAAACCTTCAGGGCGTTTTCACCGGTGGCGCCACGATTGGCCCCCGCCCTGATCATCCTATCGGTGGCCACGGCGTTGGAGCCGAAGACGATGATCTCCACGGCGTCTCCGAACTCCTGCCTCACCTTCCCGGCAATCTGGGCGCCGATGCCCCCACCCATGCCGTCGATTACTGCGATACGAATCATCCTGTACTCCTACGTCTGGTGAGGATCTTTCAAAATTCTTTGATTATTGAAAGTGGTTCTGGTATATGCCCATTCTACTTGAACCGACAGAAATACGATAGAGCCCGTACCCGCTATCGTACCATATCTAATCATGCCGGATTTCGCATCGCTCCGTTCCGAATGGGATTAGACGACCCTCTGTGCGCAGGCAAATTCAGCTCTTATGCAATGAATTGGATCGTTCAGCCCTGATATCGGTAACGAGCGCGGAGACATCTTCATCACGAATAGTCATAGTGTTGACTTGTCGAATTGTATTCAACCAGGTGATCGGAAAGGTTTCGATTCGATAGATCAACTACTAGTAGTAGATTGCTCCGACATTGAGGACTCGGCCGTCCAGACCCTGACCCTGGGCGGCGGATTCCTTTCCTGGTAGTCACCTCGACTACCCTATCTCACTCCACTCTTACAACTTTCTCATTTCCACGGATCGAGCAGTATCTTCCCGCAGTTACCGGTCAGTTGGAGTTCCCAGGCATCCTGCACCTTACTCATCGGCAGGGTGTGGGTGATCTGCTTGTCCAGCTGATCGCCTACCTCCGAGATCATCTTCATCATCTTCGGCGCGTCGGCCAGGTTCCAGTGCCACGAACCGTGCAGATTCAGCCCCTTGCGGATCATGTCATTGCTCGTGAATATCTCCAGTCCGCCGCCCTCTCCGACGAACGAGACCGTGCCGCGCCTGCGGACTGCGTCGATCAGGAAACGCTGGGCCTGCGGCACTCCGGTACAATCCACTCCGCCGTCCGCGCCGATGCCGCCGGTAAATTTCATGACCGTATCGAAAGCGTCTTCATCACCGGGATCGATCACCAAGTCTGCTCCCAGATTCTCGGCCAGGGTCTTGCGGTACGGCTGAGCCTCCACAGCGATGACACGGGCGCCGCGATACTTGCCGTTAATCACCCCGCCGAGTCCGACCGGGCCCATCCCGGTCACGATGATGGTATCAAACCGATTCACGTTCATGTACTGCATGGCGCCGAAGGTCGGACCCAGGCCGCAGCAGGCCATGCTTCCGTGGGCATCACTCATCTCGTCGGGGATAGGGATGAGCTGCCAATCCTGTTTGATCACATACTGGGCGTAGGTGGCCTTGCCGGTTTGACTGCCGCAGACGGCCAGCGGATCAACCGTATTCTGACAATGGATATATTCACCCTGCGCACACAGCCGGCACTTCCCGCACGGCGACTGGGGCATCACCACCACACGGTCACCCACCTTCACCTTCCCGGGCTGGGCGACCTCCACCACCTCGCCGGCGGCCTCATGTCCAAGGCTCTGACTCGTCCGGCCCTCCTTGAAGGCCTTGTACTCGGTGCACATCGGGATCACCGTCACCTTGACCTTCACGAAATTCTCTTTCACCACCGGATCCGGCACGTCCACCAGGCCCCCGGCGCGTTCTCCTGTAATCGCCGCTACTTTCATCGAGTTCTCCTATCAGACTGATTCCAAATCGATCTTCAACAGTATATTGCACAACCATACTTTAGAGAACAGATTTCAACCGATCGAACATCCACCATCCGCAGCTCGAGTCAACCGAGACCCTCGCCATACCAGCGAAGGCTGTTTCTGGGCTTCAGGTTGAATTGATTCTCATCCGGATAGACCATACGCCGGGCCGACAGATTCCTAGCCTTGCAGATGTTGTAGGTTTCCAGGATCTGAGACTAGGGGATACGGAAATCCCGTTCACCGTGGAGGGTGAGCATCGGTGATGAGAAGCCATAAAACGTAGAAATAGAAGGGTCAATGAAACATTCCCGCATGTTGACAAAAATAAGATTTAATTTTATTTTTGTAGTATGTATATTGAAAGAACCCTCAGACAATTGTTCCACAAAGCACGCACACAATTTCCTGCGGTTCTGATCACCGGTCCTCGCCAATCGGGAAAAACGACCTTCCTGCAGGAAACCCTATCCGATGAATATCGATATGTGAACTTCGACGATACGCTGAATCGTGAGTTCGCCTCACAGGATCCGAAAGGATTCCTCGCACAGTTCGAGGACGAACGGGTTGTACTCGATGAAATCCAGTATGCAGCCGGTCTTCTCCCCTATATAAAGATGGAAATCGATTCTGATAGACGAAACCCAGGCAGATGGATACTCACCGGATCACAGCAGTTCAACATGATGAAAAATGCATCGGAGTCTTTGGCCGGTAGAATCGCGATTCTCAATCTCCTGCCGTTTTATTTCAAGGAGCATGGAAGATTTCTTGATGCGTCACCCTCGACACTCATATGGCAGGGATCATATCCGGAGGTCATACTCGATCCGGAAGTACGTGACCTCTGGATTTCGAGTTATATAACCACGTACCTGGAGAGGGATGTCCGCCAGATTCAACGGGTTCACGATCTCGAGTTGTTTCAGACGTTTTTTTCGATATGCGCATCGAGACACACTCAGGAACTCTCGTATGCAACCCTGTCGAAGCAGGTAGGGGTGAGTCAACCGACGATCAAGGAATGGATATCGGTACTCGTAGCATCCGGGATCGCGATACGCCTTCGGCCTTTTCATACGAATTTCGGAAAACGCCTCATCAAGTCATCCAAGATGTATTTCCTGGACTCATTAATCCCGGCATATCTCACCAGACAGCCCTCTGCCGAAGCTCTTTTCAACGGCTCAATGGGTGGATCATTTTTCGAAGGATTCATCGTCGCCGAAACATACAAAACATTGATGGCATATAAAAACAACACGGATATGTACTTCTGGCGGTCTCATGATCAAGTCGAGATAGATCTACTCATCGAATTGAATGGAAGCTTGTATCCGGTGGAAATCAAGAAAACGGCTACGCCGGCAATACAACACGGAGAGTCGATCCGTCGTTTCACCTCGTTTTTGGAAGCCACGCAAGACACGTCTCTCCCCGTCGGCGAGGGTTTCGTCGTGTGTACGGTAAGAGAAGAAGCACCGCTGGGTCCGCGTATCCGGGCCGTTCCCTGGAAACGGTTTCTCGAGTGGTTGACGGCAGAGGCATCTCAGGCAGCGACGTGAGAATGACATACCGGACGGCGATGCGGGTACGATCAGCACCCACTGTCTTCGCAAATCGTAGCCACCACGTGCTGCCCGGGCTTACTATCGAGACCGCGGCCGGTCGTGAGGACACAGAGCCGATTCCCATCCTGCGTGACAACAATGTACAGTTGGTCGCAGTAATTCTCGCTCGAGATCTCGTGTCCGCGTTCGAGCTGTCGTGGGTCTTTCATGGATACCCTCCATCATGTACAATGTGTAGATAGTATACATCATCCTTAGTATGGAGGACTCCTTGATGGAGAGCAAAAAACGCAACTACGATATCGCCGCCATAATCTGGCCGTCTTACACCGGGGACGAACCGCGCACGCGGATGTTCTGGCCGGAGGGGGACGGCGAATGGGAGATAGTGCGCAACGCCACGCCGAAATTTCCCGGACACCGGTGGCCGAGGAGGCCGCTGTGGGGATACTGCAACGAGGCCGATCCGCGGGTGATGGAGATGCAGATCGACGCGGCCGCGGATCATGGAATCAACGTGTTCATCTATGACTGGTACTGGTACGACCGGCGGCCCTTCCTGGAGCAGTGCTTGAACAACGGGTACTTGCAGGCGCGCAACAACGACCGGGTCAAGTTCTACCTCATGTGGGCCAATCACGACGTCAATCACCTCTGGGACAAGCGCATCTCCCACATCACCGACAACGTGATCTGGAAGGCGGGAATCGATAGGCGGGAGTTCGAGATCGTCGGCCGGCGTTGGATCGAGAAGTATTTCACTCATCCCTCATATTACAAGATCGACGGCAAGCCCGTCCTGATGATCTTCCACTACCCGAACTTCGTCGACGGGCTGGGCGGGCCTGATGCGGCGGCCGAAGCCGTGGCGTGGCTCGACGAAGAAGCACAAAAGGCCGGGCTCCCCGGAATCCACCTGCAGATCAACGGGCACAAGGCCGATGAGGCCACCCTGCGGAAGATCGGCTTCGAGAGTTTCACCCAATACAATTTCCGGGCCTACCGCAACCCGGAACGGAGCGACGACGAAGTGGTCGCCGATCCGGCGCCGGAGTGGGAGCGGATCACACACGAGACGTCTCTTCCCTATTTCCCACAGGTGTCGATCGGGTGGGACAACAATCCCCGGTTCAAGGAATTCAAGGACGACCTGACCCGCCACAACACGCCGGAGACCTTCAAAAAGGCCCTGCTGGCCGGCAAGAAGTACGCCGACGAACACCCGGACCAGCCGCCCCTGATCACGGTCAACAGCTGGAACGAATGGACCGAAGGCAGTTACCTGGAACCCGACGACCTGAACGGGTACGGGTATCTGGATGCGTTGAAGGATGTGTTTGGGTAGATATCGACTCAGATCACATAGCAGCTATCAATCGACTCTTCTCAGAACACGCTGATACACGTCCTTGCGGTGACAGATCGCGAGAATGTGTATCGCCTCTCCGTCAATCCTCAACACAACTCGGTAGTCTCCTACACGAAGTTTTCGGTACATCTTTAAGGTCTTTCGAAGAGGTTCAGAATACTGCTCAGGTTCCGTCAGGAGTCGATTCTCGATTGAACGACGGATCCGCTCTCGCATCGTCCGATTGAGCTTAGGAATATCCTTTGAACGAACATCGGGATGATAGCGTAGTCGATACGCCATGATTATTCCCACACATCCTCATGCGAGAGCGTCGTGTCTGCATCATAGGTTGCCTCTCTTTCAGCAGCCAGATATCCAAGCGCAACATCCTCCTCTATTTCCAACGCTTCCTTGATCAGATCACGAGTAACCAACGACAAAGAGACACCTTTTCTCTCGGCCATCTGCTCAATGAGTTCGTACAATGGTTGATCGAGGACTACATTGATTCTAGGATTTTTCGTGGGCATCTGTAACCTCCAAAACAAAGTGTAACACTTTTGTACCACTCATGTCTATTGAAATTACGATCGATCAGCAATTGATACTCATGAAATATCATCTCTACCGAAATAATTCATAGCATAATTCATTTGAAATAATTCGATTGACGCATTCAACTGAAGAGGTTGCGTTGCAATGGTGATCAACACCTTTACCGCAAGATCCTGGAGCGGTCTCCAGCGAGTAACCTATGCCTAAGAGAAACCGACAGCCTACACATCCGGGTGGAATAGTAAAGCGCCACTATATGGAACCGTTGAATTTATCAGTTTCGGGACTAGCAGACGATCTTCACGTTTCGAGAAAAACCGTGTCGAAAATCATAAACGAGCGTGGCTCTATTACACCGGACATGGCCCTCTATGAGTGGTTCTCCGTAGGTCGTCAGGACGAATGATAGACCAAATCAAGGATACCCTGCTATGCCAACAATGATCGACG
>CAZAKE010000028.1:0-16771 GCA_964485495.1 uncultured Spirochaetales bacterium
GGCCCTCCAATACAAAGTGTATCCCAACTGTATCAAAAAGTAGTTTTTTTCTAAAGCAGTTTCGATAAACTCCGAAATTTTAGGTAATCAAATCGACGGACACGGATGTCCGTCTCATATCTATTCATGGAGGAATATATGATTATCAATCACAATCTCAGTGCCATGTTCGCCCATCGTACACTCAAATTCAACAACTTGGATGTGGACAAGAACATGGAAAAACTCTCATCGGGACAGCGAATCAATCGCGCCGGTGACGATGCCTCGGGGCTGGCTGTATCGGAGAAGATGCGTGCCCAGATTCGCGGTTTGCAACAGGCTGAACGAAACGCCCAGGACGGGATTTCGTTCATTCAGACCACCGAAGGGTATCTCCAAGAGACTCAGGATATCCTTCATCGGCTGAGAGAGCTTTCGGTACAGGCCGCAAACGGAATCTACTCTTCCGAGGACCGCATGCAGATCCAGGTCGAAGTGTCACAGTTGGTCGATGAGATCAACCGAATCTCTTCACACGCGCAGTTCAATGGCATGAACATGCTGACCGGTCGTTTCGCAAACGATTACGGCGAGAATGTCGTGACTGCAAGCATGTGGCTGCACATCGGGGCCAACATGGACCAGCGAGAACGGGTATACATCGGAACGATGACGGCTCAGGGCCTCGGTCTTCAGGGACTCTCGGGGTTAGGCCACAGTGCGACATTCATCGCTCTTGAGAGCCCGGACAGCGCCAATATGGCAATCGGCATTATCGATTCTGCGTTGATGAGTGTCAGCAAACAACGGGCCGATCTCGGTGCATATCAAAATCGTCTTACCTATGCGATGGAGGGTCTTTCGATCGGAGCGGAAAACTTGCAGGCCTCTGAGTCGAGGATTCGTGATACCGACATGGCCGGCGAGATGATGAATTTCGTGAAGAATCAGATTTTAGTGCAGTCCTCTACTGCAATGCTGGCCCAGGCGAATCAGAAGGCTCAGTCCGTTATGCAGCTCTTCCAGTAGATCGAGAAACCGACAGTGAATAAAAAATAATATCAGAATATCGGAATAGATGACAAGGGGCGCCGTCGGGCGCCCCTTTCAGTTACTTCAACTATTTCAACGCGATCACGGTCTGTTTCATTCGGAAAATGTCCGTATCGGCGTCGTCTAGACTGCGGTACACGCCTATGCGGTATACGCCGATAGATACTGACTTCTGGAAGGATGCTGAAGTCTTTTGATCGCCTTTTTCTCTATCTGCCGAATTCTTTCCTTGGTCAGATTGTATTTGCTTCCGATATCCTTCAATGAGAGCGGCGTCCTGCCGTTCAAGCCGAATCGGTATTGAATTATGTCCGCCTCTTTTTCACTCAACGTCCGCAACACTGCATTGATATCATCTCTAAGCGATCTGTCCATCGCCACATCTTCCGGCGCCTTATAGGATTCATCCTCGATGAAATCGCTCAGTTGCGAGGCATTCTTTTCCGCATACACCGGAGTCTCTAATGAGACAAGATCTCTAGAAATATTCATCAAGTCGGCAACATGATCGGGATCCATACTTACCGTATCTGCAATCTGTTCCACGAGGGGTTCGTGTTCATTATTTGACTGCAGCATCTTCTTCGCCTTTTCGATCTGTACCAGTTCGTTGGCACGATTTAGAGGAAGCCTGATCATTCTTGACTTTTCACAGATCGCCTTCAATATTGCCTGACGAATCCACCACACAGCATAGGAGATGAAATGATATCCCTTATCCACATCATATCGCTCGATGGCGTTCATCAGTCCTATGTTACCCTCGTTTATAAGGTCGGAAAGGGGCAATCCCTGATTCTGATACTTCTTCGCAACGTTCACTACGAAACGAAGATTCGCACTCACTAGGGCATCGATCGCCGCTTTATCACCAGTTGCCGCCTTTCGGGCAATTTCGTCCTCCTCCTCTCTAGTGAGCAGGGGAATTTTATTGATTTCTGTAAGATACATCGAAAGTATATTCTCATCTTCCGAATGATGTCGTCTTTTCTTCGTTGTGGTTGCCATGGGAGCCTCCTCATCACCTCTTGCCTAATAGTTAGCAATATCCATGCCATGAGGCAGAAGTTGAGGACTCTCGTTTCACGCCGGAATTTTTTTATGATAAATGCTTACTCGATAATACTTTATGAAATAAACAACTATTTATCAGCGTTTCAACAGGCATCTACCTTTCCAAGCGCACACACCAAAGTGTGTCATTAGGACACACTTTGGGATATTTCGTCATATTGTGTATCATATTAATCCATTTTCTATCTCTTCTGCACTCTGTACCCTTCCACAACAGCGAAGATATGGCCGTCCGCTTCCGCATATACATGGCCCGTCCGGATGTACTCTTGCTTTCGTACCGAAGCGGACAGGAATCGGCGGCCTTCTATTTGTTTGGTTCTCATGCATCAACGTGAGTGGGAATATTATTTCGGTACTACGAAACAGCCGTAACTTCTCGATCGGTGATAGCGTATGCAGATCATACCCGCTTCGTATCGCTTTCCAATACTGAAAGATAAGATCGTGGATCATGTCTCGCTCAACAGGAGATACGATGCGTTTCATCGGCTTTATCCGAATATATCGTGCATATTGAATCGAGAAGAACGCATTCCAGTCATCCAATTCCCCCGTGGGCTGCCGTAACATGCCGTACTCATTGCTGAATCGTCGCGACATCCTGCCGCACTTGCCTCGTTTCCGTAATTTTGTTCCGGCTATCCATGTCTTCAACGCACTCTCGCGATATCCTAGTCTGGAGAGTGCGACACCCAAGAGATACATCGTTCTTGCGATAGACTCGCCCTTCTCTATCGGACACTCCCTCAGGGCCTGTTCGAATTCTGAGATTGCGCGGGCGGGTTTATGTCGTCGGAGCGCCCTGTGTCCGGTCCGGAAGTGTAGTAACCAAGACTGCATACTACTATTTATCCTCTTACGATAAAAGTACTAATGAGATTCTCGATCGACAAGTCGTGAGTGAGAAATATTTCCCTTGACCCGAGATACATTCCTACGTATATTTTGCCTACGTCATATCTACGGCGTACTTACACGTACTACATTTGAACAATCAATGTTGGAGGAACACATGAAGATCAAACCCATCGGCGACCGGATTCTTGTGAAGCTGGAGGATGTCGAAGAGAAAACTTCCGGTGGTATATTCATCCCTCAAACGGCACAAGAGAAAACTCAGACCGGTGTGGTAGTCGCGGTCGGAGACGATGAGGATGTTATCAAGGTGAAACCCGGTCAAAGAGTGATGTACGACAAATACGCAGGAACGACAATAAGCGTTGATGCGGAAGATCAACTGATACTGCGCATGTCCGATATCCTGGCCGTCATCGAGTAGACTCGGATTCGTTTCTACGGGTTTCTACAGGGAGCAGCGTAAGCTGCTCTTTTTTTCGTGTTGCGTCCGGCAGAGTGTCTGCGATCGGCACCATATCTCCACTGAAACCCATGTTTTGCCGTCGAAAATTGCATCCTACTTCAGAGATGTGAGTGTACCCACAAATCGAGGGTCGTATAGAAAATTTTCCATTTCTTCGATCATCTCCTTAGACGGTTTACGAACGAACATAGTCTCCGGTAGAGAATTGACGAACATGGAACCATAGGATTTCCTGATAATTCTCGAATCGAGTATCAAGACCACGCCTCTATCGGTCGTCCTCCTCATTAATCTGCCAAAGCCCTGTTTAAGACGAATGACCGCCGTCGGAAGGGTCAACTCATAGAATGAGTTTCCTCCACGTTTCTCAATATGTTCGATTCTTGCTTGAACAACCGGATCCGTAGGGACGAGGAACGGCAGCCGACAGATAATGACCACGAGCAGGGCATCACCGGGAACGTCGATGCCCTCCCAGAAAGAGTCTGTAGCAAACAAAACACTGGCAGCATCAGAGATGAAAGATGAAAGTAGTCTCGAGCGATCTTCTTCTCCCTGCCGCAATAGTGTGATTCCTGCGTCGGCGAGGCGCGGATAGACACCGTCATAGACGGCACGGAGCATACTATACGAGGTAAACAATATGAGTCCACGCCCTCCGGATATTTCCATAGAATCTGCTACAGTCTTTACGACATAGTCGATATACTCCGTATCACCCGGGAGAGGAACTCCTTCGGGTACCCCGAGCATGACCCTTCCCGCATAATCGAAGGGAGACAGGAAAATGTTCGCAGATACTCGTTCTCCAGGATTCAACCCGACGTTCTTCATCCAGAAATCAAAAGAGTCGCGTATGGTGAGGGTTGCAGATGTATTTATGATTGTATCGAATCGATCGAACAGTGCCTCGTTGAGTATATCGGAAACCTCCAACGGCGTGATGTTGAATCGGACGGCCGGGGTTTTTCCGCGGAAAAGTTCCAACCAATACACATGCACATCGTCATCCGCATAATTTGTGAGAGATTTGCAGACTGAACAGGTCTCTTCGATCCGACGTTTAACGATACGAATCTCGAAGAGGATCGGATCCTCCTCGTCATTATCCTCAATGAATTCGAGAATATCTCCCAAGGCCGCCGAGATATCGAGTAGACGCCGTTGCAGCTCCGTTATTTCCGGCACCACTGTGGTGTTGTATTCATCGGAACCGCCGGGAATCAACCGAATTGAATTCTCGCCCTGCATCAGATCCAGGGCCAAGGAATCAACCAGATCGACCTGATTCTGTACGAGTCGTATTTTTTCCGGTAGATCGGAAACCGTTTCCGGATCTGGAAGTTTACTCTGTACGCGTAACAGTAACCCGTACCGTCTTCCCCGCCGCTCGTAGAGTAACCGCGACAAGGTTCTCCGTACCGAATATCTGATCATCGAGCGTGAAAAGTACGATCTGGCGCTTTCCTCGAGATTGTGGGCCTCGTCGAAGATAACGCGATTGTAGGGCGGCAGCACCGCGCTCCCCTCGTAACCTGCCCCCTGCACTCGCATCGCAAGATCTGCGAACAGGAGATGGTGGTTTGTCACGAGCAGGGAGGCCGCGGCGGCCTCACGCCGGGCCTTGAGCACGAAACACTCCTCTCTATACCTGCATCGGATTCCCATGCACGCATCCGCCTCAGAGCATACTCGACTCCACGTAGCGTTATCTGGGATAAATGATAATTCACTCCTGCTGCCGCTCGAACTGGCGTCGGCCCACGCACGAAAGGCTTCCAGTTGATCGTCCTCCTCTCGAAAGAGTGTGTTCTCTTCGAGTGCATCTGTAAGTCGTCGTCTGCAAAGATAGTTGCCCCGACCCTTGACGAGGGCCACTTTGAAATCCCCCGGTACTTGGTTTCCAAATAGCTTCCGGGCGAGGGGAATATCTTTCTCGGTCAGTTGTTGTTGAAGATTGATCGTAGCCGTCGAGACTACCACCCTTTCCTTATTTGAAACCGCCCATCGTATGGCCGGCAGCAGGTACGCAATCGATTTACCGACACCGGTTCCCGCCTCCGCGACACAGATGCCGTCGTCGTTGAAGGCCCTTGTCACGGCTTCAAGCATCTCGATTTGAGAGTCGCGAACTTCGTAATATGGTATCTGCCTCGAAAACGACCCACCCGGCAGCAGCATCTCTACGAGTGAAGCTGCATCTATTGGTGAGATCCGAACCGGATCGACCGGTTCGGTGACAATATAGATCGACTCTACGGCGTTGTCGATGATATAGAATCCTATACCCTGATTAGCCAGGTATGAGGCGACATTGAGGTCGGCTCCACTCGGGGTCAAGCCTCCGGACGGATGATTATGAATGAGAACGTCGCCATGCTCGATATCATTGCGTAGCGCAGGCACCATGTCTGTGTTGCCGCGGGCGCCGATTCGCACCTCGACCACACAACCCGCCGTGTCGATCTTGCCGATAACCAGGAGTTCGTTCCCACCGGCATTTCGGATCTCCTTCCGTAATGTCTCGATTATAGGGGGTGTCATTCTTTCGACGATCTGCATACCGAAAAATACCGATATTGTGGCGGATATGCAACCGGGAAGAGGTCACATACAGAAAAGAAGTGTTGGCAAAACTCCGAACCGAATACTACAATGCTATCGATGGAATTCGATTTTTATAAACTTCATTTCTGTGGTGATGATCTCATTTTCATCAACTCCTTTACTTCAGAAGTCCCAGATAAAGCGCGACTCCCGAGTCTCTCAAGAAAAATCTGTAATAGAAAGACCGGAATCGGTGGAAATGGGGTAATCGTTTGCAGGCAGACCTCCGAATCCGAGGGGTGCAGCGTCGACTTCTACACGGCCAACGGCCAACCGTCACCTTTCTACGGTGATGCCCTTTTATGTACCGCCAGATTTGCGTTCGATTTCGGCCTTTTCGAAGAACAACTACTCAGAGTCTATACACAGGAAGGCATGAATACCATCAGATGTATCGACAGCAACAACTTCCGTGTATCTCTCGGTTGTCCACTGGGTGAGGATCCGTCGGTTGAATTACGAGAGATACCCGATGGAGAGTTTTCTCATCACCTCAGTGTACTCGGAAGAGAATATGTGTATACTCCGGTTCGTTTCGGCGGTTTATCGGCAATCGTCTTCGTAGGAAACGACACACAGAGTTCTCTTCGCCAATTATCGATGAACTTTCGACGGGTGTTGAAGCGCGAATCCACCGAGTTCACCTATCCGATATTCGTTTCACTCTATTCTCGGGACGAGATGGCAATCTACATCCCAAATTCCCGCGGCCGAATAGACATCTGCGCGGCTGCGGCCTCGTCTATGGTCGCCGCCGTTCTGAATGGGATCTTTGAACGAGATGCTGTCATACATCACAAGCGGGGTGAAGTCTTCACGCAGTGGACCGAGACATCCAATGAGGTATTCATTACCGGCAGCCCTGAGTATGTGTATCGCGGAACATACTATCAGGATGACGCGTAATTCTCCACGACAGTTCATCCGGGGAGTTTCCCATGTATCCATGTAAACCCATTTTTTTACATCATCAACTGTAGCTCCGGCATATGAGCAATATTTCGCGGCAGGTCTTTATCCATCCGTCAAAATACTGTACCATGACGACTTGGTGATTACTTACTTTCCTCGATGGAGTTGCAGAATTGGATCCGATTATAGATCGTTTCGGCCGCTTGATCCGGTCGTATCTTCAAGATGAAGGCACCGCGTTTCAGGGCGGCGACCAGGACCTCCATGATGCCTGGAATGAACTCAATAGCTTCCTGAATGAGGATGATGCTTTCGATGCCGCGCTGCATGGAAAGAGAGAAAGGGAATCTGGGTCCTCCTCCACCACCGATACGAATACGGGTACCTCATTCGGTTCGAAAGCGTCAGGCTTTCCACCTGAGTCTCTCAGGCAGGATTACGCCAACCTGGAAGTACCATTTGGATCTTCCGATCAGAAGGTTCGTGAGAGTTACAAGCGCCTCATGCGCGAGTATCATCCGGATAGACATGGGGGAGATGCAGAGAGGATGCGAATAGCTACTGAGATCGCTCAGAAGATCAACGGCTCGTATCAGCGCATCCGAAGGTTTGTATCGACCGGCTCGGTGGATTAGACTCTTCGGACCGGGTCCTACTATCAAACATCCCGTAGTGAGTCGTATATCATCCACGAAGACCGGCATCGGTATCAATCCCATATTCTTGGATCTTTCGGTGCAGTGTCTTGCGACCAATACCCAAAATTTCGGCCGTCTTGCTCTTATTACCGTTTTCGTGGATCAGTGTATGTCGGATAATCTCTCTTTCGGCATCGTCGAGACACGTTCCAAGATTGAGTTTTATGTATTCATCGTTCGATCCCGAAGCGACAGACGGCGGTAGATCGTCGACGGTCAGAATGTTTCCCTTAGACAGCACCACCGAACTCTCGATGCAGTTTCTAAGCTCCCGAATATTCCCGGGCCATGAGTAATTATATAATGCCATTCGGGCTCTCGTGTCGATTCCTTCGATCGCCTTCCCATTTTCCTCGGCGAACTCCTTGAGAAAGGCGGAAGCGAGAAGCGGAACATCATCCTTCCGCTCCCTGAGAGGCGGTACATGCACGTTCACGACATTCAACCGGTAGTAAAGATCCTCTCGGAAGGTTCCATTTTCTATCTCCGCGAGGAGATCGCGGTTGGTCGCGGTAATGATTCGGACATCTACTTCTAACGTCTCCTCGCCCCCGACCCGTTCGAATTTCTTTTCCTGAAGAACCCGAAGTATTTTTATCTGTACACTCGGTGCAATCTCACCGATCTCATCCAGAAAGATGGTACCCGTATTCGCAAGTTCGAATCTGCCCCGCTTGCGTGCGATTGCTCCCGTGAAAGCCCCTTTTTCATGACCGAACAATTCACTCTCGAGAAGGGTCTCGGTGAGGGCGGCGCAATGAACCTTGATAAAGGGTCTCTCGCTGCGTCCCGAGAGGGCATGAATCGCGTCGGCGATCAACTCTTTCCCGACGCCGCTTTCACCGGTCACGAGAACGGATGCTTTCGTAGGTGCAACCTGGTCGACGATCTCCATCACCTTCTTCATCGCGGAACTTTTACCGATGATGGTAGTGTACTTTTGTCGTCCTTCGAGTCGCTGCAGTTCCGCCTGTAATTCTTTGTGCTGGAGTACGAGCTCCCGATTCGAAAGGGCTCGTTTCACGAGCAACGACAGGCGGTCCAGATTCAACGGCTTGGTAAGAAAATCGAATGCTCCGTCCCGCATTGCCTTCACCGCCGATTCGATTGTGCCATGGCCGGTGAGAATGATGACCGGTACAGTGGGGTACGATGATGTTATCCTCTTCAGGAGTTGTTCTCCGGAGAGCCCCGGCATCTTGAGGTCGGTAATCACGAGATCCATCTCCGAGGAGTTCATGGTATTCCAGGCTTCGTTACCGTCTGATGCAAGGAAAACTTCGTACCCGTCGAGTTCGAGTGCCTTTCCCAATCCCTCACGTATATTTTTTTCGTCGTCAACTACGAGTATGTTAAAGGTCATCGTCGTTCCCTTCCTTATCTTGTCGCCAGCCGACCAGCAGGAGTTCCTTCTGCGGAAGTGGAAGGGAAATCGTAAAGACCGTGCCCTCCCCTACGACCGAATTGAGGGTGATCTCGCCCCCATGTTCCTTGACAATCTTGTAAACGTTCGTCAGCCCAAGACCGGATCCGAACTCCTTCGTCGTATAATACGGTTCGAATATCTTGTCGATCTCCTCTTTATCGATTCCATGCCCCGTGTCCTCGATCTCGAGTTGGACGGAATCATCCTTCTGGAAGGTCCGTATCGTTAGGATACCGCCCTCATTCATTGCCGCGACTGCGTTCTTGATCATATTGAGTAAAGCCTGCTTAATGTATTTCTTGTCGAGAGTGATATTCGGGAGGGCCTCGTCGAGTTCCTCGTGGAGTTTTACCCCGGCTTCCGATAGTTCAAATTGTACAAAATCCAGAGTCTCCCGTATTATCTCGTTGATGTTCTCGCTTTGCAGCTCCGTATCCATCGGGCGTACAGCAAAGAGAAAATCAACGACGATACCGTTCAATCGCTCTATCTCTTCGTTGATTATGTCTAGGTACTTCTTCAACGTATCCAAGTCTATCTCTTTGGGATTTCTGAGTATCTTCTGAATAAGTTGAATATGAATGCCGATCGAGCCCAAAGGATTCTTGATCTCGTGCGCCACCCCCGCCGCAAGCGTCGTGAGGGAGGCTAGACTCTCTGCTCTGCGAAGCCGGGCTTCTTTCTGTCGCTTTTCGGTCACATCTTCTATGTGAAGTATGTTTCCCTCAATTACACCGTCTCTGACCATGGGCATGAGTGAGAACGAAAGTGTTCGTGTACTGCCCGAGGAACCGAAAGATAACTCCTTCTCATCGATCCGCTCCTCGGCGACAAGACTCATGCGCAGAAACTCAGCGAGATCCCTATCCTCTATGACCTCCCAGGCACGTTTCTCGTGAAACTCCGACGTTTTGAGGGGAAGCATCCGTTCTCCCGACTTGTTGATCGACGTCACGAGGTGGTCGGTATCGGTAACCATGACCCCGTCGGTCATAGAATCGAGAACCACCTCGAGGAGTTCATTCTCCGAGGCAAGATCATAGATGAGGGTGTGTATCTGAGCCTCATCGAGTTTCGAGAGCCGTTTCAACGCAGCGTGTACGAATTTTCTCATGATCGGATCCCGTCTTCAATCAGCGAGTAATAGAGGCTTTCGATCAACAATACAGGGTTTTGATTGTACCTCTCATGTGACATGCTACACTCTCTGATGGCTCGATTCAATCGATTTACTCGATCGATGTCACCTATGGATGCGGAATCGGCTGAGAGGGCGAATGCACGACACGTGGAGGTGAGTTCATCGAGGAAGGGGCGAAAGGCTTTCGGATTCGACACGATCTCCATCGCTCGTTCCAGCACATGTCTCTCGACAGATCCATCGGTTCTTCCTTCGAGTATCTCACGAAGAAACTCGCGAGATTCATTGCGCAAACCCTCCGGATTCAATTCGTTCCATGCAAGGAAGTAGTCACGAAGGGTAGTGTAATCACTGTCCGACTCACGAAACACCTGCTCCAATACCTCGCGATCTGCCTCGAGGCTCCTAATCGGAAAATGATATGTTCTCAATCGAGATAAAATGGTAGGAATGATTGCTCCCCGGCGAGAAGTCGTAAGAATAAAGTATACATCCGCGGGGGGTTCCTCGAGTATCTTTAGTAATGCGTTCCGTGCGCTATCCTGCATTAGATGTGCGTTCTCAAGTATAATGACGCGTCTGCGGACTGTTGTACTCGTATGTGCCCAGTAACTGATGTTGCGTACCTGATTCACGGACAATGAATCAATAACACCCGACTGTACGATCTTCGCGCAGTTTTTTTGGATAGCACCGATCATTTTCTTTAGTGCCTTACCGTCGGGGATCTCGGCTTCCGGAGTAAACGCATCTATCGCTTCTTCGATATCCGAAAGCGGGGTTTGGATCTTCTTGAGACGAATCTCGGAGCCTTCCCATAACATCGGATCAAATCTTCTGAGGAGTTTTTTTACGGATCGATAATAGAGGTATGCGGCTCCGGCTCTGCGGGTGCGCATGAGAGCCTCTCCTGATGCGGCTATCTCCGCCGAAACGTCTCGCGGTCCGATAAGCAGCGTGCCGGTGTGCTCGAGCAGGCGCTGTTTCCTACACGATTTGCATCTGCATGCCCACTCGGCGGTTTCGAACTCACACGTAAGGCTTCGGGCAGTCTCGAGTGCCGTGGATACTTTTCCTGTGAAAGGTTCGCCGTAAAAGAGGAGCGACCCGGGAAGCGTCCCGGAGCCGATCTCTCTCTTCAACTTTTCGGTAACCATATTCTGGCCGATTATGTTTTCAAACATTCGAGTGAACCGCTCCTCTCTCGAATAATTCGGGAATTATTGGCAGTACTGCGATTACGATACCGGCGGTAATGCTCTCGGCCAACCACCCGGTTGAATCGACAAAGGGCTGAAGTAGGAGGAGGACAATGAATCCCGCGTACAGGGCCGCCCCTTCTATAATACCAAGAAAGAAACCGAGTGCCTGATCAAATCGTTCTAGGGCAACACGCTCGATAATGGTTACAAGCATGTGTTCGACGATCTTGACCAGGAGATACCCGGCCAGAAAGATTCCGAGAAATGCAATCACCTTGTTCCACATAGATTCACCCACATACTGTTCAAGATGCAGCACAGCTTGCGCCGTTAAAAGAATCGCGCCACCGAGTCCGACGGCCAGTGCGGCGAACGACATAACCTCACATATGAGTCCGCGGTAGGCCCCTCTGATTGCGAAAAAGACCACTAAAATTATACACACGATATCAAGTGCAGAGAAGGACACTCTATTCTCCTCCATCGATGGCAGCGGCGATCCGTTGAGCGATCAGTCGCGATGCGATGAATGAGGTGGTGGCCCCATCCGGTGTTTTCACCCGGCCGATTGAATGGGCTGCTTGAGACATTGCGCCTAATCGTTCAGGATTCTGTAGCAAAGCATGAATACAGTCCAGCAGTTCTGCGCTTCCAGCTACCTCAGGAAGCATTTTTGCGGCTCCGACATCACGGAAATACTCTGCATTACGAATTTGATCACCCCTCGAACTCCCTTTCCCGAGGGGTATCAGTACCGCGGGTTTACCGAGTGCGGCATTCTCCCAGATTGTCGAAGCCCCCGCTCGACAGACTACGATTGTGGCGCATGCGAGAATATGGGGCAACTCGTCGGAGAAGAATTCTGCCTGGAAATATCGCCTGTGTTTGTTTTTCAAGGGTCCGCTGTCGATACCGGTCTGGTGTACGACAAAGGTCGATTCGAGGAGTTCATCGATACAACCGTCGAGGAGCGTGTTTATCTGTCTCGCGCCGAGACTTCCGCCGAGAAAGAGTACCACCGGAATCGATACCGCATCATCATACCTGATCCAACGCAAGCCTATCTCCGCATCTGCGGTAGCCAGATCTCGGCGAATAGGATTTCCAGAAACGATTACTCGATCATCGCCTTTGAAGTATGTAAGCTTCGTCTGCTGATATGCTACGAAAATGTTTTGCGAGAATCGAGCATTTATCCTCGTCGCCAAACCGGGATCGAAATCCGAATCGTGTGAAAACACCGGTATTTTTAGGATACCGGCGGCCAATACCGCAGGCACACTTACATATCCTCCCTTGGAAAACAGGAGAAGAGGACGGTGCTTTAGGAGTATTCGGAGTGCGCCGACGATACCGAAACCGAATTTGAAAACATCGATTAGATTCTGAAAAGAGAAATACCGTCTGAGTTTTCCGGTGGGAATGCCGAAATATCGCAACGATTTGGATTCCACTATCTTCAGTTCCATTCCCCGAAACGACCCGATCCAGTAGAAAGAAAGCTCCGCATTCGAAATCTCGCGGAGGGTATCGAGTACAGCGAGACCCGGATATACGTGTCCACCGGTTCCGCCACCAGTGAATGCAACAACCTTTCGCATGCCGTTATTTGCTTTCATCTGAACCAGAAGGTACCACGAGCCTCTGGGGAATGGCAATCCGACATCTCTCTTGTTTTACAGCTCTCAGTATGAATACCGAGTAGCCGAATTTTTCATTTAGGATTTCACCACCCTGTTCCGACCTTCGGCTTTTGCCCGGTATAAGGCCATATCCGTTTTCTCGATCCAAGATTCTCTTGCTTCGCCGTGCGAAAATTGTGCGACACCCAGGGAGGCCGTAATTTTATATTCGTCGCTTCCTATCTTCATGGGAACATCTTCGAGATTAGTACGAAAACGTTCAGCAATAGAGTATCCCTGATCTCTGTATGTATTGGGCAGGATCACGAAAAACTCTTCACCGCCGTAGCGGCCGGCATGGTCGTATTTTCGAAGCATTCCTCGAAGTCGTTCTCCGACCTGCCTGATTACTTCATCACCACACTGATGTCCGTAGGTATCATTGATCTCTTTGAACCTATCCAGATCTATCATGACGGCACTGAGCGGGGCTCCGGTCCTAATCGCCCTCTCAATCTCTACATCCATCATGGAGAAGAGGCTCATTCGGTTTAGGAGTCCGGATAAGATGTCGTATTTTGCTATGGTTTGCAACTTCTTGTTCGATGATGAGAGTTCCTCATTCACCTCTTCAATATTCCTGAAGGCCTTTTTGAGATTGAGGTGTTCGTCTATAATCTTCGAGTTTAACTCCTCCTCCTGCTTGACCGCCTGACGGAAAAACTCCCTCTCGCGGTATAAAGCGTGTTGCGAGGTAAACCGTATTTCGGCTGCCTTCAGTCGAGCCTGAAACTCTAATGCGGTTATCGGTTTGCTGATGAAATCATCTCCCCCTATTTCGATGGCCCTGCATAGTCGTGACGGATTTTCGGTTACCAGCACGATCTGAAGCGGCCTCTGAAAGTACTCATGCCTGGCTGCCTGGAAAACAGTTCTGCAATCATCCGGATTCGTATCCATAGACAAGACGAGAATTTGAATCGCCCTCCGTTCGATATGCTCGAGAGCAGATTGCAGCGTATTCACCGATGAAACATCGAACTCAGTTTCTTCGAGGAGCTCGAACATCTCCTTTCGGTCTCGATCATCACACTCGACTATTAATACCTTTATGCTCATGCAGGTTCAGCCCTTATACAATATGCAATAGATTTAGTAGTATTTGGATTCCACCGATTATGGCACCAAGGATGGCTCCGAAGATGTTTATCCATCTGAGGTGCTTCTGAATTACCCGCAGCAATAGTCCTTCTACCGAGGCGATATCGAGGCTATTGATTTTTTCCACGACCAATACATGGACGTCGACGGACTGAAGAATCTCGGGAACCTTCTTATCGACCATCTTGACCGCGCTCTCCGTCAATGAATCGCATACGGCGCCACGGGTGTGGATATCGATGTTGGTCAACCTTCCAAGAGTAACGTTTTCTCGTTCGAACATTTTTTCCATCGTCTCCTTGAGTGCCCTTCCGACGATTCTAATGATTGCACTCTCTTCCCGTTTCGCATCACCTTCTCCAATATCAGACTGTGGTGCCCTCGGCATCGTGGACGTTTCTCTCTTATTCAGTATAAGGTCCGAGAGAAACACGGACAATTCGGGCGGCTCCATTCCTGTGATACCTGATATTACCTCTCCGACAGTCATCCGGGTAATCAGAGGGAATCCGTCAACTAGACGGGAATGAAAGACCGGATTTTCTACTATTCTTCGCAGCCCGCCAAAAAGTATCTCTACGAGAGTCCGTACCCACTCTTCGATGGAACCTCCCACTCTGAATTCCAGTTCAATGAGGCTGTTCTTACGGAACACCTCGATCTCCCTTGTGACCCATTCTATCAGTCTCCGCCGATTCTCAGGATCCCCCGACGCATCGTCGGCCCAATGAATCGCGTCGTCGACGATATCAGACATATTGGTTTCTAGAGTCCGGTCATATTGAGTTGCTGAGATAAGGAATCGTTGTATTCCGTTGAGCCTGTCGATAATGTCCCTCAGGAGATAAATTCCCCGTATCTCCAACTCCTTACGCGTCTCTTTCGACCTGAGCCATTTCAAGAGGAGTTCTCGAATTGCGGGATAGAGATGATCCAGAATTGTCACGATCCTGGAGATCGTCTCCTCGCCGATTACATCCCCGACACACATGTCCTCTTCTTTCATTCGAATCACCCAATTCTCTGCAGCTCGCTGAACTGCAGACATGGTTCGTTCCGATGTGACCGCTTCGGCGATGGAATCGATGAGTCGCTTTCCTCGTTCGGGAAACACCTCGTCCAGTCGCAATTGAGAAAGTTGCTCCACCCCACGGCGTATCAACTCTCCGATAAATTGTCGGAAACCATCCGAATGGGGTATTTGCCTGCCGATGGAAAGTAGCACGGTTGAAAGCCGACGATCTTCTGAGACCCGATTCCCCGTTCTCGATATCATATCTTTGATTTCGGAATATGGTGTATCGAGTACAGAATCCACTGCCTTCTCTATAGTGCCGCGAATGCCGGCACGGAACCGCGGAGAAGCGGTTTGCGCCCTCACCGCCTCTTCGGTAAGAAGTTCCCTCGAGACCATCCTGCCGATACTCTCCGCAAATTCGTACCGCTGCCTCGGTATGATTCCAGGGGTGAATGGTATACGGAAGCCGAGAACACGCTTCTCGAAATACGGTCGGAAGATCATGCTGATGGCTATGGCGTTGGTAACGTATCCGATGATCGAACCCAAGAGAGGTGGCAATATCCATGGTAGGATACCGATAATCGGATCGAGTTTTGTCAGAAACGCTTCCATGAGGATCTACTCGAGTTCTTCGGAGGCGTGTTCTGCCTGTGTCTTTGTATCATATAATTCGAGATATGCACCGAAAACCCAGCCCTGTAGGCCGTCATATCGGATCTGATACCAATAATCAAACAGTTCTTCGATCTCCTCCTTCTGCGGCTTCCGTGAGAGTATCTCCAGCACATATCCACGCCAGAGAGTCGTCAGAGCCTGTGACGTCACCGACGGCTTGCTCCGTAATCGGAGGTGCGAGGAGGTAATGACACCCCACCGGCTTTTCAGTGAGAGCACCTCTGTTATGGGTAATTCGATCTCTCGGTTTTCATTTCCCCTTTTACAACCGGTGACGGATAGCGCAATGAAAACCCCGAAAAGCGCACAAGCAGCTTTTTTCAATGACGGACCCTTGTAACATTTGATGTTTCGGTACATAGATTATGCCTATATGAAATCATTTTACAGACCGATTCAGACTATAGCATACCTTGTCCTATTTGTCTCCGGATGCACGCATGGCCATCTTCAAGGTATTCCTTCCGTATCGGGGTTCATCACGGGTTCAAGCGGTATATTTCTCTCGGATTCAGAAGACTTTACAGTGAAACCTCATGCGGCGCTTCTCGTTGAAGGCGGTTTCGATTTTGTCCCGATCGAATTCTTCGGTATCTCAGCATGCGTCATGGGATCAGCCGTTTCCGACTCGACAGTAGGCGACGGGGTGTCTTACCGCGCTTTCGATTCACTTTCTGCAGTGCTCGATGTCGCCGGGCGCTATCCCATCGGAAATCCACGACTTTTCGACAGGGGCGTATTCGGCATATTGCTGGGGGGTATGGCGTCGATAGCCCGATACTCACGGACCTCCCAGTTTTTCTTCTTCCCGTCTCTCCGTTTCGGTCCATTCTACGAGTTCTCAACGATTTCAGGGGGGCCGTTCGTTCTGCG
>CAZAKE010000028.1:16871-35948 GCA_964485495.1 uncultured Spirochaetales bacterium
CCGGATGTTCTCTCGAGATCGAAAGACCGAATGGACATGCATTGATATACGGGATATCGGAGTATACTATCGCGCCTGATCTACGATTTACCGACGATGATGCTCGTGCGATGGCGTATTTCTTTGAAGATGCCGGCTATTCGGTTACTCTTCGTCTCAACTACGACGCCACCAAAGAACAACTTGCCGCCGACATAGCAACCATCAGTTCAGAGATCGGCGATGACGAGAATTTCGTCTTTTACTTCTCCGGACATGGTGGCAGACACATCGATTTCTTCGGTACGTATTCCGATCAACGCGGAAATGAATCGGTAGACTCCGATAACGACGACGAGTGGATTTTCCTCTACGGTTCACTCGTGAGCTGGCGGTTCGAAGATTGGCCCGATACCGCCGTAAGTGATGACGAACTCGGTGAACTCCTCGATCAGCTTCCCACCAAGAGACGCCTCGTGCTCATCGACGCCTGCAACTCCGGTGGGTTCATCGGAGATGCCCCCGCACTCGATATCGCCCCGGGGGATTATTCGGATGAAGGGGAACCACTCTCGTTTCAAAAACTTCTGGCATTATATTCCGACTTCCCAACGGGAGATTCGTTCGATGTGACGTCCGAGCAGGCGATTGTCTTGGCCGCGGCCGGTGAACGCGAGGAGTCCTGGGAAAACTCCGGCATAGGTCACGGAATCTTCACCTACTTCTTCCTGCAATCCCAGGAATCGGGGGACCTCGACGGAAACGGGTTTGTGTCTATCATGGAAGTCTACACCTATGTATGCGACCGAATCGAAGAGGAGTGGAATAATGAACAGGGAGAACCATATATCTTCCTACCTCACATCACCGGAACGTCCATTGACTTTCTGCTATTCGAATCCTCGGCATGATCCGCAATTCTTCTCTTTCGCATCTTACTCTCGTTCAACCGAACTTGACCGGTGCGGTGAATCTCTGTATACTCCTTTTCACCTTTTCGGGATGTAGCCTAGCGGCTAAGGCGCCTGCTTTGGGAGCAGGAAATCGCTGGTTCGATTCCAGTCATCCCGATGTCACGCCCGGATCGGGCATACGCGTCCATAGCTCAGTTGGATAGAGCAACGGCCTTCTAAGCCGTAGGTCAGAGGTTCGAATCCTCTTGGACGTGGTTATCGCTTTACGATCGGCATCATGGCGGAATCGTCGTGAGCCGTGATCTTTTGTACGTGTGGATACACCGGAAAAACTCGCCTGAAATCCTCACCGAGACGTTTTCGAATCTCCTCTTCGGAAAGAGCCGGCTCCTTGGTTGCCTTTGCAATAAATTCGACGGACGAACCGAACCATGCCGGAGCATGATCGGGTTCATCATGCGCAATGTAGCGTATCATAAAACCTAGACGCCGTACATGAAATGCCGTTCCTCTTCTAAGCCCGTCGATGCAATTGATCTGTTTGACGAGACCGGAGTACTATGCAGTCGCATGGATATGGAACGAAAGATTCAATATCTACGAAACCACATTACTCCCGAACGATACCGGAAGATTATACACTATGTCGGTCTGCGAACACGCTATCTCACCGTGGTGTTGGAGGATATTTATTACACGCAGAATCTGAGTGCCATCATCCGGACGTGTGATTGCCTCGGGATTCAGGATGTGCATGTCATAGGGAGAGAATCCGCAGCCAGGATCAACGTGACCGTAGCCTTAGGGTCATCGAAATGGGTTGACACCCACCGCCATACAACGACGCCAAAAGCCAAAATATTGGAAACTCTCAGATCGGTCGGATACCGGATCGTCGCTACAGTCCCCGGAGATGATTCGGTTCCATTGGATGCGTTTGATGTCGAGGCCGGCCCCATAGCCCTTCTCTTCGGCAGGGAACTCCCCGGCCTTTCGTCCGAGACTATCGCATCGGCGGATGAACGACTCAAGATCCCGATGTACGGCTTCTCCGATTCCTTCAATATCTCCGTGTCGGCCGGCATCATCCTTCATCAGTTGAATTACCGACTCCGAAATTCCAACGTTCCATGGGAACTCTCCGAGAGTGAACGTCGGCATCTCGTGTATCGATGGATTCGAAATTCTACGAAAAAGGGGAGCGAGCTCGAAGAGGAGTATTCCCTCCGTCTCACCCATCCGAACGATCAGTAAAGACTGCCCTTCAGATCAATCCCGGTAACTCGGGTCTATTACCCCGAATCTGCTAATCCCGAATCCGATGACGGAAAACACCAAGGCCACGATAAAGGCGGTCATATATCCTGCCCCTTCAATTATCCAGCCGCATATGATCGGAGCGAGAAAGGTGGGAATTCCCATGAGTGTACCCGAGAGAGCCGTATAGGTCGGCAGCCTTTCTACGGGACTGAATTCCATAGTGATACTCATCCGAGAAAGTTTTTGCCCGGCCACCGATAGATTCATCAGGATGAATACCACGATAAGCCACCCAGGTGTCGGCGCTACCATGATGAGCAGTAGTGAGAGGATGCCGAATACCGCGCATGCTTCAGACATGAACTTATGACCGATCTTGTCCGATATCCACCCCAGTAAAGGACTCCCTGCGGATTGAGAGATAAGCGCAGCCATGGTCAACGTGGCTGCATATTCATCGTCTACTCCAAGTTTGAACCGTGCAAAAACGATGTAGAAGCTGGCCACCATTACGCCGAAGATAAGGAAGGTCTGCCCGATGAGATATCGGGTGAAGTTCGGCGATGCCCGTAAGATTCCGGGCAGTGCCTTGAAATAATCACCGGTGGATTGATGAACGGTGGCCATGTCCTTCGAGTGTTCACGGTTCAACGTGAGGAACAGCCAGGAGACCGCCTGTCCGATAAAAGCCAATCCGAAACAGTAGCCGTACGAAATGGGGTACTCCACGGTAGCCAGAATTCGTCTGGTCAGATACGCACCACCGATGCCCAGGAATCCGCCCAAGCCCATGCCGATGGCGAATACCATGGCCTTCCTCTTCGGATGGATGACTTTCCGTAACATGGTCTTCCAGGCAGGAGTCGCCAACCCTCCGCTGCCGGAAGCGGTCGCGATTCCGAGTATCAGGATACCGTATGCGGCCCAATTCGGGGCAGCCGGATAGAACAAAATAAAGAGTGAAATCACCAGATACGGAACCCGTTCGAAGATACTGACCTTCACGACGAAGGGCTTCATGATGTCGAGTTTTTCCGCCTTCTGAGCCATGAACACCTGCGGTAGGAGAAATCCAACCTCGAGGATCGCCGGAATCAAACCGATCAGTACAGCGGAATCGGTGAGATAACTGGTATATAACGGCAGCACAGTCGTCGCGAAAACGAACGATCTGGCGAGATTAACCGCCGTGAGATCTCCGGCGTTCGCGAAGAAATTCCACGAAAAATTTCGTTTTCGATATGATTCATACGATTCCTGAGCCGATTCCATATGAGCAAGCATACTATGCCGAACTTGAGTTCTGTGTAAAGGTGGGTTTCGAAGAGGCGATCCCCATGGTTACCTATTACATGAAACTCTGATAGGATGCTTCCGGATCATCCATGACATTCACGTCAGAACACACAATGAGGAGAATCTGAATCTATGCGTACGGTTGAGAAGATCGGCGGAACCTCCATGTCGCAATTCGCAGACGTTCTTACCAACATCATCCGAGTCGGGAAGGAAGACTTTCGATACGGCCGTGTATTCGTCGTATCCGCATATGCCGGTGTAACCGATCTCTTGCTGGAAAACAAGAAGACCGGCGAACCCGGCGTCTACCATGCCTTTGCCGGCGGGAACGAATATGAAGAGGAACTTAAAGCTCTCACAACAACGTTATTCGGGATAAATGCCGGTTTCGGGGCGATCGGTCTCGATGTCCCGAAGGCCGACGATTTCATCACCGCCAGAATCGAACAGACGAAGAATTTTCTCTATCATATGGCCGAGGTGATCGCAACCGGGTATGTCGAAAAGGCGAACATCCTTCGTGCGGCCAGGGAGCTGCTCGCTTCTATCGGGGAAACCCACTCCGCGTACAACTCGGTGAACATCCTCCAACGTCACGGCATCGAAGCGATACTCGTCGATCTGAGCGGCTTCCACGACACTCACGCGTACTCGTTAGAAGAACGTATCGCCGAAACATTCAAGGGCATCGATCTCGACAACGCTATCGTAGTTGCCACCGGATATACGAAATCGGCCCAGGGAATCATGCGTGAGTTCGACAGGGGGTATTCCGAGGTAACATTCTCCAGGATTGCGGTGGAGTTGAAGGCCGACGAGGCCATCATCCACAAGGAATACCATCTGTCATCGGCGGATCCGAAGATCGTCGGGATCGAGAATGCCCTTCCGGTAGGATTCACCAACTACGACGTTGCGGACCAGCTCGCCGATGTCGGCATGGAGGCCATTCACCCGAAGGCGTCGAAACCCCTCGAGCAGAACGGCATCAACCTGAGAATCAAGAATACCTTCGAGCCGGAGCATCCCGGGACACTGATATCAAAGGAGTATACCGGAATGAAGTCGAAGATCGAGATAATCACCGGCTCCGAGAAGATCGTGGTAATCGATATCCATGATTCTTCAATGGTCGGTGAAGTCGGAATCGATCTTGCCATCATGGAAGCTCTGCGGAAGTACAGCACCAGCTATATACTCAAGTGTACGAATGCGAACAGCATCTCCATCGCGGTCTGGGACAGTGACAGGCTTCGGATGATATGCAACGAACTCGGCGATAGGTTCGAGATCGTGAAGAGCCGGAAGGCTGCAATCGTATGCATCATCGGTTCGAACATTGCACAGCCCGGGGTGCTGGCACGAGCCGCACGAGTGTTATTCGAGAACGGCGTCAATGTCGAATGCGTGTCCCAGTCTTTGCGCCAGACGAATATCCAATTCATAATCGATCGGAGACGATTCGAAACGGCCATACGATGCTTGAACGAGGCGCTCTGTCTGGATCGAGATTGATCTATCGGTGCTCCCACGAATTACCGCATGACGGCCGCTGCGCAGGGTAACGGTGACACTATCGAGTTACCGATGCAGCGCGGAGTCCTGAGCGGAAAAGATCGTTTCGATCCCTTCGGCGGCACTATCAAGGAGGGCATCGAGCTGGGAGCGATCGAATGTGCCCCGTTCACCGGTACCTTGGATCTCGACAAACCGTTTGCCGGCCATGACGACATTCATGTCAACCTCAGCCCTCGAGTCGTGTGCATAATCGAGGTCACAAACGATCTTCCCACCCACGATACCGACACTCACGGCGGCGATCTGTGCCGCCAGGTAGGATTCAGGACCTGAGTCTCCTCTCTCCTTTGCGAGAATCTCCAACGCCGCGTAGAGAGCCACCCATCCTCCTGATATGGCTGCCGTTCGCGTTCCGCCATCGGCCTGAAGGACGTCACAGTCGATGGTAACGAGAGTCTCCCCGAGGGAGGCCATGTCGAGTGCCGCCCGTAGGCTTCGACCAATCAGTCGTTGTATCTCCACACTCCTCCCGTCACGTTTCGAGATCTCACGCCTCTTTCTTCCCCCGCTGGTGCTCCCCGGAAGCATCGCGTATTCGGCGGTAAGCCAACCCTTTCCGCTTCCCTCGATAAACGGGGGTACGGATTGAGAGATCGTTGCCGTGCAGAGGACCTTCGTCTTACCGGAAACCGCAAGACAAGAACCGTCCGGCGGCTCGATAAAACCGACTTGGAAGGATACTGGTCTCATTACATCTCTCCAGACATGATTGGGACGATACTGCCACACTCCCCCGCCTTACGGTTACCGACTCATCCTAGTGGGTAGTATCCGTCCCCATGATCATCGAATTCTTCCCTTCGGTTCGCCATTGTGGAAGGCCGTTTCAGTTATATGGTAGTGGCTATTTACTTAGATCTTCTATCGTATCGCTATAGAGGTTCCAGTACTCTTCCAAGGTATACGGTTTCCTGCGGCTCATCTCTTCTTTGACGATATCCTCCACCTGCTCTTTCGCCTCGGGGGACAGAGTCCAACCCCGGAACGTGTAGTAATTCTGCTCTCGTGCCGCATTCCTGATAACTTTCTTAGAAACATCACAGATAACTTGTGTCATGAGTACCTCCATCAGATACCGAATTCCGGTTTGTTTGTCTCTCGTAGTGAAGACCCGCCACCAAACGCATTACGAACCCAATCCACTTCATGAATTGGGAAACGTTACCGCCATGAACGACTCCTATCTTCTGTAGTATATTCGCTCGAGTTTTCCTATTCAAGTAAGGAATTTTAAAAATTTTGTTTTAAAAGCGCCTCAAGAAAGATTTTCCCGAACGATGTCGGCGAGTTTCTGGATGTCCACCGGCTTGGGAATATACTCATCGAATCCTGACCCTAAGAATTTCTCTCTGTCACCCTTCATCGCGTAGGCGGTAACGGCGATCACCGGTAGTGTCTTCTCGTCTTCTGTTTTTACTGTTCGAAGTTGCCGAATCACGTCTACACCACTCATTCCAGGTAGTTGAATATCAAGCAATACGAGATCGTATGTATTGTTCGCTGCCAAGAGTAATGCCTGTTCTCCACTCATGGCGGTATCGATAGAGTATCCGAATGACTCTAGAGCCTTCTTCATGACGAGAAGATTCATCTCGTTATCTTCGACTATGAGTAGTTTCCCTCCGGGATTCGAGAGCCCCACCGCTTCCATCCCTCCGGCAGCAGATACGTCTTGCGTATCCGACGCTTCAATCGAAACCAACCCGGGGATCCGTATGGTAAAACGACTTCCCTTCCCAGGTGTACTCTCGACAGAGATAGCTCCACCGTGTAACTCTACGAGTTGTTTCGTAATGGAGAGGCCTAATCCGGTTCCCTCAGCCTTCACTTCGTTACTATTGCGTACCTGCACGAAAGGATCGAATAAGGTATCGATCTTATCCTCGGGGATGCCGATCCCCTCATCCCATACTGCGACGACGGCCTCGTCTCCGTCGGCGGCGGCATCGATACCGATACGTTTTCCTGTTTCAGTAAATTTCACCGCATTCGAGAGGAGATTGTAGAGGATCTGTTTTATCCTGACTTCATCGCCGTGGATCCAACCGATTGCATCGTCTATTTTCGATCCGATCATGATTTTTTTCTTGTCGGCGAGTCCACTTACCGTCGATGTTATCCGGTTGAGAACCTCGACAAGATTGAAATCTGAATATGTTAACTCTATCTTTCGTGCTTCGATCTTGGAAAGGTCGAGAATATCGTTCACCATCTCCAACAAGTGATTCCCGCTATCCGTGATATAGCTGAGATACCGTTTCTGATTCTCATTCAGCATATCGGACGCTTGGGCTTCGAGTACCTGGCTGAAACCGATGATCGCATTCAACGGCGTGCGTATCTCATGACTCATATTTGCGAGAAATTCACTCTTCGCGAGATTCGCCGCATCGGCCTGGTTTTTCGCTCGAGCAAGGGCCATTTCGGCGAGTTTCTGACCGGTGATGTCGATACCGACGGCGATTACTCCTGTCTCTTTTCCTTCGGGAGAGGAGATCAGTTGGAACTGCCATGATATCCACAACCGACGTCCGCTACTCGTCATATTCTCGTTTTCATTCATAATTAAAAACAATCGAGCTACGATGTCTCGCCCCTCCGCCTCCAGCTGTTTTAGGGTACTGAACAGGTCTTCTCCTCGAGAATTCGTGGACGGCACAATTAATCCGATTATGTGTTTGCCCTGCCAATCTTTGCCACTCAACTCGAATAACCATTCGGCAAATTCGTTCATGAACGTAACATGACCATCCGAGTCGAGACGCAAGATTGCACTTCGCGCCTTTTCGACCAGTTCTCTGTAGCGTTGCTCACTCTGCGTGAGTGCGGCGACTGCTCTTCGTTTCTCTGTGACATCACTGAACGTGCTTAAAAGATAGCGTTCGCCTGCGATCTCAAGGGGCGTAATATCCATCATTATATCGATGATGCTGCCGTCAGTCCGACAAAACTGTATCTCATGTTCTTTAACAGAGCCGTACTTCTCCAATTCATCCATCATCATCTTTCGGTCTTCAGGATTCTCGTAGAGTTTGTTCGCTGTGAAAATCTTCGCCTGGTCTCGATCCATCCCGAACATGGACAGTGCGGCCTCGTTGATGTCGACGAGTTCACCGGAAACTGTGGACAGCTTGATACCGATCTGCGAATTCTGAAAGAGCGACCTGAAACGCAACTCACTGTCCTCGACATCTTGTTCGTAATTTCTTCGTTGGACTGCGATTCCAAGCAAATCGGCCATCCGTTCGATTATACGACTGTCCTCTTCGGTATAGTCTTCCGGAGCATTCGCGAGAGTAATCTGTCCTAACAATGCATCACCGATGATTGAAGGTACAGACAAAACGCGATCCAGCGCGACATGCCCCTCGGGGACTCCGGTTGACCGCTCGTCGCCGCGTGGATAGTTGGAGATGAGGGTTTTTCGATTCCGCAGGGCCCATCCCCACAACCCCGTATATTCGGTAAATATACAGGTTTTCTCGTCAATTCGGCATCGCTTCCAGATACCTCTTATCATGGTGGGATTGATTAGGCTGCCGGTGTTGGGGTCGATATATCCGACGTACCCGAAACGGCTCCCTGTGAGTCGCGTGGCGAAACCGAGTACGATTTCACAAATTTCGTCAATGTCTCCTGTTCGTATCAACGCCTTGGATAGTTCAGCCATCGCAGCATTGATTTCGTTCTCGCGCTTCCATCTATCGGTGAGTCTTCGTTGATTATCGATGGAAGTCTTCAGATTAGCGGCGGTCTCTTCCGATCTTCGCTCCGCTCTAAGCCGAGCGACGGCGGAATCACACATGGAACGGAGTGAGATCTCGGAGATTGGCTTAATGAGATACCCGTAGGGCTGCAGACTATTCGCCTTCTCGAAGTGTTCGATTTCGGTATATGCGGTAACGAACACGATTGGGGTTGGATATCGTGCGAGTATATCCTCCGCCAAGGATATTCCCTTGGCGGAGTCGCCGATACAGATGTCCAGAAAAACGAGGTCCGGTCGATGCTCTTGAATGAACGAGAGTACCTGTTCCGCTTCACCGATGATGCCGGCCACCAGATACCCTAGTTTCCGTATCCGTATGGCCATCGACTCGGCAAAGATCGTGTCATCATCGACTATCAGGAATCGCTCCACTCCGAATCCTCACTTATATGGTGAACAATAGGCGCTACCGTAAGTATAAACAAATCGCATGAAAACACAAATAGGTTCAGATTCGGAACTCGGAACTACGGAACGTCTTTCGTTTCTCTATCCGATCGCTTCCTCCCCCCGTTCGCCGGTTCGAATGCGAATCCTCCGTTTCGCTATCTGTGAAAATACGATATGTCGAAAAGACGTTGAAATGAGTCTACCGGCACATTTCGCTAACTACGGAGCTTGCGTGGACTATGATCGAGGGGGTAAAGTGCGTGTTTTTTTGTGTATGTCTTCTCTGATCGCTTCTATGCCTACATAGATGTATCCAATAGCTGACAAATACAACATATATGTATCATTTGTGTGGGAATGGTTCACTCTGCTATGTCCATCTGCAGACACCGGCGATTTCGTCTTATCCGTATCGTTCACCACACAAAGGTGCAACGGTGTACTGCAGGTGAGCAATGCACTTCGATGACCATAGTGCTGCATCCTTTCTGATACAGCATATCTCCTCGTCACGGTGCCATACTTCCGGAACCGAATCAAGATTCTTCAATCCTAATCCGGCGGCGTAAGGGTTTCATACCATATCCTGAAAAGAAGGCCGGGGCCGTGCGGGTACACGGGGCACCACCGTGAGAACTGCGGAAATTGAATCGAATTCGAGATACCGTAATTACGCCAATATTCCAATGGTATATCGACCGGATATCCATATCCGTCCAAGCTCGTATAGAGGATCGACAGGCCACTTGTCGCAGCGCCAGTCTGCGTCGAACTCCATTTGGCGACCGTGCACCGTGTCATCGTGGTAATCAATTCGGTACTCGCGTCGGACAGCTGGGGGTATGCTTCGCCCACAAAATGAGCAAATGCTCCTATGTCGATATACATGTCGCCCGGAGTATAATAGAAGGCCGTCACCTCATTGAAAATACCGTTTCGGATATGATTGCGGATATCCGGCGATACGCATAGATCGTACACCTGATCGCAGAAAACATTGAACGCGGTATTCAACTCGGCGATGTAATCCAACTGTACGGCGGAGATCGTGCGTCCGGAAACATCAGAATATTTGTCTTCATATGCGCCTACCGCAGCTTGGATAAAATCTTCGGGAGTGATACCGTCGTCTTCAATTCGGGTATGTTCGCTCAACTCCTCGAGAAAACTATCGTATTCCCAGCCGTCATCGGAAACGATCCCCTGAGAACCGATGAGATAATCCGCGTGGTCCTTCAATTCGTATGCCGACTCGAATAATGAACTGAAGCAAGAATCGAAACCGATCAATGTCAAGCGAGAAAAAGCATGCGTCGTCTCGGCATCTATTAGTGCCGTTCGAATCTCGGAGATGAGGAGCTGGTCGGATCCGTCGGTCTCGTCGATACCGATCCCCCTCGACTCGTTGGATATATGATTTCTGAATCCCGTACCATGTCCCCAGAGGATCAACGCAGTGTGACGGGCAGGGAATTCACGGTAACCGAATGAAAGAAACGAGCTTAGTACAGACGGTGCCCCGGTATTCAACTCTTGATCCTGTGAAGCCGTGAGTCCAAGTTCCGGCACGTCTAAAACGGGAGACCGAATAACCGCATCCACACCAAACGAATCCGGCTGAATATGATATACTCGTGTCCCCGTCCAGTCACCATCTGAAAAATCATGTCCCGGTCCGCGATCGATCAACGCCAGCATCTGCACAGCGGAGTCGGTATCGATTCCCGCCTCACATTCGTTGAGGTCTTCGAGGGCGCAGGACTCCAGTTCGTTATCTCCGTTCATGTATAGCAGGATCGTCCAATCGAACGGTACAAACCGTACTCTGATCTGCATATCGGTATCGACGCGTACCTCGATCCGATCGGTATTTTCATCCTGGGAAACGCGTGGGTCTGCATCGGCCGTCGACTCGGTTTGCGACACAACTTCATATTCGACCATGGTTGATTCCGGCGTGTCCATATCATTCGCGGTTTGCACAATCTCGAACCCTTCGAAATACCACCCCGGTTCGGCCTCCACTTCGATTTCCAGTCTCTCGCCTTGGTAGAGGACCCAACACACGAGGGTAGTCGGATACGGATCACTGCCGTCGGCACACTCCGGCGAGTCCTCATCATAGGGAGTCAATTTGGAGGGAGAGGAAATTCCGGCCGTACCTTCACCTTCGGTGATAATTGTCACGATTACCGTATTTCGTTCGAAGTTTGCGACGATTTGATGGTATGTTTCTTTATTGATCCACAACATATGCTCGGACCCGTATCCATCTCCGCCCCATCCCGTAAAGTGCCATCCTTCACTCGCAACGGCCGTGAGGCACCACTCCTCCGGACGTGTCGGAGTTCCATCTACGGCCGCTACCCGTCCCTCTCCCACAACCTCGACCTTCAAGCCGTCGATCTCAACCCATGGTTGGTCACTCTCATCCTGAGTCTTGTGGTCGGGTACGACCTCCGTATCGATTGGATCGGTGGTAGTATCGGATTCCTGCGATATGGTATCTTCCGCGTCGTCATCGGATTCTGAATCTTCAGCGAAAATCCCTCCATCTGTGTCATCCGTTATCTCACCGGCAGTATTCCCTTCCTCGGTTCCGCCTATCTCCGAGTCCGAGGTGTCGGACACAGGCATCCCGTCGAATGGTGATTCGGGATTACCGCATGAGAGAATTGAGGCCGAGAAGATAATGCAGATGATGGTGTACACGAAATCCAACCGCATTCTCATCGATCACCTCTTGTATAGACTCGCCGGTGACGATCATCAACGCAGCAACTTCGTTGAACCGTACCGGCATGTCCGGGGTATGTGAACCGTATCTCATATGGATATGGGCTCGATCGGTATCGGTCGGTCCACTCGGACCCGTCTTCATATTCGATACAGTCGATCACCAGGTCATATATGTAAAGGTCCTCTATCGGTTCGTAATAGGTGATCATAGTGAGATCGAGACAAAACTCATCCGTTGCCCCGGAAGGCAGGTCGGACACGACGACATACTCGTGAGGATAGATATGTCCAGGCGGCCATGCGGTACCATCTACATCACAGATCCTGAACGATAGGCACACTCGCACGATCTTCACCGCCGCGATATTCGTGAATTCCAGATGGATTCCCGCCCATCCGTGACAGACTGCAGATTCGGAGGAAACCGAAACCGACCCGAATCGGTACGGTTGAGAACTCTGCCCTAGTATGTCGCATGCGATGATGCCGGTGGCCAATGCGGTTACTCGAACTAGAGCCGCTACGCCCCTCAAATACGACCTTTTCTCGACCTCGCCGTTGTTTTCTCTCTGTTCCATACCAGAGGTTAGGACCCAAATGTGCATGCCGATTCGTTATTTTTTTGTTTTTTGTTGTTTTTCCTGTTTTTTTTCATATTTCTTGACCTTGCGATTTCTACCTGCCATATTGTGAACCAGATACTCTTCATTCGCCGAATTGAGAGGTTGATCATGCGAATCAGTTACAATGCCCCGGTCACACTCACGTACGCACTCATCGCCTCGATGGTGTTGACGTTCGACAGCATCCTTGGAACGGATATCATCCCGTCGTTTTTCATGGCTCCGCCGCGAGGATACTTTTCCGCATCAGATCCGCTTGCGTATCTACGACTCTTCACGCATGTCGCCGGTCACTCCAGTTGGACTCATCTCCTCGGAAATTTCATGTTGATCCTGCTTCTCGGCCCTATCTTGGAGGAGAAGTACGGCGGGGCATCGCTGCTACTCATGATCCTTACGACGGCATTGGTCACCGGACTGTTGAACGCCCTGTTCTTTTCGACGGCGTTGATGGGCGCCAGCGGAATCGTGTTCATGATGATCATCCTCGGGTCATTCGCGCGTGTAAGGGCCGGTGAGATACCGATCACATTCATCCTGATTCTTCTTCTTTATTTGGCAAAAGAGATCGTCTCTATGTTTCAGATGAACTCGGTGTCGGAGTTCGCCCACATCGTCGGTGGCATATGCGGAAGCCTTTTCGGTTCCCTGAGGCCGAAGAAAAGCTGATTCCTTCCGATCGGCCGTATTGATTTCAAACTCGTTTTCAGGATATCATCCTGGCATGAAATTGGAGATAAATCCGAGAGGAAACGGTGCGTGTCCGTTGTGTGCCAACAACGGAAAGTGCCTGCTGCAGACTAAATTCACCGAGGCCGTCGAGAACGTCGACAAGACGGAGGAGATCGAGATAGTGATTTACACATGCCCTCGTTTCAGAGAGCGGTTTTAACGGATTCCCGCGTCTCGGTTATTCCTCATACTCTCGCAGCATACACATCTCGCACCGATACCGGCAGGAACAGGCAGGAAGTAGTTGATCATGGAAGAGAAACTGGAGCGGATCGTTTCACGGTTCGAAGAGGTAGAAAGACAGATTTCCGATCCCGCGGTCATGGAAGAGCGTAAGCGGTATGTCGAGTTGACGCAGGAGCATTCAAGCCTACTCGAGACGGTTGAAACCTATCGAAAATATTTACGCATCCTCTGCGAGATTGCGGATGCCGAATCCCTGATCGAGGGAGAGAGTGATCCGGAGATGCGAGAGATGGTTCGCGACGAGCTGAAGGGGCTTCAGGAAAAAACGGCTGCACTCAAAAAACGACTGCAGGAGCTCTTGGTGCCCAAGGACCCCATGGATGATAAGAATATCATCATGGAAATTCGTGCGGGAACGGGTGGAGACGAGGCTGCTCTCTTTGCGGCGGACCTGTATCGGATGTACTCACGGTTTGCCGAAAACCGCAAATGGAAGACCGAAGTACTCGCGGCGAATTCGATCGAGCTGGGAGGATATAAGGAAATCATCTTCTCGCTGTCGGGAAACGGCGTCTACGGATACCTGCGATATGAAAGTGGAGTTCACAGGGTGCAGCGAGTACCGGTAACCGAATCAGGGGGCCGTGTCCATACATCGGCGGTTACGGTGGCCGTACTTCCCGAACCGGAAGAGACCGACATTCAGGTAAACCAAGAAGATCTGCGGATCGATGTGTTCCGGTCATCCGGCCCGGGAGGTCAGAGTGTCAACACGACCGATTCGGCGGTTAGGATAACCCATCTTCCCACCGGTCTCGTGGTATCGTGTCAGGATGAGAAGAGCCAACACAAGAACAAAGCCAAGGCCCTACGAGTCTTGCGTGCCAGGCTATTGGAACAGGAAGAGGAGAAGAAACAACAGGAGCGTGCCGCCGACAGGAAGACGCAGATCGGCTCGGGTGACCGTTCCGAACGGATACGAACGTACAACTTCCCCCAGAACCGACTTACCGATCATCGGATTAATCTGACCATCTACCGACTGGACGGAGTTATCCAAGGAGATTTGGAAGAAGTAGTCGAGGCTCTGCGGCTCTCTGCCCGCGAAGAAACCATTTTGGATTCGGCTTGACACACCGGGATCTGTTACATCGCGGGTCTACCGTGCTACGAGAAGCAGGTATCGAGACACCATATATAGATGCTATTGTTCTCCTGGCATTCGTATCGGGTGTGACGAAGGAACGAGTCATGGCGTCCTTCCCTGATCCGGTCGATCCGGAGATCGTCAACGCCTTCAATGGATCGATACAAACACGACTATCGGGATATCCTGTCAGCTACATCCGAAGGCGCAAAGAGTTCTACGGCCGTGAGTACTATGTAGATGAGCGGGTCCTTGTTCCTCGACCCGCCACCGAGTCGCTGGTCGAGGCTCTACTCGAGGCATACCGAGCCGACTCCGGCATCAGATCCGTCCACGACGCGTGTACCGGTTCCGGATGCGTTGCAATCTCCCTCAAGGCCGAAGTACCACGACTTTCCGTCAGTGCTTCCGACTCGGTGCCTGAGGTTTTGCCTGTATTTCAAAAAAACTGCCTTCAGATCCTCGGCCATACACTCCCCCTATTCGTTACTCCATTCATGTATGAGATACACGAGCTGTTCGACGCTATTACGATAAATCCTCCCTATCTCACCGAAAGCGAAGTAAACGAGATGGTGGCTCGAAGATGGCCCGAGCCCGAAAATGCGTTACGGGGAGGAGGAGACGCCGGAACAGACATCCCGGTCCGATTTATCCATGCCGCAATGGACAAGTTACGTCCTGATGGGTATCTTTTTATGGAGGGGGCTGCCGGCAGGATGGGGTTGTTGGCCGATGCGATGATTTGTACCGGTTACCACTCCGTGAAAATATTGAAGGAGCTTTCCGGTTGCGAACGATTGGTCACCGGACGCCGCGGCCGATAGAGAAGTATGGTGACGCTTATACAGGTATTCAGCGAAAAATGTAGTCGATTCTCGGAAACCGACCGTAAACGGATACTCGAAGCCGCGAACTGGGCCGAGAGTCTGCATCGGGAGCAGAAAAGAGCCAGCGGAGAGCCGTATTTCATCCATCCGCTCAAGGTCGCCGAGATCATGGTCGACATGGAGATGGATTCGGAGACCGTCATCGCCGCGTTGTTACACGATGTTCTGGAGGACACGCAGGTCACCGAATCGGAGATGCAGCGCCGTTTCGGGAAATCCGTACAGTCCCTCGTAGACGGGGTGACCAAGATATCCATCATCAAGGCAAAGAGTAAGACGGTGCAACAGGCCGAAACCATCCGAAAGATGCTCTTCGCCATGACCAAGGACATTCGAGTCATCATCATCAAACTGGCGGATAAGCTCCACAATATGAAGACTCTACAGTACCTGCCGCGACAGAAACGCACCGCCATCGCCACGGAGTGTCTCGACATCTACGCCCCTCTGGCGGAGCGTCTCGGCATCTCCTGGATGAAGGACGAACTCGAAGATCTCGCCTTGAAGAGCCTTCATCCGGATGTGTACGACCAGATTAAAACATACCTGGCCGCCAAGCGCAGCGAGCGGGAGGGATATCTCGAAAAGATGAAGCGCGCCATCTTGAAGGCCGCGGCCGGGGAGAAACTCGATATCGAGGTACACACCCGGGTGAAACACTTCTACTCCATCTATGTGAAGATGCGGCGGCGAAAGAAGGAACTGGACGAGATCTACGATATGCTGGGACTCCGTATCCTCTGCAATACCAATTACGAGTGTTACACCCTCCTGGGGGTAGTCCATCGGCTCTGGATTCCCATCGACGGCCGCTTCAAAGATTATATCGCCATGCCCAAGGCCAACCGCTACAGCAGTCTCCATACTACGGTTATGACCTACGGCGGCAGGCTCATGGAGATCCAGATCCGAACACATGAGATGCATAGGACCGCCGAATACGGCGTCGCCGCACACTGGGCCTATAAACAGACGCACGGGAGGGGACAGGCCGATCCTGAGGAACTCGCAATCGTCACCAAGCTTAAGAGTTGGAATGAGCTCCAGCTCGCATCTGGTGACTTTCTGCAGGAGATCAAGCGCGAGCTGCTTAAAGACACCATCTATGTCTTCACTCCCAAAGGCGATATCATCGAGCTACCGCGAGGCTCTACGCCAATCGATTTTGCCTATCATATCCACACAGAAGTAGGTCATCACTGCTTTGCAGCCAAGGCCGACGGCGTGATCGTTCCACTTAGTTCGGAGCTTAACAACACCCAGGTGATCGAGATACTTACATCCCAGAACGCGCGGCCCCATCTCAACTGGCTCCGATACGTCCGGACCGCCGGCGCTCGATCGAAGATTCGTCAGTGGCTCAACAAACATGACGATACCCTGATAGTCGACCGAAACATCATCGCAAAACCAAAATCACAACAGACCGCTTCCAAGCCGGAAACCGAGAATGTGGAAGGTGAAGTCGTAAAACAGGTGATCGATCGCGCAAAGGTCGCCTTTCGTATCGGCAACGAACGAAACATGATGATCAGCATCGCGCGGTGCTGCAATCCGACCACCGGCGACGCCATCATCGGTTTCGTTTCAAGAGGCCGGGGTATCATCGTACACAAGAGGAAATGTCCCAACCTGAGACACATTCCGGATTTCAAAGAGAGAAGCATCGAGGTTGAGTGGGAAACGGTATCGCCACGCTCTACGAGACGATTCCGCGTGACCGCTCGAATGACTCCGGATCTCTTTTCCGAAATCGAGGGGGCGGTGAGAAAATACAAGGGACATCTTATCGAAGGGAAACTCGAAGAGAACGAGAAAGGGCAGCTCTCGGGAAGCTTTACCATGGAGATTGAGAGTAAAAACGATTACCGCACGATCATGAAGAGCATCCGGACCATACCGTCGGTGATCAACATACACTCACTCGAAGATTGACCTGTCTTTCCAGAAAAAAAGGAATCGGATACACTTGCACCATGTCACAAGAGATCGATGCGGTTGTACTGGCCGGAGACAAGATCGGCAACAAGCCAGTGAAGGAGGAAAACAAGGCATTCCTTCGTATAAAGGGCAAAACCAGTCTCTCATTCGTCATCGATTCTCTTCGTGAAAGTACGACGATCGGTAAAATTGCAGTCGTAGGTCCGAGGGAACGGCTCAGAGACACCTTGAGTAAAGAGCAGAGAGAGGCTTTCGAAACCGGCAGGCTACATATCGTGTCGCAAAGGCGCAATATCATCGAAAACGTCAGAGCCGGATTTTTCTCGTTTCTGCCGTTTACTCATGAAGAGATGCAGACCGGTGAAGAGATACTCACCCGCCGGTCGAATGAGTACCGGGAGAAACCCATTCTCGTACTCCCGAGTGATATTCCGCTGGTACTACCGTCTGAGATCGATCAATTTGCCAATGCGGCGCATATGGATCGCTACGACTATGCCATCGGTATCACCGCTGAGGATGTTCTCAGTCGTTTCTATCCGACCGCCGAGACTCCGGGCATTCGAATGAGTTATTTTCAGACCAGAGAAGGCGCATTCAGGCAGAACAACCTCCATATCGGAAAAATCCTCAAAGTGCCGGGACTCTTCTTCATCGAAAAGATGTATCAACTGAGATATCAGAGGAAGATCTTCAACATGATGAGGATGATCTTTGGATTATTCCTGCGAAGAAGAATGAATCTCGACCTTTTCAAGGTTTTTATCATGCTTCAACTGGCCCGATACGCCGAGGAACACGGATTCGAGCATCTGAGATCACGGTTTTCCGAAACTCTCCCATTGGAACGTCTGTTGTCAATAATTTCGGAATTCCTGGAAGCAAAAACACAAGCGGTACGCACATCGTATGGTGGAGCCGCCTTGGATGTAGATAACGCCGGAGATTTCGAGGCCGCAACCGCGATGTTCGATGTATGGCGGGACAAACAGAAAACAATAGACGCTATGTAGACGCTACGAGGATCTCTTGGACCGTTACTATTAATCGAAGAGACATAATCGAAGGGATATCGATCCGTGGAGTGCGCACGATACACTACACATCACGAAATCGTATCCCCGCCGATTGTCAATTATCCGCCGTATTGGTCTCTTGCTTCCATTTTTCTAATGTCTCTCTGTACTTGGAGAGTTCGGAGAGTTCCGTCTCCATTTCCCTGAGATCGTTCTTGAGACCATTGATCTCATCAACGTACCGTCTGATGAGTTCGTTCTTTATAGATACTTTCTGTTTCAAACCATCAATAAATTTCAATATTGTTAGTATGTCTTTTTTCGCATGCATTTGTGTGTCATCGAACACATAGACGATTTCACTGGCACGCTCTATGCGCTCTATCGCTTCATTAATGTCTTCCCTGTCAGGAACCATTTCCGGCCTCCTTCCCTGACAAAACGTAGGTTGCACGCGACCGTAAATCTCTCCTCCTTCTCCGATAGTTTTTTTCTTCTACCCGAACCCTGACAAATACAGGACCGAGGAGTGGTAACGCATGGGTATGCCCGGAGGGCGCACCATCGACGGTCGATCGGAGGATAGACATATCCATCCATGTATCATCAGATAC
>CAZAKE010000029.1:0-6194 GCA_964485495.1 uncultured Spirochaetales bacterium
CAAGATCATCGAGAGCGACGTCGGCCGGTCGATCACCCACATCAGCCACTACATCAAGGATATCGATCCGGCGGTGGACATTCGAAGGATTCAGGAGAGTAACGAACAGATTCGGAGGGAGATACAAACACATGACGGCAAATGGTATCTGATGCGTATCGTGCCGTATGTGATCGGACCCGATTCCTTCTCGGGTACAATGGTCTCCTTTGTCGAGATAACGGAGGTGAAGGAGGCACAGCGTGAACTCGAGGAGAACGAGGCCCGGTTCCGCAGCCTCGTGAATATCCTGGAATACACTCCCGCGTCCGTCGAGGATTTCTTGGACCATGTGCTCGAAGAGGCCTTGAAGTTGACCCGGAGCGAGATTGGGTACATCTATCATTACGATGAATCGACCCACCGATTCTCCTTGAACTCGTGGTCCAGGGAGGCGATGAAGGAGTGTGACATAATCCAACGGCAGACAGAGTATGTCCTGGAGGAAACCGGCATCTGGGGTGAGGTGGTACGGCAGCGCAAGCCGATAGTCGTCAACGACTTTCAGGCGCCGAATCCGTTGAAGAAGGGGTATCCGGAGGGTCATGTTCGGCTCAGTAGGTATCTACGTCAACGAACTTGTGACCAACTCCTTGAAATATGCGTTTCGGGGACGGTCCGATGGAACGGTTCGGTGGAGTTCGGAAACGACGGTGGGGCTGTGACGCAGGTGTTGGTGCCCGTGTGAAGGGATCACCGTCTGAGATTGTCCCTCACTCCGTCCAGGTCGGTTCCAACGGTCCGCGCAGATCGTTGGGTATTGTGCACCGTTTGCCGTTCTCTTTCGGCAACACCGGATATTGCTGTGGAACACCCATCCCCATCCTGGCGATAGCGAGTCGTTCCAACAGTTCCACTTTCTGATCCGAATAGTGTACGTTCCGGTAGAGATCCTCCTGTTCTTGGGGATCCCGGGTGAGATCGAACATCTGTCCGGTACCGTCTGAGAATATGCTGAGCCGCCGACGGTCATCGGTAATCACCGTATCTACATGCCCTTCGAAATTATATGGTGACTCGATGTGGATTTCAGACCGACGACTTTCGGGTGAGACATCGAGCAGTGATCGTCCCTCTATTGGAGGTAAAACCGAGGTCCCTGCAAGATTGCAAATGGTGGGGAAGAGATCGAGTGAGGTGCACAAGCGGTCGTCCACTTGTCCTGTTCGTTCATCAGGCAGAGTCGTTCCCTTAAGGATGAGGGGGCATCGGATTCCAGAGTCATAGTGCTTGATCCCCTTGGCCATGAATCCGTGGTCACCCATCATGTCTCCGTGGTCGGTGGTGAAGATGATCACTGTCTCTTCGGCTATACCCGATCGGTCAACAAACTCCATTATGCGGCCTATCTGGTCGTCGATGAAACGGATCGAGCCGTGATACAGGGCTCTCAGGCGGCGAAGGGCTACCGGATCATGCGCTATAGCCGAGAAACCCGCCCAGTCTCTCACCCGTTCCAGCATGGGATTTGGGTATTTCTCAACCGCCGGAGGAATGGGATCCGACATGTCTGCCGGATCGAAGAGGGTGTCGTAGGGCTTGGGCGGATCGTAGGGGGCATGAGGGTCCACGTATGATATCTGGCAGAAGAAGGGCTTTCCCTGGTGTTCCTGCAAATGCCGGTTCATGAAATCGATGCCGCAGTCGGTGATCCAGGAGGTCTGGTGCAACTCCGGCGGAAGAGGTGACGGATACATGTTGCTCCACTCAGAGTCGGCCTTGAGAGGATCGAGGTATTTTCTTCTGGCTTGCTCCCAGGTGGGCCGCAGATCGGTGTTTTCCGTTCCGTACTGTGAGAGATAGGGCATAGGCCAGCTAACGGCCAACGCGGTCTCGAACCAGTCCGGTCGACTATCCCGTATCCAGTCGAGCCAGGGCCCGAGTTTGGGATCTTCAGTGGGGATCGATTCGTCGAATCCGAGATACTCGAAGTTCGTCGGCAGGGGCTGGTGCATGGGGGTGAGGTGAAATTTACCGAATCCACCGGTCCTATAGCCGACAGATTGCAGTACCTTGGGAAAGGTCGGATGATCCGTACGGAGCGTCAGGTTGTTGGTGACGATGCCGTGCACCTCGATCGACCTGCCGGTCAGGATCGAAGCCCGGTTTGGTGCGCACACCGGGCAGTGAGCGTAGAATCGGTCGTATCTACGACCTTTTGATGCCAAGGCGTCCAGATTCGGCGTCGAGTCCACGCCGCTGCCGTAGCACCCGACGAACGAAGCCGCTAGCTGGTCGGCCATGATGAAGATGATGTTTGGTTGTGTCATGGGATGTTCCTTTTCCGGTGTTACGGCTGTGTAAATCGAGTCTTTCCGTTTCCTGCGTTTCGCCATTATGTAGAATAGCGTTATACGTACTATCGTTATGTACAACAGAGGCGGAAGGAGCGCTCCTACCGCCTCGTATCTGTTCCTCGTGAGCCGGCACCCGACGGGCACCGGCGTCGGCTAACTCGTTACAACACTCACTTCTGCAGGAAGCGGTCGTACTGCGCCTGTCTGATTTTCAAAATCTCGTCGGCCTTCATGCTTTTGCACTGTTCGACAAATTTTGGCCATTGCGCGTCGATATCCATGTCGCCGAAGATGAACTTGGCAGTCATCTCCCACGCGTAATTCATCATCTCCTGCTCGTATTGGGTGAGGAAGTCGTTCTCCTCCTCCGTCGGATAGACGAAGGCGTTGGGGAAGGTCTCTTCCGGGATGTAATCGAGGTAGACGTTAGTCTGCTTCTCGAGCATCACGTGGCGGGACTGGATCGGTTTCTTGGGAACCGTGTCGCGGTCGTAGTAATACGGGCCGAATCCGCCAGAACCAGGACAGCTCTGGGCGCGGAACTCGTTTCGATTCATCCCTTCGGGAGTCGTCTGTTCGGTGTAGTAGCCGTCGGATCCCACGACCCAGTTGATACCTTCTTCGCCCAAGTGCATCTTCAAGGCCCACTTGTTCTCGAAGAAGGTGTCGAACCAGCGAGTAGTGGCCTCAGGGTACTCATTCACGTTGAAGATGAAGGCCCGGTCGCGCCTGATGTTTCCACCTCCGGGATTGTGTTGCCACATCCTGGTTCCGGTGGGACCTGCAAGAGGTGGGACGATCCAGATCTCACGCTTGGGATTGAGCTTCACCTCGTCCATGCTGCGAGCACTCAGGTTGTCGATATAGAGGAACACCAGGTCATTGTTGTTCCAGATGAACTGCGGTGCCAGGGCGTAGGAGCAGCCCAGAACCGGTACCCCGTCGGAGTTCATCGACTTGGCCTTCATTTGGTTCATGGTCTGGGAGATCGACTCCATCTCCAGGAGACCATCCCGATACAGCTTGCGCCAATATTTCAGGCCTTCCCGATATCCATCATCCAGGAACCCCCAGAACACCGTGCCGTTCTCGATCATCTGAGTATCAACGACACCCCAGGGCCCGAACAGGGTTATCCACTGGCTGATCTCTCCACCTGCCCCGGTCCAGAAGGCCAGCGGCATCTCATCGTTAGGATCGCCGTTACCATTGGCGTCCTGCTCCTTGAATGCCTTGAGCACGTCGTAGAACTCGTCGATTGTGGTAGGCATCTCGAGTCCTAACCGATCAAGCCACTTCTCGTTGATGTACATCTGCTGGTTGGTGAGTTGGTGGGTAGAATGGTTGTCATATGCCATGAAGCCGTAGATGTTCCCATCGGGCAGGGTGCAGACCTGTTCCACCAGTGGGTGATCGACGAATAGCTTCCGGATGTTGGGTGCCCACTGGTCGATCAGGTCGTTCAGTGGGACGATGGCCCCCTCCATGGCCGCGTCGGTGACGCGCCCCACCAATCCCGGGGCGAACATCGCATCGGGGTAGTCCGCGGAGGCCAGGATGATGTTGACCTTCTCTTGCTGGTCGGATTGGGGGATCATGTTCCACTCGATCTCGATGCCTGTCTTCTCTTGATAGTTCTGAAACATGGGCATATCGCCCCAGTTCCTACTCCATGCATGTTGGATGGCGGTGAATTGAAGTTTCACCGCCTCCTTCACGATCGGGAATCCGGATTGATTCACGATTGACGCCGAGTCACCGCCTGCGGTGCCCCCCTGTTCCTGCGTGCCTGTTCCGAACGCCGGCAAGACAGTCAGCACTGCCAGACACACAGCCGTCGCGATCAGTACTTCGATACGACGGTGAGTAATTCTCTCTTTCATTTTTCTCCTCCTGATATAATTTTGCGGCATCAAAACTGATCCGCTTACAAACGTTAATTATCCCTTGACCGAACCGATCATCACTCCCTGTATGAAATATCTTTGGAAGAAGGGGTATACGATTAAGAGTGGCATAGCCCCGATGATCACAACGCAATAGCGGATCACGCCGGCTAGACGCTGTTTCTCGTCCATGGCCTCCATGTCCTCCAACGATTCCACCGATTCCATGCTGGATTGGATCAGAATAGACCTGAGTACCAGCTGCAGCGGACGCTTCTTCGCATCGCTCAGATACATGAGTCCCTTGAAGAAGTCATTCCACTGGGCCACTGCACTGAAGAGCATCAACACCACGATGACGGCCTTGGAGAGCGGAATCACCACCCGGGTGAAGTATTGCAGGTGATTGCATCCGTCTATCCTGGAAGCCTCCCATAATTCTCCGGGGATTGTATTACGAAAAAAAGTCCTGGCAATGACCACATTCCAGACACCGAAACTTCCTAGAATGATGATGATCAGACGTGTGTCGTAGAGCCCGAGTTTTTTGACCACCAGAAACGTCGGGATGAGTCCTCCATGGAAATACCAGGTGATCAGCATGGCGATGGTCAGAAATTTACGCAAAAAGAACTCGGGCCGCGAGATGGCGTAGGCGAACGGTAGTGTCAGGAAGAGGGCCATCCACACACCGAAGAACGCGTAGATGATGGTATTCAGATACCCCATCCAAATAGCGCCGTCCTTGAATACCTTCTCGTATCCGATCAGGTCGAAGTCTTTAACCCAGAGGATTACCTCGCCACGGTTGATGGCATCCGGATTGCTAAAGGACGCGATAACGAGGAACCACAAAGGAAACAGGACAACCAGTAGGACTATAATGAGGATAGTATGATTCACCGTGTCGAAAACCACGTCGCCTGAACGTATGGTGCGTGTGCTCATACCAGTGTCTCCTGCCGGAGGTACTTGGCCAGTTGATTTACCGAGAGTATCAGAATCAGGTTGATTACCGAGTTCAGCAATCCAATGGCGGCCGAATAGTGGTACTCTCCCTGCAGAATTCCCACCTTGTATACGTACGTTTGAATCAACTCACTGGCCTCTAGGTTGAGTTGATTCTGAAGCAGAAACGCCTTCTGCCAGCCGACATCCATGAGTCGGCCGATTCGCAATACTAATACGATCACGATTGTCGGCATGATCGAGGGAATGTCGATGTGCCGGATGCGTTGCATCCGAGACGCTCCATCGACAATGGCGGCTTCATAGAGAGTTGGATCGATCGAGCTTATGGCCGCCAGGTAGATGATCATGCCCCACCCTGCGTTCTGCCAGACTCCGGAGAGGACGTAGATCCACCGGAAGTAATTGGGTTTAACCAGAAAATAGATGGGTGTTTGTCCGAAGATCTTCAGTATATTGTTCACGACCCCCACCGACGGTGAGAGGAATAGATGGAGCATTCCCGCCATGACCACCACCGAGATGAAATGGGGTGCGTAGGTAACTGTCTGAACCGTCCTCTTGAAGAGTTGGTTGTCTATTTGGTTCAGAAAGAGGGCCAGGATGATCGGTACCGGAAAGCCGATGATCAGCTGAAGAAGGCTCAACAGGAGGGTGTTTCCGAAGGTTCTTACGAAGTAGACGGAGTTGAAATATCGGGCAAAATTCGATACTCCTATCCACTTGCTTCCCCAAATTCCCCGGGCGGCGGAAAACTTCTTGAACGCGATCTGCAGGCCCCATATCGGGGCGTAGTTGAAGGTGATCATGTAGATCACCGCGGGTAGGACGAACAATAATAGCCATGCATCCCGCCGCAGTATGTCCGATAGACTCTTGTTTCCTGTACTCATGCTACTCATGCTACTCATGCTACTATTGACGCATGGGTTCTGCGATTCTGTAAATATGTGTTTTTTTAGATGCGTATATGCGGTTTTTTATGTCACCTTTTGTGGTGGCT
>CAZAKE010000029.1:6294-35716 GCA_964485495.1 uncultured Spirochaetales bacterium
ATGTGTTTTTTTAGATGCGTATATGCGGTTTTTTATGTCACCTTTTGTGGTGGCTCCTGTGGTGGCTTCGTGGTTTTAGGGTAATGCCGAAAGTAGGATACACCCTCCCACCGGCCGGGTTGTGTTGTCAACGCGTCGGGGACTATACTCGATAGAAAGATGAGTGCCATAAGATCGAGATTGTTCTACAGATATGCCCTCTCTTATATATTGATTCTGTTTCTTCCCCTCATGATCCTTGGATCTTTCTATGCCGGAGTGACGCTGCGCATCCTGGAGGAGAATGTGATGGCCTTCAGAGAAGGAGAAATTCGTAGAAGTGGGGAGTTACTCGACGACCGGCTTCTGCAGATCCGGGATCTCTGTATCCAGATCTCTACGGATCCGGATTTCGAGCCTTTCGTGTATCCTGATGACCTTCCCAGGGTTTACCGCTTCCTGCGAGAAGTCAATCGATATAAGGCTCCGAATAATTTTATATGCGAACTTCTTATCCATTTTCGGATTGATGAGTATCTATACCGTGGTTTTGAGGCTATCAATGAAGAGGTTTACATCAAACATTATTTTCCCTTCAAAAAACGAAGCGATGAGTTACTCGACTTTTTCAAAAACGGTAGGGATTCGGAAACCTGGTCCGAAGATGGCCAGGTCCTGCTGCTGATTCCCATTCCCTACGGAGGACGGTTTCCTGAGGCTTCGTTATTAATCTTTATCAATACAACTACCATGCGTGAGTATTTTCCGGAGACAATTCCGGTTGAGATTTTCGATGATTGCGGCGTGCCGGTAGCGGCGTTTGGATTCAGTGACTCCGTGGACGTGAGTCGAGCCGTTGTATCCAGTGGCCAAGCATCGATTGAGCATGATGATTTCAGAATGGTTGAGTTTCACTCCTACCGGTCGGGCTGGACATATCGAGGATATATCCCCCTGAAAACTATCGATTACGAGTTGAAGTCAGCTCGAACCGGATTCCTGATTGCGGTTATGGTGGTTCTATTCTTCGGGCTTGTACTCACCTTCGGATTTACATATCTAAACTACGGATCCGTCCGGAAGTTGAAGGAGTATCTCGAACGGTTGACAGGCCGCAAGGCGGATACCGGAGACGATCTCCAACAGATACGCAGCGTGATGACCGATTCGTGGAATGACTTACGCGGAAAAATTGCCGAGGAGAGGCCTGCTGTACGAGACAAACTCCTATCAGACATCATACGAGGTCTCGTACCGGATTTAGATACCTTTAACGAGCGCGGTTCGGATGTCGGATTGATGTGGAAACGTGAATTACATGGAATCCTCATCATTAAGCCGGACACGTCTGATCTTGGTGGAGTCGCGAGAGCCGCGGATGTCATCAACGGATTTTTTTGGAATCTACTGGAGGGAACCTTGCTCCTGTCGCTGGACCGATCTCGCATAATCTGTGTGGTCGGTACGGATGATGTAGAACGGGTTATAGTGTACCGGCAGATACGATTGCTACTCGAGAGTGCGGCGGAGCAGCTTGGATTTGGACTGACTGCGGGATGCAGCAGGTTCAAGTCGGTATTCGGTGACCTAGGCTCTGCATTTTTCGAGGCGGTGGCGGCTATGGATTATCATGTGATCCTGGGGAAGGGGAAGACCATCTTCTTCGATACGTTGCGGCTTGGGGACGAGGTTGAGTATCATTATCCGTACCGGAGCATTCGCGATTTCCGCCGGGCCCTCCTCGGCGGAGATGTAGTGCGGGCGGAGGCTATTCTCCGGCAGGTCGCGAGGGAACTGCATGAACACGCGCCGCCCCTGGTATTTGCGCGTAGGATCTATGCCGGATTTTTGACTGTCGCGATGAATGTCTTGGGAGAATCTACTGATGGAGACCGATCATCCGATCGAGAATCCGGACACGGCATAGGCATCTTCCCGGAGAGCGCCGATACGCTTGAGGAGCTGATCGACGGGATCCACCGACTGGCAGAAGAGGCCGACACGATGGTCCTGTCCGAGAGAGACTCCGGCTCAGACACGGCGTTGAGACTCCTCGAACATATCGACATCCACTTCGACGATCCGGGATTGTCTCTCCAATCACTCGCGGACAAGTTCGAATTAAATCCCTCATACGTGAGTACTCTCTTCAAGAAGCATGGCCAGAGAAACCTCTCCGATTACGTCTGGTCCCTACGGGTGGAACGGGCCAAAGAGATGCTGCGGGAGGGGGCTTCTACCATCGGTGAGGTCGTACAGGCGGTGGGATATATGGATGCCTCGAGTTTCATCCGCAGATTCAGGCGTTCCGAGGGGATCACCCCGGGAGAATACCGCCTGCGTAATAAAAAAAAACAGCTTGACAGCACCTTTCGGATGCGGTAATGTTTCTATCCATAAGAGCGTTACTATCAGTAGAAACGTCATCGCTCGGATAACATAGCGCATTACGGAGGAACATTATGGCTTTACGTGCTCTCTTGACCGAGGAGAATATTCCCCGGCAGTGGTACAATCTCGGTGCCGATCTGCCTACTCCTCTCCAACCCTATCTTGGGCCAGACGGGAACCCGATCACACCGGATATGATGGCCCCCATCTTTCCGGGAAACCTCATCGAGCAGGAGATGACTCAGGAGCGATGGATCGATATTCCGGAGCCGGTGCTCGAGATCCTATATAAATGGCGTCCTGCGCCGCTCCATCGGGCGGTATCCCTCGAGAAAGAGTTGGGCACACCTGCCAAGATATTTTACAAGAACGAGAGTCTCTCGCCCCCGGGCAGCCACAAGCCGAATACCGCGGTGGCACAGGCCTACTACAACAAGGTGGCGGGGATCGAGAACCTGACCACCGAGACGGGAGCCGGCCAATGGGGCAGTGCTCTCGCATTTGCCTGCGCGCAGGTGGGCCTCAAGTGTAAGGTCTTCATGGTGCGGATCAGTTTCGATCAGAAGCCCTACCGGAAGGTGATGATGCAAACCTGGGGTGCAGAGTGTGTGCCCAGCCCCAGTACCGAGACCAAGGCCGGGAGGGAGATCCTCGAGAAGGACCCGGACACGCCGGGCAGCCTGGGAATCGCCATCAGCGAGGCGGTCGAGGCGGCGGTATCTGACCCGAGTGGCAAGACCAAGTACTCCCTCGGCAGCGTGCTCAATCACGTCATGCTGCACCAGACAATCATCGGACTCGAGGCGAAGAAGCAGCTGGAGATGTTCGGTATCAAGAATCCCGACGTAGTGATCGGATGCGCAGGCGGCGGGAGTAATTTTGCCGGCCTCTCCTTCCCCTTCGCCTACGAAAAGATCAACGGCGCCGACATCGAGATCATTCCGGTGGAACCCTTCTCATGTCCTACCATGACGGGTGGAAACTTCGCCTACGATATTGGCGACATGTCAGGAATGACTCCCTTGCTGCCGATGCATACCCTCGGGCATACCTTTGTGCCTCCGCCGATCCATGCAGGCGGCCTCAGGTATCACGGGATGTCTCCGCTGGTCTCTCAGGCGATCGTCGAGGGGCTCCTCACTCCCAGGGCCATCCATCAGTTGGAGTGCTACGAGTCGGCCATGACCTTTGCCAGGACCGAAGGTATCATCGTGGCGCCGGAAACCAGTCACGCGGTGGCGGCGGCGATCCAGGAGGCCAACAAGGCCAAGGAAGAGGGCAAGGAGAAGGTGATTCTCTTCAATCTTAGCGGACACGGACTCATGGACCTGAAGGGATATGAAGCATACATGGCCGGACAGCTGCATGACTACGCGCTTCCGGAAGATATTATTGCGGAAAACATGCAGTCACTGGCCGAGTATCCCAAGGCGGAGTCCAAGAAGACCGGCAAGTGGTAGGAGCTTCTTCCGACTGCCGGCGGCCATCGTACCATGCGTCGATCATCGGATGACGGTCGAATGAAACCCGCGACCGTCCGTCCGATCGGATATACGCGTTCATCTATAATGCCGCGTCCGGCTGAACCGTCGGGCGGGTGAAAAGTGAGACCCAAGGCGCGGCGGGACCGGTTTTCCGGTCCCGTACGCCCCATTAGGAGAGATATGGAACGGCACGATTCATTGACACGGTACTGCCGCATGCTCGGTCACGAGGTTCCCTTCTCCTACTGCAGGAGGCCGGGAAGCGACCTTTTTTGCCGGTCTATTATCGGCTGCTGGTCGGGAGCCATCGACATTCAGGCATATCTGGATGAATTCTTCACGAAGGCGCAGATCACCGAAGCCCTTCAGCCGCCTAAGCCGAAAGTAACCGGCCTGATGGAACTGATCCGGAAGGCACAGGAAAATTCGTCCCGGGAGTCCTGACTCTCACCATATCGGCACATCGAAACATCTATCTTTTCAGGTGACCATCTTTATTTCATCTCGAGAGATCTGTGGGAGTCAAGATTTCAGCACATCTTTTAGATCTACGAGTCGCAACTCGAATTTCACATCTAAAATCCATCTGGTGAGATCGATTACGGGCAAGTCGTTTTTTGCAATTCGGTTTTAGCTTGCAGAACCGGCCGGGGCAGGGTAGTATCTATCGAATTGCAGGTAATACCGTGTATCAGATTCCGGAAACCCGAAGACCGACTCAATAAGGACAACTACCGATGCAAAGAAATATTCGTATCCAGGAACGACTGGCGGCCCTCCGAAGCCGGATGGCGGATGCAGGTCTTGACGCATATGTCATCTCCGGTTCCGACCCCCATCTCTCCGAATACCCGCCCGAGCGGTGGTGGACGCGCCGGTGGATCTCCGGATTCACCGGCTCCGCCGGTACCGTCGTGGTGACGGCCGACAATGCCGGTTTGTGGACCGACTTTCGATATTATATCCAGGCTGCGAAGGAGCTCGAGGGATCCGGTCTCAGTCTATATAGGATGGGAGAACCGGGCACGCCGGAGTATCGGGCTTGGTTGAAGGAACAGCTCGCCGGTTTGAGGCCCGATGCGGGACAGTCGGAGCCGCCGGCACCGGCACGGCCGGCGGTAGGCTTCGACGGAACCACGTTTTCCGTGGCGGACGCCCGGAAGCTCGAGCACGAGTTGGGTTCGGCGGGAATACGCGTCGACGGAACCCGTGACCTGATGGGGGAGATTTGGCGGGAGCGACCGGCGGTTCCGTCGGAGCCCCTCTACCGGGTAACCACCGAGTATGCCGGGGTGGATATCGATCAGAAACTCGCACAGGTGCGCGGAGAGATGGAAAAACAGGGCGTCGATACGCTCCTCGTCTCGGCTCTGGATGACGTAGCCTGGTTACTCAACCTGCGGGGCAGTGACGTGCCCTATAATCCGGTGTTCCTCTCCTATGCTCTCGTGCATTGCGATTCGGCGGTGCTGCATGTCGGTATCGACCAGGTTCCCAATGATGTCGCCTGCGAACTTGCACAGGCGGGGGTACGGTTGCAGCCATATACTGAGATCGCATCGTCGATCGCAACATTGCCGGATGGGACTACTCTGGCTGTTTCTCCCGAGTCGGTGAACGCGACGCTCTTCACGTCGGTTCCCGGGGGATGCGACGTGAGGGAGGTCCCGTCCGTTATCGGTCGGTTGAAGGCCGAGAAAAATGCCACCGAGATCGCCTGTCTGCGCGAGGCCCTGCGAACCGAGGGGCGAATTCTGGTTCGCTTCTTCATGTGGCTGGAGCGGGAGGTGCCGAAAGGCAGCGTCACCGAGGTTTCGGCGGCGGACTATCTCAGATCCCTCAGAGCGAACGAGGAGACCTACATCGGCGAGGGGTTCGGCGCCATCTCCGCCTTCGGCGCCAACGCCGCCCTCTGCCATTATAACCCCGATAACGGCCCGGAGGTTCCCCTCTCCGCCCCGGGACTCTATCTCCTGGATAGCGGTGGGCAGTACCGGAACGGCACCACCGATACGACCCGGACCGTGGCCCTGGGGACGCCGGCCGCACCCCCTGACTCGCTGATGAAGCGGGATTTCACCCTCGTCCTGAAGGCCCACATCGCACTCGCCACGGCCGTCTTTCCGACCGGTACCACCGGTCATCAACTCGACGCGATCACCCGGGCGCCAATGTGGCGATATAAAGCGGACTTTGGACACGGGATCGGACACGGGATCGGATTTATCCTCAACGTACACGAGGGACCCCAGAGCATCTCCAAGCGGCCGGCCAACACCACCGCCATGAAACCCGGCATGGTGACCAGCAACGAACCGGGGCTCTACCGGGAGGGTGGGTACGGGATTAGGACCGAGAACCTGATCCTCACGGTGGAAGTCGGGGAGAATGGGTTCGGCGAGTTCCTCGGGTTCGAGACCCTTACCCATTTTCCCATCGATCTCGAGCTAGTAGATCTCGAGATCCTCGAGCCGTCTGAGCAGGAGTGGCTGAACGACTATCACGAGAAGACCTATGCAATGCTGGCAGAGGGGCTTTCGACGACCGAGCGTGCCTGGCTGCGGGAGAAGACTCGGAAGATATGAGTTCCTCGATGGAACTCGCACTATGATGGTAGGAAAGGAGAGCAGATGAGCGACAGAACCGGAGAGTGGACAAACGAGTGGCGGGTCAAGGCCGAAGGCGGAATCTCTGAACAAGAGGATTCGAGACCGAACATCATCCTCATCATGACCGACCAGCAGCGGTACGATACCATCGCAGGGCTGGGATTTCCCTATGCCGATACCCCCAACCTGGATCGGTTGATACGAGAGGGGACGGTTCTCACCGACTGTCACATCACCGCTCCCTCCTGCGTGCCCTCCAGGGCGAGTCTCTTCACCGGATATTACCCACACACCACCGGCGTCTACAAGAACGGAGACCGGTGGACCCGTTCGTGGGTGGAGCAATTGGCGGAGTCCGGGTACCACTGTGTGAACGTCGGCAAGATGCACACGGTTCCCTTCGAGACGCCCCTCGGTTTTCATGAACGCTATGTCGTCGAGAACAAAGACAGATTTCTCGAAGCCCGATACTACTTCGACGAATGGGACAAGGGTCTGGCGGCCAAGGGACTGGTGAAGCAGCAACGGGAGTTGTACCGCAAGCGGGACGATTACCGAGGCAGCCTGGGGGCCTTCACCTGGGACCTTCCCGAGGAGACCCACTCGGACTTCTTCGTAGCCGACATGGCGAAATGGTGGCTCGAGACGTATCCCGTCACCAAGCCCCTGTTCCTGGAGATCGGGTTTCCCGGTCCCCATCCGCCCTATGATCCGGTCCCCCGATATCTGGAAAAATACGACGGAAAAAAAGACCTGGGCGTCAGGGAGGTCTCGGAGGAGGACCTGGCCGGACAGCCGTCGCCGTTCAAGCGGCTCAGGGAACACAACTTCAAGGTCGATCATGACTCCGTCGTACATCTCGAGAATCCCACGGCTGAACAGCGCCGGAGGCAGCGGGCCTACTATCTCGCCAATGTCACCATGATCGACGAGAAGATCGGTGAATTGCTGGAGACACTCGACGACAGAGGGTATCTGGAGAATTCTATGGTGATCTTTACCTCCGACCACGGGGACTGTCTCGGCGACCATGGGCATAGTCAAAAGTGGACTATGTACGACATCATCACCAGGGTGCCGACCATCGTGTGGTCTCCTGGAAGGGTCCCGGCGGGAGAGAAACTGACCGGACTCTACCAGATGATGGACATCGGCCCCACCGTCCTGGAGTTGGCCGGAGTTCCCGTGCCGGAATCGTTCGATGCCCGGTCCATGCTGCCGGACCTCATGGGAACCGGCGACCGGCGGGGGCGGGAGTACGTGTTCGCCGAACACGGTCGTGACAACATCCTCGAAGGAGCCGCCACCATGACGATGGTGCGAAGCCGGGAGTGGAAACTGGTCGTATTTTCGGGCACCGATGAGGATGTCCACGCGACGACCGATGGAGAGACCGTCGGCGGGTCGGAGGGGCAGCTCTTCAACCTTGTCGAAGATCCCGAGGAGATCTATAACCTCTGGGACGATCCGGAGGCAGCCGCCGTCAAGACGGAGCTGCTGGAGACCCACCGTCGTTGGCTGGTGGACAGCATGTATCGCACCAGGACATGGAGCCGATCGTGTCGATGAACCGGTAGTAACCAAGAGGGAGTAGCGATGAGGGCGCAGGCAGTCGTTTTCGAGGAGAAGGAAAAAGTCGTTTATCGAGAGGTGGAATGCCCGAAACCTCGGATGGATGAGACGCTGCGGTTGATCGCCGCGGGATATTTGCAGACGCTCCCGCTCATCTCCCATAGGTTTCCTGCCGAGGAGGCCGCGACTGCATGGGATCTGATCCGCTCGAAAGATGAGAATGTCCTCGGTGTCGTGTTGGAATGGAGTTGATGTGCAGTATCTGATATTCAGGTACAATCCAAGGCGTGTGGTAAAGTGCAAATCCGATATGAGAAGCCAGGGAGGTCAGGCACCGGTATGAAACAGATGAAAGCACTGCAGATCATTGAGCCCGGAAGGGCAGAGGTCATAGAGACAGCCGTCCCCAAGCCGGGAGCGGGGCAGGTCGTCGTCGAGATAGAGGCCGTCAATACCTGTCCCCATTGGGACATCCACATGATGGCCGGTGAACCCATGTTTCCCGGTTCCACCGTCGAGTATCCGAACCCGCCGGGTCAGCCCGGTCACGAGGCTATCGGACGGGTGGTCGCCGTGGGTTCTGGTGTGAAAGACCTGAAAGAGGGTGATCCGGTGGCCTCCTGGAAGGATCAGGGACACGACCGCCCTGGCTGCTATGCCCAGTACAACCTCTTTGAGGCGGTGAATCTCCTGAAGATTCCGGACGGAGTGCCGAAAGAGGGGGTGATATCCCTCGAGTTGGCGATGTGTGTGCAGGTCTGTTACACCAAGCTGAACCTGCTCTCGGCGGTGGACGGCAAGCGGCTGTGCGTCACCGGCATGGGTCCGGCCGGACTCATCGCCGTGCAGATGGCCAAGGCCTACGGCGCATCCTTTGTTACGGCGGTGGATCCTCTCGATGAGAGACGCGAGTTGGCATTGAAGATGGGCGCCGATGAGGTCTACGCGCCGCCCCAGCCCGGGGTGATCGGTAACGCCCCGCCGGTTCGTCCGGAGCGTGGGGCTCCTTTCGACTCCGCCGTAGAGTGCACCGGACTCGCGCCGGCGGCGGAGTTTCTCTTAGACCGGACTAACGGCCCCGTGGCGAAATTCGGCGTCCTCAGGGACAACTTTACCTACAAGGCGTGGAACTGGCGCAGGGTCTCATTTCTTGGATACGAGCGGCACAACCGGCCGGACGCGGAACGTGCAATGGCGCTCATTACCCAGGAAAAACTCGATCTCACGCCACTCACGTCCGTGCGACTGCCTCTCGAACGATACACCGAGGGCACGGAACTGTTGAGAGAGAAGAAGGCACTGAAGGTCTGCTACCTGCCGCAGGAATAACTGCGTATCATCCGGTACACGCGGCGGCTGGTTAGACGGCCTTCGCGGCTTCCTCGGCGATGATCTCGATGCCTCGCCTCACGTCCTCGTCGTTTTGGGCATAACTCATCCGGATGCACTGGTCGGAGTGGTCCCATGATTCGGCCAAGCCGTAAAAGAAGTAGCGTCCGGGGACCACGATCACGTCCCGCGTCTTCAGCCTGCGGTAGAGTTCATCCGTCCCGATTGAGAGATTCTTGAACCAGAGCCATAAGAAAAACGCCCCTTCATTCTTGTGGATGCCGTAATCGACGCTATCGCCGAAGCATTCCGCTATATGCTCACGGGCCGCTGCCGATTTACGCTGATAATAGGGGCGTACCACTTCATTGGCGATGCGTACCAACTCTCCGTCGGCGATGAGCGGCTCCGCCAGCACCTGGCCGATGCTGCCGTTGGAGAGGCTCAGGATGGCATTGCAGGACGAGACGGCGTGGATGATCTCCTCGCTCGCCACGATGATCCCCGTGCGTGTCGACGGTAGACCGATCTTGGAGAGGCTGAATCCGAAGACCATGTGCGGGGCCCACTCCAGCGTAGCCTGTTCGAAGATGATGGAGGGGAAGGGTGCGCCGTAGGCGTTGTCCACGAAGAGAGGAACCCCTGCATCGGCCGTCAGCGCGGTCAGCCGCTCCAGTTCGGCGTCGGTGAGTACGTTCCCGGTGGGATTTGTGGGGCGTGAGACACAGACCGCCCCGATGTGGTCGCCGATCTCCAACCCGTCGAAATCGATGTGATACTTGAAGGTATGGTCATCCAGCATCTCGATGGCGGGTTTTCGGGACACGAAGGCGTCAGGACAGGTAGCCTGATCGGCGTATCCGATATACTCCGGGCAGAGCGGAAACATGACGCGCCCGCAGGTGTTGTCGGACCGGGTGCCTGCGAACAGGTTGAGGATGATGAAGAAAGCCGTTTGGCTTCCGTTGGTAACGGCCACGTTCTCCGGCCCGATCCGCCACCCGTACTCGGTGTTGAGCGTGTCCGCCACCGCGGTGAGAAACGATTCCTTGCCTCTGGGGGTATCGTAGTTGGCGACCATGCGTTCGAACTCGTCGCCGTTGGCTAAGATCTCCTGCATTCGTCGGCGCCAGAGGGCGTTCACCTCGGGAATGTGTCCCGGATTCCCGCCCCCCAGCATGTATTGTTTGCGACCTCCGCTCATGGCGTTGCCGAGGTCGTCCATCAGTTCCAGTATGCCCGTGCGTGCGGTAAACTTCTCTCCGAAGCTCGAAAGTCGAATCGTGGGTTTCATCCCGGGCATAGTAGCCGATACGCGCCTGTGGCGCAAGCATTAATGGAGGGTATGCACCTGCCATGCACTCTCCTTCTCTATTTCGTTCCTGGAAGAGGTGGCCATGTAGATAATCGCACCCCGACCGGGTGATACGTGCTATTTTTACGAAATGCCGATGCTGCTTATTTTTCAGTCTCACATGGATAGGTACCGACAGTTCCTTCGGGGTGGGGAATCAAGGCAATATACTGCGCCTGCAGGAATTCGGTAGCTAACCGAATGGGAATACGACGGGCAGTTGTAAGAGTAGACAGTATCGCGGAGTCGATGAAGTAGATACGTTTCTGAGGATGCAGTTCCAGACCTACGGGAAGAGGACCGAATCCCTCGGCTTCAATGCGATCAGCCTCGATATTCGAGATCTCCCAGGCTTCCGCGGCGTCTACCAGTACCCTTTTTAGTCTGAACCAGACGCCGTTCGAAAGGTTGCGCTGTCGATACTCCCAGGAACGAATCAGCCTACGCTCGCGAATTTGCTTTACCTTCTTGGAAAGGGTGTTCACATCTATATCTCCGTATTTTCTACACGTTTCAGTAGTCCGGCAATCAATGCGCGATGTGGGGTGGGATCCGGCATATCCGGTATCGATTCAAGGAGTGAGAGGGTCGATAAACCCGACCGAATAGCGTATTTATCTTCTTGTGAAAGTGACTGGTAGGTTTTTTCGAACTCCCTCAAATCTTCCGGATCGCACACGAGTAATAACGCAAGCGCTACCAGCAGGTCGCGATCACCTTTCACACCGCTTCGATCGGTGAGAAGTTTTTCGGCAAGCAATCCCGCCGGTTGTGGTACAGGCAACCGAAGGCCGTCTACGATCACCGGTTCTCCTGGTTGTAGTAGTGAAAGTCGAGAGAAGATTATCATCGGCAAATCTTCATCTTCGAGAATGTACGTTTCGTCCGAATACTCCTCTCTTCTATCAAGACCGATGAAATTCACTTCGAGAAGGCTTGCATCGATCGGTTCGAGAACCGAGGGTTCATCGGCAGATTGTCGGAACATGGTGAGTTCCGGAATCCGCTCTTTCACGGTTCCATGCCGCGGTACAGGAACGACTATATCGATATCTTCGGATACGACGAGGTTGCAGGCTACCGCGGGTTGGATTAGATTGGGGACTTCTGAACCGCCGATCAGAATATCCGGGATCTCGATAATCGATGCAACGGCTTTTAATGTCTTCAGAAGACGTGATCGAAAATCCATACCGATTTACTCTATATTCCTCGAATAGATGTGCCAAGTGGACATGGTGTTCCTCCGCATGGCACCCTCAATCCCGGATAGACTGCAGGAACTCTAGGACGATGCGGTTCCACTCGTCCGGCCTCACCATACTCGACGGGTCCACCGCCTCCGGGATTGTCTCCAGACGAGCTTGCGGCAGGCTCTCCGCTATCTTTCTGTTGATCTCGACGAAGGTTTTGCCGTTGGCCTCTCCTACGATGACGAGAGCGGGGACCGCAACCGCAGCGAGACTGTTTCGTAGATCGATGGTGTTGATGGCCTTCCTGGCCAGGATCAACTGCTCGAAATCGGCATCCATCCCCATGTCTGTGAAGTACTCTCTGGCATGATCGCCGAACCTGCCGGCGTATGCGGATCTCATGGCCTTGGCGAATACCTTCCGGCCGAGTAGTGAGAAGATTCGCAGGCCGAAAACGGCCGTACTCCCGAGCATCCGTTCGCCGGCGGTTGCCAACTCGCAAAACGTATCGCTCAGGATCAGACTCATACACCGTTCGGGATGTGAGACGCCGAACGCCTGTGCAATCACGCCACCCATGCTGACGCCGACGACATGGGCCGCTCCGATCTCCAGAGAATCGAGAAGCCCCACCATATCTTCGACCCAGTCGTCCAAGGTGAGATCATTCACCTTCATCGATTTTCCATGGGCGCGCAGGTCCGGGAGAATGAGGTGGTATCCTATCTGAGAGAACGACTCGACCTGAGGAACCCACATGCGATGGTCCGCCCCCAGCCCGTGTAGGAACAGAAACGGATCTCCATCGGGTTCACCGTACGTCTCGTAGTACAGTGTTTGGCTGTCGGCCGTATGATACTCCATCAACTTCCCCCTCACGGATCGGTTTCGTTGGACCCGGTAGCACTGTTCCCAAGATATCATGGAAATGGTACATTCGCCAGACATGTTTATCTATATCGATCGAGCACTACAGAGATGAATCTACAATACCGCTGCATCGTACTGGACCACGACGACACCAGCGTTCAGAGTACCGCCACCATCCACCATCCCGCCCACAGGGAGGTGATGCGTACCATCCGGCCCGACCAGGAGCCGGTGGACCTCGATACATGGTTCCTGAAAAACTTCGATCCGGGAATAATGGGGTACCTTTCCGGGGAGTTGGGGTTCACCGAAGATGAGCTCCGGCTCGAGTACGAAATTTGGCGGCGTCACACCACCGCCACCGATCCGCCGTTTTTTCCGGGATTTCTCCCTCTCGTGGCGGAGTATCGCCGACGTGGTGGCATCGTCGCCGTGGTCTCCCACTCTGAGGAGGACATCATCAGGCGCCACTACGCCGCCAACACCGATGTTCCCGAGTTCATGCCGGACATGATATTCGGCTGGACCTACGACGAGTCGAAGCGAAAACCGAGTCCCTGGCCGGTAGAGCAGATAATGGAACGACACGGGCTGTCGGGATCAGAGATCCTGATTCTGGACGATCTCAAGCCCGGGATGCTCATGGCGGAGGCGGCAGGTGCGGACTTCGCGGCCGCCGGATGGGGCCATAATATCTCCGTGATCCGCGACTTCATGCAGGCGCGGAGCGTCGCGTACTTCCACACCGTCGACGAGTTCGGGAAATTCCTGCTGGATCGACCGTAGTCCGAGCGGCGTCCAACCTCGGCAATTCCGAAGGTTCCTCGATGGCCCCGAAACGCACTGATAATATTCGGGAAGCCAAAAATAGTTTGACATTCCTTATTTAATGATGTATATAGAGTATTGATGGACAAGGTGAAACTCAGTGCGAGCATGGAGGATTATCTAGAGGCTATCTACCTCCTGCTTCAGGAGAATCCGGTGGCACGGTCTAAGGATATCGCCGAGCGGTTGGAAGTGACCCGTTCCTCGGTCACCGGTGCGTTACGTTCCCTCTCGAAGAAAAAACTCGTCAACTATTCTCCATATGACCTTATTACGCTTACCGCAACGGGTGTAGAGACCGCCGAGGGAATCGATCGACGGCATTCGGTACTGCGTGAATTCTTCGTGGAGATACTAGGACTCGATGAGGAGGCCGCCGAAGAGAGTGCATGCCGTATGGAACATGCTACTTCCGGTGTCCTCCTGGAGCGGCTCGAACAATTCCTCGAATACCTCTCCAGATTCCCTCCCGACAACAATGACAAGTGGGTGTCGGATTTCCAGGTATTCCGGAGTGTGGGAGAGGAAGGAGGATGACGCAGTGCACGGACAGGGGAAACACTTTTCCGGTAGAGCACGTATCGACGGGAGCATAGCCGGCATCTCGCCACTGGTTGCCCTGAACGCGGGTGATGACGGAATCATCGTGTCGACTGAAGGCGGTAGGGGCGTCCAGGCTCGGTTCCGCAGCCTCGGCCTGGTAGAGGGGCAACGTGTTCGAAAACTCTCTTCAATCGGTCTCGGGGGTCCGGTAATCGTCCTGGTGGATCGAGCCCAGGTCGCTATCGGACGCGGTATGGCGCATCACATATTGGTTCGGAAGACAGATGAGTATCCAAACTCCCATTGATGAGGCGGCGGGTGTATCGGATACCTGGAAACGCACGCACCTCGCAAGCGATATCCTCCTGGTGGGGCAACCGAACGTCGGTAAGAGTGTACTCTTCTCCCATTTGACGGGTGTCAGGACTATCGCCTCCAACTATCCAGGTACCACCGTCTCCTATGCACTCGGCAAGATCAGGACTCGCGACGGCAGTCTGGTGGTTGTCGATGCCCCAGGTTCCTACTCACTGGAGCCGTTGGATGAGGCGGCGCGGGTCACGGTCGATCTGATCGATGACGCCGCCCGTATCATTAATGTGATTGACTCGACCCGGCTCGAACGGCATCTTCCCTTTACCCTTGAACTCCTCGCCCAGAAGCGGCCCATGATCGTCGCACTCAACATGTGTGATGAGGCTCGCTGGAAGGGAATCGAAATCGATATCGAGCGCTTATCGGAGGAACTTGGGGTTCCGGTTGTTCCGATAACCGCCCGGAGCGGAGAAGGCGTCAGCACGATGATCTCAACCGTGCTGTCCCTGCCCGTGGAGCCGTCGCCGCAGGCCGATGACTCCACCCATCCGGGGCATCATCCGCATATCGCCGGCAGTCCGGGAAAGGATGCCAGATACGCACATGCCCATCTGGATGATCGCGCCCTCATGGCTCGTGTGCATGCCGTCACCGAGAAGGTACAGAAGATCCGGGAGAATCATCGGAGCATAATCGAACGGCTCGAGATGGCCGGCGTGCATCCGGTGTGGGGAGCCTTCATCGCGATGTTCGTGATGATCTGTTCTTTTGTCGTAATCCGAGTACTCGGTGAATTCCTGATCGGGGGTGGAATCGGAGTCATCGGGGAACCCTGGGTGCAACTTCCCTTCGGGACGGAACTCCTCTTCGAGAAGACTCTGGGTCCGCTCCTCATGCGCCTTTCCGACCTATTGGGAACCGGCAGTTTTCTTCATATCCTGCTGATCGGTTCGCTCATAGACGGCGGTATCGATTTCGTCGAATCATTTGGAGTGCTGACCTCGGGTATCTTCATCCCGCTTGGAGCCGTGCTTCCATATCTGTTCAGTTTCTACCTGGTGCTCAGTGTCCTGGAGGACAGCGGGTATCTGCCCCGACTCGCAGTTTTCCTGGACAACATCATGCATCGGCTCGGGTTGCATGGGTATGCCATCATCCCGGTGTTGTTGGGGCTTGGATGCAACGTCCCCGGCATCATGGCTACCCGGATCCTGGAGGGGAAGGCACAACGGTTCATCGTGGCGACGCTGATCTCCATCGCCGTACCATGCACCGCCCTGCAGGCCATGATAATCGGACTGGTCGGAGACCGGGGTGTCTGGCCGGTGGTCGTCGTGTATGGAGTGCTGGTCCTCGTATGGATTGCCGTCAGTATCATCCTCAGGTTTGCCGTGAAGGGGTTCCGACCGGAACTGCTCATCGAGATTCCTCCCTATCGTATTCCCTCCTTCCGGGCATTGCTCTCGAAGATGTGGATGCGGATTTCCGGTTTCTTTCGTGAGGCCCTACCGATCATCCTGGTTGCGGTGCTCGTGGTGAACGTTCTCTACCATCTCAATCTCTTCGATCATGTGGCACGTCTCACCGAGCCGGTACTGACCCGCCTATGGGGTATGCCCCGGGATGCTGTCGTACCGCTCTTGATCGGAGTGTTGCGGAAGGATGTCGCTCTGGGTATGTTTGCACCGTTGGCCCTGAGTACGAAGCAGCTGATCATTGGCAGTGTGCTGCTCTCGATGTTTTTCCCCTGCCTGGCGACGCTTGTGGTACTATTTCGCGAATTGGGGATGAAGGCGGCACTGAAATCCATCGGCGTCATGCTTGGCAGCGTTCTGATCGTCGGGTCGGTGTTGAACGTCGTTCTTCGCTGAGATAGAGGAGTTTGTCTGTACAGACAGGCGCGGGTTGAGGAATATGTGTGGTGAGTGGACAATTGTCACGGAGAAAGGTTTCCGGGAGTACGATTCGATGGCTGGCCGAATCACCGGTGCCCTGGGTCCGTTCGACAGGGACATCGATTTCTCACCGAGGTAAGGATTATTCAATCTCCCCGGATGTGAGCAGGTGCACGCCGATCTCTTTCATGTGGTCCAAGGCCTCATCGAGGCTGCCCTCAGGCTGGTCGATTCCGGCGCAGGCGTCCCCGACGAGGTGTGTAGAGAATCCGAGTCTGATCGCATCCATGGCGGAGAAGTAGACACACACGTCGGTCGCCAACCCACAGAGATACACCTCCGTGATCCCCATGCCCTGCAGGTAGGAGGCGAGGCCGGTTGTGGTCTTCGTGTCGTTTTCGAAGAACACCGAATAGGAATCGAGACGCGGCTGCATCCCCTTTCTGAGGATCAGACGCACAGGCGTGGTGTCGAGTTCGTCGTGCAGCTCCGCTCCTTTTGTGCCCTGCATACAGTGGTCGGGCCAGAGTGTCCACTCCCGTCCGTCGATCTTCGTGGTGTCAAACGGGTTTTTTCCGGTATGTTGAGACGCGAACGAGACATGCTCCTCCGGATGCCAATCCTGGCTGGCGACTACCGTCGAGAAGAGAGAGCTGATCCGGTTCGCCACCGGGATGACCTTGTCTCCCTCCGGTACCTCCAGCGAGCCACCTGGGCAGAAGTCATACTGCATGTCGACCAGTATCAAGGCGCTGTTCTGTTTCATGAGTCTACTCCTTTCGTTCTCTCTTCCTCACTTATAGGGAGAAATCCTTCCGATATGTTGGTACCGTCCCTCACCGGCGGAGGAAGCCGGAAGAAGAGAAGGTCTTTATATTTTGGGTCCAATCCCTCTGCCGTACCGTCAGGCCCGGACACATCACCGTCCAACTCGCCGGCTATGGTCTGGGCTTCGGCCAGATAACTCCGGTACATCCGCCTGCGGATATCCGGTGGCAGAGCCACATTCGGATCCGGGCATTCGGACACTGCCTCGTCTATTGAAAATTTCTCATGCTGTTCGTGGAATCTACGATAGCTCCATCCTCCGCTCTCGAGGTCGAAGTCGTAGAGACTCAAGAATTTGTATCCGTGTTCGGCTAAAAAGGCGACGCTGTCGACGATGAACCGGGCCTCCTCGTCGTCCATGCTGTAGTGAAATCCTATCCGGCACCAGCCGGGCTTCAATCCATTATATCCGGCCTTCACCGCCTCACGGTAACGGGCGGAAAGGTCTAGGTCGATGCCGAGGAGAGTGTGACCGTAGGGTCCGGCACAGGAGCAGCCCGCCCGGGATTGGACCCCAAACAGGTCGTTCAGCAGCGAGGTCATGAATTTCGGATGCAGCCGGGTGCCCCAGGGATCCCGCACGGAGAACGAAACGATTCCGATGCGTCTATTAGGGTCGGGATTCCCAAGGATCTCGACTGAAGGATGAGTCGACCACACCTTCAAGGCTCGTTCGAGGAGTTCCGCCTCTCTCCGTTCGATTGTCTCGATCCCGATTCGCTCCTTGAGCTGAAAGGCCAGGGCGGCCTTCATGGTCTGCAGCACGCCGGGAGTGCCGGCCTTCTCCCTGGTCTCGATATCGGAACTAAAATCATGCCCGGCGGGACTCACATAATCGACGGTGCCGCCGCCGCCGACGGTGGGGCTCAAGTCATGCGGATAGAGCCGTTCATTGAATACGAGGATACCGTTGGAACCTGGACCGCCCAGGAATTTATGCGGGGAGATGAAGACCGCGTCGAGGAACGTCCCGTCCCACTCACTTCCCGGGGGGTTCATGTCGATAGGCACATAGGGCGCACCGGCGGCGAAATCGAAACAGGCGATCGCGTCGTACCGGTGCAGCAGGCCGGCGACTCGGTGGACCGGAGTGATCATGCCCGTCACGTTGGAGGCTGCCGAGAAGGAACCGATTAACGGTCTCCCCGAGCCGTGGTTGGCTTCGAGTAGTTCCTCCAGATGGTCGAGATCGATACCACCGTCTGGTGCGGGTCGTATCTCGTGTACCTCTGCAAACCCTTCCCGCCAGGTAATCTCGTTTGAGTGGTGCTCGTAAGGACCGACGAAGACGATTGGAGCTTCGGAGCGTAGGATCTTATCGAGATCTTTCATGCCTCCGGCATCCAACCCGCCCCTTGCGGTTTCCATGACCCGTCGCCGTGTCGCCGGTGGCCAGGCCACTCCGAGGATCTGCTGGAGCTTTTCTATGGCGGCGGTGCTCCCGTAGCCGCATCCGATGATCTTGCCGTGAGGTCCGGCGTTCACGGCTCGCTTAATGCTCTTTTCGGCCTGATGCAGCAGATAGGTCATGCTGCGTCCGGTCACGTCGTCCTCGGTATGGGTGTTCGCGTATACCTGTTGAAGACGCATGATGTACTCCTCGATGAACCGCAGGCAGCGGCCGGAGGCCGTATAATCGCAATAGGTCATGATCCGCTTACCGAAGGGCGTATCGAAGGTTGAGTCGATTCCCACGATCTGATTGCGGAGGTTTTCGAAACTCCATGCATCGTCTTTCATCGGGGTACCTACTCGAGTTCATCCAAGGAAACGGAACCTTCCTTCGCGGCGCTCTTCACCGCCGCGAAGGTCATTGCCATGGTGCCTACATTGCCCCGGCCGTAACTACCGAGTCCCGCCAGGACTCCCTTGAACTTCTCCATCTATTCCTCCTAATCGGGACAGGTCCCTCTCGAGGACGCTTCCGGTCGGTGTTGTGGTTGTCGTCCCTGGTCCACATCCCATGAAACAGCATACGGCTGGACAGTTGAGCGGTCAAGGTGATACGGGATATACTCCACAGTCATGAGACGACCGTAGTTTGAGGAGGAAGACGATGCCGAAGAGATTGTGCATCACCGCGCCGCACGTGGTAGAGGTGATGGAATATACCCAGCGAGATCCCGGCCCCGGGGAGGTGCTGGTCCACACCGAGTACGCCTCGGGCAAGCACGGCACCACCAGCGCGATGTTCGACATGCGCAACTTCAAGGGTCAGCGGTTCGACCCGGAGATGCGGCTGTTCATTCCTGAGGATGATATCGTCGATGAGATCAGGAACGGGGACTCCGGTGGTGGAGCCGAAAAGAAACGCGCGTCCGAGAAGACCGAGCCGAAACCCACCGGCACCTCCGGCACCGGCGTCGTAGAGCGGGTAGGGGAGGGCGTCACCCGGTGGAAGCCCGGCGACCGGGTGGTGGGGCTGATGCATGTCTCCGAGACCAACGTGGTACCGGCCGAAAGACTCTGGCTCCTCGGCGAGATCGATCCCCTCCAGGCCCTCTGTCTCGAACCGGCGTACGTATCGATCCACTCGGTCCGGGAATCTCATGTGCGTTTCGGCGATACCGTGGCGGTGGTCGGACTCGGGGCCATCGGCCTCATCGCGGTACAGATGGCGCGGCGAGCGGGCGCACGACTGGTGTTTGCGGTGGATCCCTTGGAGAACCGGCGCGACTGGGCTCTCGAGCACGGCGCCGACGCCGTCTTCGACCCGGCCGTCTGCAATCCGTCACTGGAGATCCACCGGCTTACCGATAAGCGCGGGGTGGATGTGGCCATCGAGGTCTCCGGCAGTTACGCAGCCCTGGAGACGGCTATCAAGTCGACTCGTATCTGCGGCACCGTGTGTTCGGCCGGCTTCTACCAGGGAGAATCTAAGGGACTGTGGCTCGGAAGGGAGTGGCACCACAACCGCATCAACATAGTGGTGCCCCATGGCTGTGGCTGGGGCCACCCGCCCAGAGATTATCCTGGGTGGGATGAACACCGGGCCTACTCCACCATCGTGGAGATGCTGCGGGGCGGTCTGGTCGACTTCGAGGGGCTGATCGATCCGCTGGTGCCGATCGAGGAGACGCCGGAGGTGTTCCGGCTCATCGATCATGACCCCGGCAAGGTCATCAAGTATGGGGTGACCTTCGCGTGAGGGCCTCTTTGCGATCAAATATTGGTCGTAACTCAGCTTGCCGAGGTAACGTCCGGATTCGGAATCATGAAGTCACGGATCAGCTCCGAGAGGGAGGCGCAGCCGCCGATGAACTGACGCAGGGTACGCGCGGTGGCGCCGTAGGCATCGAACTCGTCGACGGTCATGCCATCCTCCTCGTAGGCCCGGTTGAAGTCGTCAAATTTCCCGCGCAACTCCTCGAGGATCTTCGGCGCCACCGGCGTATCGATCCTGTTCTCGATCTTCACGTCGCTGCCGTTGTAGCGAATCTGCCACTTGTACGGCGGTGAGATTACCACGTCGCCGCCGATGAACTCGCTCCAGTGGAGGTGGTTCCGGAATGCGGCGGAGAGGAGCCGCAGCCGGTACCCTCGCTCCTTGAAGATCCTGTAGGTCTTCTTGAATACCGCCACTCCGGCCCACTCGAGACACTCCGGGTCGGCGATGATGTCGTCTCTGTCGGCGATCACCTTGAGCCAGTCATCCACCCGGCCCACCATGATGGTGCAGACCGGACCCATGGTGGAGACGTCCAACCCCTCGGCTTCCCGTCGTTTCAAGCCCCGCTCCACGGCCTCGGCCACGGCGATACACTGGGGTAGGCTGTAACTCACCGTTGCATTGATGCTGACCCCTCTGTACGTGGCCTCCTCGATCGCCGGGACGCCTGCTTTTGTGACAGGTATCTTCACGATCATGTTCGGCGCGAGGTTGCTGAACCGGACCGCCTGCGCCACGATGCGTTCGGTGTCCCGGTAGAGCTTCGGGTCGGTTTGGATGGAGAGCCGGCCGTTCTTGCCCTTGTGTTCATCGAAGATCGGTTTCAGGAGTTCGGCGCCCTTCGCGGAGATCTCCTCCACCAGTCGCCAACCGACTTCATCTTCCGACGCCCCGGACATCTCCTCGATGATCGCGCCGATCCTGTCCTTCCACAGGTGCATCTCCTTCTCCAGCACGTGCAGCACGATGACCGGATTACAGGTAGCTCCTACGGCGCCATGTTCGATCGAATAGGTCAGCTCCTGGATGGCTGCGGAGTCGTTCCACAGGCAGGTCGGTGTGGTCTGGGTCATTTCGTGAAGGGGACTCTTGTACGCGGGACTCATAGGTGCCTCCGGGTGAAAATTGGTTCGATCAAGGACGATGATACCTGTTTACGGTGGTTCTGCAAAGGGCGATGGAAGATCCTATAACTGCGACACGATCTCGGTGATGGGGGTTTCCGGAGATGAACACCGTCCGGGCTATCTCATATCCGGCGATGAAGATGAAGATTGCCACCACAACTGAGATGAGATTTTCTATCTTATACAGCCCCAGGGGAAATCTCGCTGTTTTGCGATTCGCTCATCGTACCATCGCCTCCGAATTACATGAGTCCTTCAGTATAGACTAATTCCACCGGTTCGTTTTACGTCCTCACCGTGAGATTAATTAAAAGGGCATCCCCGCCCTCTCGGACTGGAGATGCCTGTAATGTTTTTTTCGCAACCAGAGTCGAGAAATTACTTCTCGGTGAGGATGAACTCTACCCGTCTGTTCTTCCAGCGTTCATCCAGATCGCCGTGAGGCACGATCGGATCGCTTCCTCCGATTCCGGCCGTACTGATACGATCCGCGTCTATTCCCCGTTCGACGAGAGCGTCCTTGACGGCTTCGGCCCTGTCTTTAGATAACGGTAGGAGCACCTCCTCCTGTTCCTCCGCGGCCCGTTCCGCATACCGCCAGTAGATGAGGACAGCGTGTCCCTCGATTCGGATCTGGTAGTTGGAGTACTCCTTCAGATATTCGGCCAGCTTGTCGAGGGTTTCCCTGTTTTGTCTGACCTTCTCGGGATCCTCGAGTGTCGTATAGTCGGCCGTGTCCGGCTCGAAGTAGATACTGGTGATCCTGATCTTCCTCTTGCCGTCTTCGCGAATCAGGAAGATATCGGTTTCGATTGCTTTCCGGACAATCTCTCTGTTATCGTATTTGTCGGTCACACGCAACAGCGCCTCATAGGTCTGTGCCGCCTGAACCGAGTCACCGGTATCGGAACTGCCGTCCCACTCTATGGAAGCCGGCGGTATGCCGGTTCCGGAAAAATAGCGGAACTCGTTACCGGCCGGATCGAGAATTCTGACCGACCAGGATTTTATGCCGTTTTGGTCGGCGGCATCGAGCTGCAGGATGGTGGTGTCTTCGACTCCGTCTCCGTCAGGCGAAAACGGCTGCGGGGATATTCTCAGGCTTGCTTTCGGATCGGTCGTGTCGAGTACAACTGTATTCTCTGAATTTACTGTCGGACGGTTCCCCTTCCGGTAGGATACCGACAGCACAGCGACATATTCGCCGTCGGCGGCGGTTCCCTCCTTGGCGTTGCCATCCCACAGGAGAGATTCAGGCACGCTCGAATCCTCCCCGCCGGAAAAGGTATATACAGGATTTCCGGAGGTCGACTGCATGGACAGAGTCCATGACGTTATCCCTTCTGTCTCTTGGACCTTGGGATTGATCGAGACATATTCCAGTTGGCCGTCTCCATTGGGAGAGAATCCGTCTCTCTCTATATCGACGTCGATCGGTGTCGGGGCGGTGTCGATACGGATATCCGACAGGGCAGACTTTGTCGTGTTCCCCGCCCGGTCAGTGGCCGAGACCGTGTAGCGGTAGCGTCCGTCCGCGACGAAGTTTCCGGCGTCGTCTCTTCCCTGCCAGGTGAAGTCCTCAAGCATTCCGGTCCAGGATTGGGTGTAGACGGTGGAACCGTCCGAAGCGGTGATCTCGGCGTGCCACTGCGGCTCTCTCGATGATACCTGGTCAATGGTGATCGAATCTCTATTGCCGTCACCGTTGGGGGAAAACAATCTGTAGTCGGCTTTCAGCGAGACCGTCGGGGGTGTCGTATCGAGCCGGATACTCTCATCCGTTCTGTTTACCGGGTGGTTCCCCTTTCTATAGTACACTCCCAGTTCGGCGTCATATTCTCCCTCCGGAGCCGTGGCCGCATCGAGTTCGGTCGCCTGTCCGTTCCATTCGATGGTAGTGGGAACAGTCCGGGCATCCGGATGCGTCTCTGTATACACCGCCTCTCCGCTGGTAGTGTCGAAGATGTAAAACTCCCATCCGCGGATTCCCTCCTGAACGGCGACGTCGGTGCTCAGTGTGAGGGTATCCTTGGTCCGGTCGCCGTTCGGCGAGAATGCCGATTGCTCTACCGAGATCTCGATAGGTGTCTTGCGAGTATCGACGGTGATCGGATCGATCCGCTTACGGATAGAATTTCCGGCACGGTCTGTCGCGGAGACGACATAGGTATATTCTCCGTCCGGGACCGTTTCGCCTTCGTCCCCGGTACCGTCCCAGACAACGTCTTCCACAGAGCCCGTCCAGGACATGGTCTTCACGGGGTCATCCGATTGGTCGACGATTTTCGCCTGCCACTTCTGTTCCTCTGACGATGACTGTGCAATCGTCATGGTGTCCCGGCGACCGTCGCCATCGGGCGAGAATACGGTGTGTTCGGCGGCGATGGAGAGCTGCGGATCTTCGACATCGACATAAAAGGGTGCGGTACTCGAGGTGGGGGTATTCCCGTTCCGGTATCGCACCTTGAGCTGAGCGGTATATTCGCCGTTCGGTGACGTCGCCCCCTGTTGGTCGGTTCCGTCCCACTCGAGGAGTTTCGGTACGCTATTTTCCGTTCGTGATCTCAACATCGCTTCTCCATCCGCATTCCTGACGACAAATAGCGACCACACGATATCTTCGGTCTCCGTGAGTTCGACTCGAGTTCGGAAGCTGTCATTCGTTCCGTCCCCATCTGGAGAGAAGTAGTGTACCTCGGGAAACAGGGCGATTTCCGGTATTTCGCTGGTATCCTTCCGAAACGGAGCAGTCTCCGCCAGAGAACGGTTACCTGCTCGATCCGTCGTCGAAAGAGTGTACCGGTATGTTCCGTCGGGAACGAATTCGCCGGAGTCATTCAAACCATCCCACTGAATCGATTCCGGAGCCGGCCCCTCCCAACTATAGGTCCTCACCGGGTTTCCGTCGGCGTCGATGATGCGGCCGGTCCAGAGATGCTTCGAGACGGCAGACTGGGTGAGTTTCAGACGCTCCTTGTTTCCGTCTCCATTCGGTGAGAATACCTCATAGGCTGCCCCGACGCTGCTTTCCGGCGGTGTCAGATCCACCGTAAAGGGACGGGCGTAGGCTACGGGTCTGTCTCCCTTCTCGTATTCGAGGGTTATGCGGGTACGGTACTCGCCTTCCTTCAGGATGCTTCCTGCATCTGTCTGTCCGTCATAAGAGAGATATTCCGGGAGCGGTGCCGAATCCGTGCGAGTATACACGGCCTCGTTTGCAGAATTCAAAACCTCGATGGTCCATCTCTCGAGTCCCTCTTCGACCAAGGCGGTCGGGATGAACTGGATCCTATCGCGTCTACCGTCCCCATTGGGTGAGAATACCCCAAAATTTCGTCCGATTGTCACGGGAGTTCGACTGGTGTCTATGGTGATTCCCGGTATGGAAACGACGGTGACGTTTCCCGCGTGGTCGCTTCCGGAGATGATGTAGGTGTATTCGCCGTCCGGCAGACTTCTGCCTTCTTCGTCTCGGCCGCTCCATCGCAGGTCCGTCGGAGTGGAGTCGGAGATAGTCTCCTGCCATACGGTTCTATATCTCGCGTCTATGATGGAGGCCTGCCAAACCGGTTCCTTGGATCCGGCTTGATCGACCTGCAGAGTATCGAGGTGTCCGTCGTCATTGGGAGAAAAGAGTTTCTGCCCGATCGTGACCTTCGCGATGGGCGGGGTTCCGTCGACCATCACCTCCTTGGGATCGGATGACCACGAACCGAGAACGTCGTCCCACACCGTTAGGGTGTACGAATAGATGCCGTCCGGAACGATCTCGTCGCCGGCGTTTTTCCCATCCCAGACGATCCGCTGCGGTATGGTCACCACGGCCGCCTGGCCGTCAACGACCTCTTCACCCACGGTACGGATGAGTTCTTCATCTGATGAGATGATGTCGACCCGGTATCCGTGAACGACGGCTTCCCCCGTCGGTTCGACGAACGGTTCGATCATCAACTGATCCTCCACTCCCGGTGAAGATCCGGGAGATATATATTCGGGTTCTTCATTCTTTATCTGCACGATTATCCGACCCTGGTCTCTTGTCGTCGTACAGGTGATGAGAAATACTGCAAGCAGCATAAGCAGTATGCCCTTGAGTATGCGTTGCAATGAAATATGCATAGTTCCTCCTTCGTCTTTTAACATACATGCAAGATCCGTGCCAAGGAGGAGCGGAGGAATTCGGCCGACATGTCAGGCGGTTGCCGGTTCAACCCGAGGGTGAGGGGACTCTCCGAGGTACGGTTGGCGATGGACACGGCAGGCAGAACGGTTAACCGAGTGAGTTCCCTTCCAGCCATCGCACCCATCTGTGCCGTACATCTTCTATCGTGCGAACGTTCTCCTGTGATAGTGAGGTTAAGAAGTGTTTTACCGGTTCGATACGTTCATATTCCTGAGATTCTAGATTGACTCGCCCCCAGGAACCAATTTCGTTCCCGGGCTCTGCGGATGCTTCGAAGAGGGCCGGAACCTTGCGGCGGATCTGCGGCCAACGACCGCTCATCTCGACGGGCAGAAAGAGATCGAACGTAAGAAAATCGGCGTATTCTACTTTGTTCTGCCTGACTATCTGACTTTCAGCCTGCGCGATGGTATCGGCGTGTAAATTCGAGACTAGCCTCACGCCGTTCCTTCCAAGTCGGCAGAAGTCGACCAAACTCCTACCCCAGATGTAGGCCTCATGGAAGCCGGAGCCGATCTCATAGGCAACCACACACTCTCCGCGAGATGCGGTCTCCCAGCCGGTCCCGTCCCGGGCCAGTCGTACGGTCTCTCCGGCCGGCAGGAGTCCCAGCAGGGCACCCATTACCGTCGTCTTACCTGCCCCTCCCGGCTTCGCGCCGACCAGGAACGAGGACCCATCGAGTATCTTCACCGCCATCCACGCGACGGCCTCAAGGGCAAGGGTTTCAGCCTCGATCAGATCGATGATCGACAACATCCTCCCGCCCCGCTGGTTCGCGCGGTTGATTATTTCGAGTACGCCATCCATATCGAGGATGAGTATACCATATTTCGAATGTGCTACATCACTCTCTCTTTCCGGCCTTTTCGAAACGATTCGACAAGGAACGAAGTCGATATCGCCGAAAAGGAACTGATGAGCGAACAGTACACTATCCATAATGAATTGCCGGATGGACCCGGATCGTCCATTCCGGTATGCTTGGAAATCTGTTCAGCTTCGAGAGGAATTCATCATGAGATTGAGACGGTTCAATGAAAAATATGGCCCCTGGGCACTCGTCGCAGGCGGCAGCGAGGGGATCGGCCGGCAGTTCTGCCTGCAACTCGCGAGGCTGGGCCTCAACGTGATCACTATCGGGCGGCGGCCGGGGCCCCTGGAAAAGGTCCAAGGTGAGGTCATGGATGAGACAGGTGTACAGGTTAAGACGGTCTCATGTGATCTCTCGGACCCGCGGATACTCGAGATTTTGGAACCTCACCTGGCCGGGAAGGAGATCGGGCTGTTGGTCTACAACGCCTGCCGGAGCATCGTCGGATCCTTTCTCTCCCAGCCGCCTGCGGACCACCGCTCCGTGATCGACACCAACTGCCGGGGCATGCTCGATATGGTGCACCGTTTCGCTTCCCTGTTCGCTCAACGGAGGCGTGGCGGAATTATCCTCATGTCCAGCCTCAGCGCCCTGAGCGGCACACCCATGGTCGCCTCCTACGCCGCCACCAAGGCCTATACTCTCAGCCTGGGGCAGAGCCTCTGGCGGGAGCTCCGGCCCTCCGGCGTGGACGTGCTGACGGTCGTTGCCGGGGCTACCCTCACGCCCAACTACCTGGCAACCAAGGCGGGTCCCACCGCTGCACCGGAGATGGAACCGGAAGCCGTGGTCGCCCAGGCGCTCCCGAAGCTCGGAAGGACGCCGGTGATGATTCCCGGTCTCGCCAACCGGCTGGCGGCGATCCTCATCAGAAAATTCCTCTCCTTTCGCGGCGCCACAACTCTCGTTTCCAAGAGTATGTATCGGCAGTATGGGGAGGCGGGGAAACCGAAGTAGTCTTGGCTGGTGTAACTCCCGCGGTCCTGTAGAAATCGAACCGGCACTGGTGGAACAAAAATTGACCGAGCGAAGTATTCCAATGGTGACGTTTCTGCAATGTTTTGCGAATCGGTGTGAATCATTGAACGATAAGCACAGCGACTTTTTCTTCGAAATACGTCGTTTTCTGCCTCCTGCCGCTGTAGATGAAACTCTGAAGATGCCGGAATACTGGTCTGTAGTCAGATCGATATTGGCTGATTTGCTCAAGAAAATCGCTTAAAAAAAAGTCGGTAATAATAATCGAGGGGCGCAAGACCGGAACCGGAAAAAATTAGACGGCCGGATCGAACGGTGGAATCTGGATGAATTCGGGGAGTCTTGATCAGAAGAACCGGATGTATTTCTCGTCGCCGGTGGATAGGGTGTATCCTGTGTGGCCCTGATTGCCTCCCCGGTAGGAGACGATCCGCCCTCGACCGGTGCAGGCCCTAAGGGTTGTGATCTGTTTCTTCAGTACATATTTGTAGAGGAACAACTGGGCGTTGAACGCAACCCGCTGTGTCGACTTGGAGACATTTCGTTCGACCGCTAAGTCCGTTAGGAAGATTTTTCGGTGGCGCTCTGTAATTTTTTCAGGGGTTGTTTTTCCATGCATCCTTCGAAACCGTGAACCCCATCCCATGTATGATTTTTCGGATCGATAGGAATGACCGCGAAGTCGGATGCATTCGATGTATCGTTTTTCGATTGCCCCCAGGATGCTTCGATCCTGAGTGGTTTACTTTCTCCTGCCTTCTTGTACCATTTTCCGCTTTATGTAAGAAGATCATGAACAGTCTGACCGCATGTTCAGCCTGTCGGACCATCCACGGCGGTGAGTTCCGTGAGAGTGATTCGAGAAATCCCTCTAAATGCATGGTGCAATGTGGTGCTATAGTCTTGAAGTGATAGAATTTCCGGACCCATCTGACATAGTAACGGATTCAATTCTTCGGAATGTCCTCAATCTCCAAAAGATATCGAGTGAGTTCGCTGTTGACGTGATATATACCAAGGTATAAATTATAACCTGAAGGAGCGGCAAGAACATGCAGACAGCGAAACTATTCCAGAATGGCAGAAGCCAAGCCGTGAGACTCCCCAAGGAGTTCAATTTTGCCGGCGATGACGTTTTCATCCAGAAAGTGGGTGACTCCGTAATCTTGTTTCCGAAAGACAAGGTATGGGAAACATTTCTCAACGGTTTGTATGGATTCACGGATGATTTCATGGCAAATGGTAGAGAGCAACCAGAAATGCAGGAACGAGAAGGATTGTAAGTGTATTTGCTAGATACAAATACTTGTATCTTTCTCAAGAACAGAAAACCCATCCATGTACTGGATAGACTCAGAAGTGTCCTAAATCGGGATGTGTGCCTTTCCAGCGTAACCATAGCGGAAATGCAGTTTGGAGTGTACAACAGTCAGAATATTGAGAAGAACAGAATCTCCTTAACGGAGTTTCTGGCTCCGTTTCAGATCATCGACTTCGATGACAGAGATACAGAATATTTTGGGAAACTCAGGGCCCTATTGAAACAAAAAGGCGAGCTGATCGGCCCGTACAATATGCTGATTGCAGCTCAAGCACTGGCAAGAAAGTTGATATTGGTAACAAACAATACGAAGGAGTTCACCAGAGTGCCGGAATTGGTCATTGAAGACTGGAAGTAAGAGTACCGCCCAACAGGCGCTTGACGCGACTCGCATTCGTTTACGCGTCAAGCGCGCGTTATGTTGACCCTGCGGGGCTCAAGAAAAAAATTATATTAGGAGATACCAATGGTAAAAAGTCGAAAAGGAAAATATATTATCTATTCCGCTCCCGCTTCCTGGAGCAGTTGAATAATATCCTGACTGTTCATTACTTCGGCTATCATCAAGGGTGTACGTCCG